>CAZONM010000704.1:0-1513 GCA_964580865.1 uncultured Myxococcales bacterium | reverse complement strand
GCCGCGAGGCCGTGGTGGGCGAGGCTGCGCGGCGCGCGGCGCTGCGCGCCTGGTGGTTCGGCGACGCGCCCTCGGACCCCGCCGTCGACGTCGGCGCGCGCGTGCGCGCGGCGCTCTTGCCCGAGGCGCTCAGGGACGAAGCTGCGCCGCCACCGCCCTGAGGCGGCCCGCGGGCAGCGCCACGGACGCCGTGCGCCCGTCGCGCTCGACCACCACGGCCACGACGAGCCCGTCGTGGAGCACGGGCGCTCCAGGGCCGAGCGGCAGGTCGAGGCGCCAGCGGCCGCGCGCGTCGACGCGCCGCAGGCCGCCCAGGGAGGGCGCCGCCTGCCCGTCGGTCAGGCCGAGCCCCACCAACCACACCGCGGGCGCCAGCACGCGATCGCGCTCGGCCACGGCGAGTGCCGGCAGCTTCGGCGCCTCGTCGGACGAGAGCGTCAGCGCCACCAGCGTCAGGCCGTCGGCGTCGCGGGCCAGCACGCGCCCGCCGCGGCGCGCGCCGCCGGCGAGCTCGACGACCACGTCGGTGATGCCGGCGGGCACCACCGAGACCGCGGTGCCGGCGGACGACACGAAGAAGCCGCCGCTTTGGCCCTCGTCGCCCCAGCGCACCGTGACCAGCGCCGGACCGAAGCGCGCGGCCGCCGCCTCGACGGAGGGCGGCGCGGCGAGCGCCAGGGCGGCAAACAGCGCAACGGACACGACGCGAGGCTACACTCGCCGAGTCCATGACGCCCGCGCTCTTGCTGGTGACCCTGGTGGCGGCCGCTCCCGATGAGCTCGGGCTGTTGCCGCTGGCCTCGGTGCACCGCCCGGTGCCCGTGGAGCTCGACGGCGACGACCCCGCGCCTTCGCTGCGCGGCTGCCCGGGCCCGCTGTTGCCGCCCTTGCGCGAGCGCCTGCCCTTCGGGCCTGGCGAGCAGATCGCCTATGACATCACGTACCTCGGCGTGCGCACCGGGCGCGCGCACCTCAAGGTGGGCGAGCGCACGCAGGTGGACGGCGTGGCCACGTACCCGTTGCAGGGGCAGCTCAAGACCGACGGCTTCCTCTCCGTCCTCGGCGAGGTCGACGCGCGCATGGTGAGCTTCCTCGATCCGCGCACGCTCACGCCCGTGCGCATGGTCAACCGCGTGGAGGTGCGCGAGGCCTTCGCGCCGGCGCCTACCGTCTCCCGCGAGGACGGCGCCTTCGCGGCCGCGGTGAAGACGCCCGACGGGCCCCGCGGCGGCGAGGTCAACACGCGGCTGCGGCGCCACGGGCCCAAGGGCGACTTCGATCGCAGCGGCCGCTTCTCCACGGCGTCGGAGGTGGTGGACCTGCTGAGCGTCGTCTACTACCTGCGCGCGCACGAGCTGCCGCCCGACGCGCCTTTCTGCTTCGAGCTCTATCACCGGCGGCGGCTGTGGCGCGTGAGCGGCGTCGTGCACGGCGTCGAGGTGGTGTCGGCGCCGGCGGGCAGTCGGCGCGCGCGCCGCCTCGACGCGGTGCTGACGCGCGCGGGCCGCGACAC
>CAZONM010000703.1:0-1518 GCA_964580865.1 uncultured Myxococcales bacterium | reverse complement strand
GGTGCCCGCCGGCGCCCGTGACCAGCGCGACGGTCACGCCGCGGCGACCGACGCGCACGAGCCGAGATCGACGTCGATGAGGGGGCGGCCGTCGCGCCAGGCGGCGTCGAGCGCGCGGGCCGCGTCATCGACCGCGGCCGGCACCAGGAGCTGCTCGGCCGCGCACACCTGGCGCGCGTGGTCGGCCATGCTCGCCGCCGACGAGAAGAAGCGCGTCGGCGCCGCCTCCTTCGATACCCAGTACACGGCGGTCATCGCCGCCGACACCACGCGCGACGGCACGATGATGCCGATGCCGATGACGTTGGCGCGGATGCGCTCGCCGAACTCCGTGTTCAGCATGGCCAGGCGACGCCGCATCGCCGCGCCGGGGATGTTCACCTGACGTACCTCCTGGGCGAGGTAGAAGCGCCGGCGCCGCTGGTGCAGCAGCGGGTAACGTCGATACATCTCGTCGACGTCGGAGTCGGTGATCTCGCCGCTCACCACGGCGATGACGAACGGAAAACCGTCTTCGCAGAGCTTGATCACGTCCACCACCCGCGCGCCACGTTCCCTCCGGCGTCCTCCGTGCGCCACGACGTGTCGCCAGGACGCGCGCACGCCGATGCGGTCGTTCGCCTTCGAGCGCGAGCGCTCGAGAGCGGCGGAGCGAGCGTCATAGGTTCGCACCTACGGCCGTGCGCACGCGCTCGGCCAGGTCCTTCATGCTGTTCACTTGCTGTCCTTTCAAGATCCCGTACAGGAGCCGGGGCCCGGTGGCGACGTAGCTCGTGTAGCGCACCTGGCAGCGGCGCTCGCCGAGGGGCGTGATGAGCCACTCGCCGTGCAGCGCGTCCATGTCGCCGTCGAGGCGCTGCCAGCGCATGGTGCCGCCGCCACCCGGGTAGCGCTCGACGACGTTGCGCTGGCGGTAGCGCATGGTCCCGATGATGGTCGACAGCCCGTAGCGCAGTGTGACGCTGGTGGGCGTGCGCTCGAGCTCGGTGCGCGACGTGATCTCGCGGAAGATCCTGGCCGAATTGCGCCCGTCCCAAACGAAGTCGAGCAGCAGGTCGGCCGGCACGTCGACGGTGAAGGTTGCGATAGCGCCGGGCACACCGTCGGCGTCCTCGACGGCGGTCACCGTGGCCGGCGCGGCGACGATCCAGAGCGCGAGCGAGAGCACCGTCGGAGGATATCGCCGCGTCGCCGCGAAGCTTGAGGGCCGGCGCTCGGGCTACGCGCCCGGTCGGCCGCGCAGTCGCTCGCGCGCGACGTGGGTGAAGGTGCGTATTCGGCGCACCTACTTTCCCTTGAGGCCGCGCCAGAACGCCTTGGCGTTGCCCGCCACCTGCTCGGCCACGCCTTTGGCCTCGCGCCCCGCCGCCGCGGCGACGTCGGCAGCGGCGGCCCCCGCGCGTCGGGCCGCCTCCTCGGCTGCCGTGGCGGCCGCGTGACGTGCGTCCGCCGTTTGGTCCATGAGCTCAGCCGCGTCGCTTGCGAGGGCCGCGCCGAGCTCCCCGGCGCGCTTGCTCG
>CAZONM010000702.1:0-1521 GCA_964580865.1 uncultured Myxococcales bacterium | reverse complement strand
CGGGCGACCAGCGTGGCGGGCGATCGGCGCGGCTCGCTCACGGCGGCCCCACGCGCAGGCCCACGGCCGCCGCCACCAGGCGCCGCACGTCGGGGTTGATGTGGCGGTTGGCGGCGAGCACGCGCAGCTGATCGGCGGGCACCACGGGCACGAACGCGCGCGCCACCAGCGCCGGCGTCTTGGGGTTCTGCAAGAGCGCGAGCTTGGCGGCGTCTTTGCGGAAGAAGCGCTTGCGCTTGGCCAGCTCGGTCAGCACCACGCGGTGAATGGTGGTGATGCGCAGGAAGGGCGTGATGTCGTCGAGGCGCAACAGGTGCGGCAGCGTCTCTCGTGCCACGCGCTCGTTCTGGTGGCTCACGAAGAAGCTCACGAAGTGCCCCTCGCGCGCCAGCTTGCGCTGGATGGGCAGCGGCACGTCAACCAGGCTCTGCAGCGGCCGGGTCTCGGTGGCGCCGCCGGCGGTGAACGACGCCAGCGCCTCGGCGTACGCGCCCTCATCGTCGGGCGCCACGCGCGCCGTGGTCGCGCGCGCGCGCAGCGCGGCCTCGAGCTCGAGCAGCGGCTCGAACACGATGTCCTCGTGAAAGCACGGCACGACGAAGAACGCGCGCGTCAGCGCCAGCGCGTCGCGCAGCTCGCGCGCGCCCGTGGCGGCGAGCAGGTTGTCGCGCACGCAGAAGAAGAAGACCTTGAGGTACTCGGCCCGCGCGCGTGTGCGCAGGTGCTCGAAGAGGAAGCGCTCCACGGCCACGGGCGTGGCGGGGTGCGCGATGACGCCCCACAGGTCCGAGGGCTCGAGCGCGGTCGCGGCGCGCGTGCGCACGGCCTCGTTCGGGTGCAAGAGCAGGCAGCGGGCCAGCACGGTGGCGTCGTCGGGCGGCAGTCGGGCGAGCGCCGCCGCGGCGTCGTCGGCACCGGCGTCGGCGCGCAGCAACAGCTCCGCCAGCACGGAGAACGGTGCCGCCGCCGGCGCGTGCAGCGACGCCAGGAAGGGCAGGAGCCGAAACGCGCGGCGCCCGGGCGCCAGCTCGTGCAGCACGATGGCGTCGGCATGGCGCCACAGCCCGCGCGCCAACGTGCCGGCCAGCGGCTCGGGCCCGCTGAGCGCGGCCACGGCGGCGTCGACGGAGCCCACTAACAGCTCGTCGAGCGCGTCGGCGCCGTCGAGCGCGTCGCGCCCGAGCAGGCGATGGGCCAGGGCGGCGACGTCGCCGCCACGGGCACCGGCGCCGGGAGAGAAGAGGCGCGCGGCCAGGGGCTCGTCGTCGGTGCGATCGCCGTGCAGCGCCGTGAGCTCCTCGAGCGCCTGCTGCACCAAGGTGTCGAGCCGCGACCACAGCGCGCGCACGTAGTCGGCGAGCTCCTCGCCCGTGGCCGCGCCGGGGGCGCCCAGGTGCGCCAGGGCGCGCCGCACCCCGTCGACGTGGGCCTCGACCAGCGCGCGCCCCTCGTCGAGCGCCGCGCGCTCCTCGAGCGACGGCGTGGCACCGGCGAGCGCCGCCCGCAGGCGCGCCACGGGGC
>CAZONM010000701.1:0-1525 GCA_964580865.1 uncultured Myxococcales bacterium | reverse complement strand
CGGCAGCTCGCCGACCGCCCGCGCGGCCACCCGCACGGCCTCGGCCGACGCCGCGAGCCCGAGCACCTCGCCCGCGACCCCCGGGCGCTCCGCCAGCAGAAGGTCGAGGCGCCGCGCCTTCGCCTCCTCGAGCTCATCGTCGATGACTTGGCTGGCCAAGAGCGTGGCGCCGCCCACCGTGGCGGGCACCGAGCCGTCGGTGGTCAGCAGCACCGCCGCCGTGAGGTCGTCGGCGCGCTCGGCGTCGAGGGCGCCGCCGGGCACGCGCGCCGCCGCCATGGCCTCGAAGGACGCCAAGAGCTCGGGGTCGCGGCTCAGCGCGTCAACCACGCGCGCCTCGTCCTCGCCCGACAGCTCCCCGTCGAGATACGCGCTGATCTGCATCAGCAGCGCGTCGCGGTCGGGGTGGCTGGTTTCGCTCATGGACTGCGATCCTCGTGTCGTGGTCTTGCTAGGGACGGCCCTTGCCGCCACTTTGTTCAGCACCGCGTTCAGCGTCGTCGGCCGCCGGATCGGACTTGCCGAAGGGCGACGCGCCGTCTTCGAGCCCTAGGAAGGGTCGCAGCAGGCGCTGCAGGTTGCGGCGCGCGTGGAAGAGCCGGCTCATGACGGTTCCGCGAGGAATTTCAAGCGCTTCCGCGATCTCCTCGTACGACATCCCCTCCACCTCGCGCAGCAGCAGGATGGCCTTGTGGTCGTCGCTCAGCCCGCCGAGGGCCCGGCCGATCTCGCCGCCGAGCTCCTTGTCGGACAGGGTGCGCAAGGGGTTCTCGCCCGAGAGCCGACCGCCGATCTCGCTCTCGCCGTAGAGCGCGTCCTCGGGCTTGTGGGTGGCCAGCGCGTCGTCGAGGTCGACCTTGCGCCGGCGGGCGTCGGCGCGCTTCTTGTCGATGCAGAGGTTGACGCAGATGCGGTAGAGCCACGTGGAGAACGCGGCGTTGCCCTCGAACTCCGCGAGCTTCTTGTGCGCCTTGATGAAGGTGTCTTGCACCGCGTCCATGGCGTCGTCGCGGTCGCGCAGCATGCCGAAGGCCACCGCGAATAGGCGCGCCTGGTGCGCCTCCACCAGCGAGCGGAAGGCGCGCGCGTCGCCCGCGCGCGCCGCGTCGACGAGCGATTGATCGCGCGCACGGTCGCGCGCCCGGCCGTCGGCCTCGCCGCGCGCGCGGTTCTTGGCGGACTCGAGCGCCGCGCGCGCCTTGCGGACGCGCTCATCGGCGTCGGGGGGCGGGCTGTCGGGCTTGCGGGCGCTGGTCATGGGTGTGGGCGTCCTGCGCAGATCCGGTGTCGCCATGGTCCGTTGCAACGGACGGCGCGCGCCGGTCGATCCCTTCACGGGCTGCCGCGCGCGTGACGCCGGACTATGACAGATTTGGCGGTGGGATACGACGCGGCCGCGCGCCCGCGGGAGACCATGGCGGAGCCCGAACAGCCTCAACCGATCGCAGCGCGCGCGCCCGATGACCCGGGGCGCCACGCGCCGCCGCGCGCCACGGGCGAGCTGCGCGCCGTGCTCGCCGACGCG
>CAZONM010000700.1:0-1536 GCA_964580865.1 uncultured Myxococcales bacterium | reverse complement strand
CCGCCCGCGGGCCGCCCGCCGACGAGCGCGCGCCGCCGGCGCCGAGGTGCCGTCGTCGCTCGCTTGGTGCCATGCTTGGCGCTGGCGCGCGCCCGCGCGTCAACCCATGGGTACTCGGCATGCACCACACGCTTCGCGGTTGGCTCTGGTACGCGCTGGTGGCCGCGCTCCTCGTCGTGCCCGCGGTCGGCGCGTGCACCAACCTCCTCGCCCACAACCCCTGCGAGGCCGACGCCAACTGCCCGTCAGGTCAGCGCTGCGTCGCCGCCGTCTGCGAGGTGGCCGAGGGCGAAGGCGAGGGCGAGGGTGAAGGCGAAGGTGAAGGCGAAGGCGAAGGTGAAGGCGAAGGTGAAGGCGAAGGTGAAGGCGAAGGTGAAGGCGAGGGCGAAGGTGAAGGCGAGGGTGAAGGCGAGGGGGAAGGCGAGGGGGAAGGTGAAGGCGAGGGCGAGGGCGAAGGCGAAGGTGAAGGCGAGGGCGAGGGCGAGGGCGATCCGTGCCCGGTCACGGGCGACATCACCTCGCAAGCCCTGCTCGACGCGTTGGCGGGGTGCACGACCCTCACCGGGACCGTGCGCATCACCGGCTCCGACGTGGCGGATCTGTCGGCGCTGGCCGCGGTCACGGCCGTCGAGGGCAAGCTCGAGGTCAACGTCTCCGAGGAGATCGAGTACGGCAGGAGCGCGCTCAACGGCCTCGTCACCGTGACCGGCGACCTGTTCCTCATCGGCCACGAGGCGCACGCGCTCATCGACGAGCTGAGCGCGCTCGCCGAGGTCGGCGGCGAGCTGCGCATCGAGAACGGCGGCGACGACCTGGTGGCGCTGCACGGCTTCCCCGCCGTGGCCCACATCGGCAGGAACCTGCGCATCAAGAACAACGACTTCCTCGAGGACATCGCCGCCGACGCCTTCCCGCTCTTGGTGGCCGCGGGCAGCATCGGCGAGCGCCTCCACCTCGACGACAACGGCGCCACGGCCACGGGTACGCGTCTGCAGTGCGACGACCCCGAGATAGTGCGCCTCGCCGCCGCCGCAACGCTTGGACTGAACAACCTTAACGCAGGCTTCGCCAACGAGGGCTGCGCACCGTGAGCGTGTCGGCGACGCGGGCGGCGTCGGCGTTGGCCGCCGCGGCCGCCGCGTGGGCCCTCGGGAGTGGCTCGCCGGCGCTGGCGGCCGGCGCGCGCGGCTCCGCCAGGATCACGTACGTCACCACGACCACCGCGTATCTCGACGCCGGCGCCAAGGACGGCCTGACAGCAGGGACCACCGTCGAGCTGGTGCGCCGCAAGGCCAAGGTCGGCACTTGCGTGGTCGATCAGCTCGCGGCGCACCACGCCACCTGCGCCAGCGAGCGCGCGGCCGTGGGGGATCGCGTCACGTTCGCGGCGCCGATTCGCGCGTCGTCGTCGCCCGTGCCGCGGCCGCCCTTGCCCGCGCCCGCCGCTGTCGAGGCCAAGCGCCTCGTGGTGGAGCAGGCGGCGCTGGCCAAGGTGCCGAGCCCGCGCCGCCGCCGCGCGCTCCCGGCCGATTGGGC
>CAZONM010000699.1:0-1548 GCA_964580865.1 uncultured Myxococcales bacterium | reverse complement strand
GGCGCACCCGCGCCGAGGCGGGCGCCAACGTGGGGTGGGCCACCACGGCGAGGTGGTCGGCCACGCGCGCCAGCTCGAGCACGGCTACGCGCCACAGCTGCGCGCGCCGGGGCACGCCATCGGCCACGCCGAGCAAGCGCTCGAGCGCCAGCGCCCAGGCGAGCTGGTGGCCCACGGGCGAGAGCGGCGCGGTGCGCGCGATGACGCTGAAGCCGCCGCGGAACGTCGTCTGCTCGAGCGCCTTCTCGATGCCTTGGTGCAGGAAACCCACCTCGGGGTCGACGGTGACCAGGCGATCGCCGTCGAGCTCCACGCGCAGCTGCAGCGGGAAGGGCAGCGCGCGGTGCACGGGGCCGAAGGTCCACACCAGGTGCTTGGCGAGCGTGGTCGGCTGCGCGCCCACCAGCGAGCCGCGCGCGCCCACGCGAAACAGCTCCTCTTCGATGCGCGGGCGCAGCAGGTCGTCGTCGTCGGGGGGCGCCAGCGGCGCGCCGGGATCGGCGCTCTCCGCCACGGGATCGGGCAGCACCGCGCCGGGGAGGACGTCGAGCACGTGCCTCATGGCTCGCCCTCGACCACGGCCGGCGGCGGCGCGTCGTGCAGCGGCGGCACCAGCGGCTGCTGCTTGGCGGCGCGGTAGTCGCGCCGCAGCGGGTGCCCGACCAGGTCTTGGTAGAGCAGCCACGGTCGCAGGTGCGGGTGACCGTCTGGGTAAACGCCGAACATCTCGTACAGCTCGCGCTCGAGCGACTCGGCGCCGGCGTACAGCGGCACCAGCGACGGCACCACGGCGTCGTCCTCGTCGACCAGGGCGACGAGGTGCGCGCGGTACCCGAGGCGCGCGCTGCGCAATTGCCAGCGCACCTCGAAGCGCGGCGTGCGCGGCAGGCGATCGACCGCCGTGATGTCGACCAGTAACGACAGGTCGGCGTCGGGGTCGCGCTTGAGGAACGCCAGGAGCTCGAGCAGGCGGTCGCGCGCCACCACCAGCTCGTCGCCCGTGGCCAGCGCCGTGGCGCTGACGCACGCGTGCGCGCCCAGGCGGTTCTTCACCAGGCGCACGAGGTGGCCGGCGCGCCCGTGGGCGTGATCGCGCGTCATGGCGCCACCTTGGCGCTGCGGGCGTCGAGCAGCGCCAGGGCGCGCGCCATCATGGCCGCGCTCGGCGCCGCGCTCTTCACCACCACGTCGACCGGGAGGATCTGCGCCACGTCGGCGACCGACGGGTACAAGGGCGCCATGGCGCCGGCGGGCTCGAGGTCGACCACCAGCACCGACGACGGCTGCGCCATGGCGGCGTGCGTGCGCACCAAGAACGGCGACAGCTTGTGGCTGATGCGGCCCACCACCACCAACAGGTCCGCCTGGCGCGGCGCCGCAGCGTCGGTGGGCTGCCCGATGGGGAGCGCGCGCGGGTCGGCCCAGCCGGCAGCGTCGACGCCCGGCAGCGCGCCCACCACGGCCAGGCCCACGCGGCTGCGCTGGCGGGCCCAGCGCGCCAGCGGTGCCAACAGCGCCGCGAGCGCGGACTCAGCCACGGGGCGCCCC
>CAZONM010000698.1:0-1581 GCA_964580865.1 uncultured Myxococcales bacterium | reverse complement strand
GCCGCGGCCGGCGGCGCCGCCCGCGTCGACCACGTCGACGTGTCGCGCCGCTGCGCGCAGTGGGCGGCGCTCAACCTGGCGCTCAACGGCGTGGACCCGCGCCAGCACCGCTTCCTCGTCGACGACGCCCTCGACGTGCTGGAGCGCGTTGCGCGCCGCGCGCCCGCCTACGGCGTCGTCGTGCTCGACCCGCCCACCACCGCCACGCGCAAGGCCAAGGGCGGCCGCGCGCGCCGCTTCCGCGTGGAGGACGACCTGCCGACGCTGGTGGAGCAGGCGCTGGCCGCGCTGTTGCCCGGTGGGCTGCTGCTCGTCTCCACCAACCACCGAGGCCTGTCGGTGGCGGCGGTGGCCGAGCTGGTGCGGGGCGCCGCCTTCGAGCAGGGCGTGGCGCTCACCGCCGTCGACGAGCTGCCCCTGCCCGACGACGTGCCGAGCGTGCGCGACGGGGCGCTGCGACCCATGCGCGGGGTCACGGCGCGGCGAGCGGCGGCGGCACCTGTGGCGGCGTCGTCACGCGCGTGAGGTGCACGCCGGCCACCGGCCACTTGCGGTACTGCTGCATGCGCGAGAAGAAGCGATCGAGCGGCTCGTCGACGACGCGGTGGTGCATGCGATCGGCCGCGTGCCGCAGGAAGCGCACGCCGTCCTTCTCGATGACGATGCCCTGGTGGCTCACGCGCACGGGCACCGAGCCATAGTCGACGCGCACCAGGTGCAGGATGGTGCCGGGCGGGATGCGCGCGGCGCCGGCGCGCGCCTGGTCGAGCGGCCACACGTCGAGGCGGAACACGCCGCTCGGGATGCGCTCGTCGGGCAGCGCCGGCATGCCCGGGTGGCGCGCGCGGCGCCACACCCGCGCATCGAGGCGCTTCTCCTCCACGCGCACCTCGGCGCCGGCCAGGGCTCGCGTGATGTCTTCGAGGTAGCCCAAGCGCACCAGCTCGGGGATCCACTCGGCCTCGGGGAAGTGACGACGCGCCAGGTAGTCGACGCGGCCGTCGCGGTAGCGCACGTGGTCGAGGATGCGCCGGGCGTGGGGCAGGTCGTCGGCCAGCGCCAGCGCCATGGCGGTCTCGACGAAGGTAGTGCAGTCGAACGCATCGAAGCGCACGAGCGGATCGGGGTCGACGCCCGCGCCCTCACCGAGCGGGCTGTGGCGGTACGGGGCGTCGAGGAAGGGCTCGGTGACGATGCGCAGGCGCGTGGGCAGGTCGCGCCCGCGCGCCTCCACCAGCGCGCGCCCTACCTGCTCGTCGCTCGGCGCCACGAACGCCACGGGCAGCGCGGCCGCGGCCACGCCGAGCACCAGGGCCAGCGTCATGGCGCAGCCTTTTGCTCGGCGGGCGCCTCGCTGAGCCGCACGCACCAGCGGCCGCCTTCGCGCACCATGTGCACGCGCTCGGTGGCGCCGAGCGCGTCTTCCACCTCGAGGGTCGCGCGCTCCTCGCCGCGCTCGTGCTCGCGGATGGCGCGCAAGGTGGAGCGCACGCCCGCGCCCGCGAGCAGGCGCACGGCGCCGCTCGCAGATCGGAAGAGCGTCGTGTAGGGAAAGAGTGTAGTTCGCGGGGGGGGCCGGGT
>CAZONM010000697.1:0-1587 GCA_964580865.1 uncultured Myxococcales bacterium | reverse complement strand
CCCCCCCCCCCCCCCCCCCTCTTCCCCTACCCGACGCTCTTCCGATCTCGCGCGCGACGAGGCTCCGGCATTCGCGCCGGGGCCGCGTCATCGCGCGCGGCGGGCCCCGCCGCGCGGGCCGGTGGCGCGCTCGTCACCGCGCCGGTCTGTTGGCGGGCGCCGGGCTTGGGCGCGCTCGGCAGCGCGAACGCCGGCACCGCGCTCGTGGGGTCGTCGAACAGCGGCACGTCATCGCTGTCGTCGTCGGCGCTACCGTCGCTGTCGGCGTCGTGCGACGACACCATGGGCATCTGGATGGTGGCGCCGTCCGGCGGCTCGTCGTCGAGGGGATCGGCGCTCGGCGCCGGCACGCCGCCGGCCTTGGTGCTCGGCTCGGGGTCGGTGTGCGACCCGCCGCCGCCCACGGTGGTCGCCGGCTCGTCGTCGTCGTCGGCCATGGCCGGCAACAGCGTGGTCACGCGGGCCAGATCTGCATTGAGCGCCAAGTACGCGTGGTGCGGCGGCAAGCCGAGGTTGGTGCTGTCGGCGCCAACCTCGGGATCGCCGAACACCACACACAGCCGGTTCGACGGGCCCGCCAGTGGGACCGCACCAAGGCGACGACAGAGCGCCAGGTCGAGGCCCGGCGCGGAAGAGAGCTTGGGTTGACGCAGCCACGCCAACGGCGCCGGCGGCAACCCGGTGACAGCGCAACACGCTTGCAGCACGTCCTGCGCCGGCAGGCCCAGCGCCACCAGCTGATCGGCGATGTTGCCCACGGTCCTCGCGACCTTGCGCACGCGCGCGCTCATGTCGGCGGTGGCCCCGACGCCGAGCTCGTCGGCGATCTGGTCGCGCACGGTCTGGGTCACGCGGCGACCTCCATCAGGGTCCCCCGCCCGCGGCGTTGGCCCCGTCGAGGATGAGCTGCAGGTCGCGCTCGAGATCTTTGGCGTCGGCGCGACGCCGGAGCTTCTGCACGTCGGCGCGCGCGTGCTCGCGATCGCCCGTGGCGAGGTGGAGCTTGGCGCGCTCGAACAACGCGTCGCGCGCTGCGATGCTCTGCGGATCGAGCTCGATGGCCTGCGAGTACATGCCGATCGCCATGGCGGGATCGGAGAGCCGCCGGGCCTCTTCGATGATCTCGCTCTGCCGCGCGGCGGGCGCCGCGTCGATCGGGGGCGCCGATGCGCCTGCCCCGTCGATGCCAGCCGTGCTTGCCGCTTGCGCCGTGGGGGGCGCGCCGAGCGCCGCAGTGTCTGCCACGGGAGGCGGTGGCGGCGGCACCGGCGGCACCTCGACGGGCGCGGACGCGGCATGGTTCGTCGCCACCGGCACCGTCGACGTACGCGTGGCCCGCGCGCGCAGGACGACCGCGCTCAAGATGATACCCACCGCGATGACCGTTGCAGCGATGAGGATCTGCTTCGACCGGCGATCGTTGGCGGAGACGGCCGGCGCGTCGCCGAAGCTCGGTGCCGCCGAGTCGATCCCGGGGATGAACGGCTGTGGTGCCGTTGGTCTCGCGCCGTCGCCCTCCACCTCGAGGCCGGCGCTGGGCGGCGGCGGGGCGCCTGCACGCAGCACCTGCAGGCCGCCCGCCGCGCC
>CAZONM010000696.1:0-1588 GCA_964580865.1 uncultured Myxococcales bacterium | reverse complement strand
GCCGCGGCGGCGGTGCGGCTCGCCGCGGGCGCCGGCGGCGGCGGCGACGGCGCGGCGCTCTTGACCCCCGCGGCCACGCGATCGCCCGCGGCGCCCACGTAGCCGAGCACCGTGCCCACGGGGACGGTCTTGCCCTCGTGCACGTCGATGGTGAGCAAGACCCCGGCGGCGGGCGACGGGATCTCGGCCTCCACCTTGTCGGTGGAGATGACGAGCACGTTCTCGTCTTTCCGCACGGCGTCGCCCGGGCGCTTGAGCCAGCGCACGATGGTCCCCTCGGCGATCGACTCGCCGAGCTGCGGCATCAGGATCTTGTCGGCCATGCGTCCTCCTCGGGCACCGCTGCACAGACTGCTGGGGTGCGCATTGAGCGCCGCCCGGGCCGCGTCAACGCCTTGCGGCCGGCGCGCCCGGATGCGACGACGAGGGCGTGCGCATCGTCGATCTGGGCGCCCATGTCCCCTACGCCGACGGCGTGCGCCAGATGCAGCGCGCCATGGCGCTGGTCGACGCCGAGGGACCCACGCTCTTCCTCCTCGAGCACGCGCCCGTCATCACCATCACCAAGCGCGGCGGCACCGCCCACGTGTTCACCTCGCGCGAGCGCCTGGCCGCGGAGGGCATCGAGCTGTGCGAGACCGATCGCGGCGGCGACGTCACCTTCCACGGGCCCGGGCAGCTCGTGGGCTACCCCGTGCTGCGCTTGGGGCCCTCGAGCCTCGGCAGCGACGTGGTGGGTTACGTGCGCGACCTGGAGGCCGGCCTGGTCGACGCGTGCCGCGCGCTCGGCGTGCTCGACGCCCACGCCAAGCCCGAGCGCGACGCCACCGGCAACCACCTCACGGGCGTGTGGTGCCGCCCTCCTGGTGAGCACACCGACGCCAAGGTGTGCGCCATCGGCGTGGGCTTGTCGGGCGGGGTCACGCGCCACGGCTTCGCGCTCAACGTCGACATCGACATCGAGGGCTACCTCGCGCACGTGCTGCCCTGCGGCCTGACGGGGCGCGGCGTCACCACGCTTGCGCGCGTGCTCGGGCGCGCGCCGCCCCTGGGCGTCGTGCGCGACCAGGTGGCGCGGGCCGTGATCGCGCGCGTCGGCCCGCGCGCGCGTTGACCGTCACCCCGCGGCCTCGTCGATGACGAAGCCGTGCGCGCGCGCCAGCTCGAGGAGGCGGCGCGCCCGCGCCGCGCTCGGCGAGCCCACCAGCGCGGTGTCGTGCAGGGCGCCGAGGCCGCACAGGAGCGTCTCGGCCAGGCACGCGTGCACGTGCCCGTCACCGAGGTCGAGCCCGGCTACCCCGAGCGTCTGCCCGAGCGGCAGGCGCACGGCGCCCCCGCGCAGCACCGTGACACGGTCGAGCTCACGCAGCTCGGGGTGCGCGTCGCCGGGCACCGCCACGTCGACGACGAGGGCTGTGCGCCCCACGTGCGCGGCGCGCAGCGCGGGCTCGGGCGCGTTGCTCGCCGCGATGATCACGGTGCACGCGGCGAGGTCGCGCGCGTCCGTCGACGTGCGCCAGCGCGTTGCGCCAAGCGCGCGCCGCGCCACCGCCTCGAGGCGCGCCTGCGTGTGCGCGCGGCCCACGAG
>CAZONM010000695.1:0-1589 GCA_964580865.1 uncultured Myxococcales bacterium | reverse complement strand
GCGTGCGCGTGGAGGGCCGCGCCTTCGATCCGCGCTACCTGCCGAGCTACTTCAACACCATGTACGAGGTCGACCGCCTGCAGTTCGGCACCGCCGAGCACGCGGCGCGCGCGGCGCTGCCGACCAAGATCGCGTTCCTCGCGGCCCAAGGGGGCGAGCCCTGGCGCCTCGGCACCTACGTCGAGGCGAGCTACTCGTGGATCGACGCCGTGGGCGCCACGGTGGTGTACGAGGACGCGCTCGCGTTGGGCGTGGCGAGCCAGCCGGTGCGCGGGCGCAACCTCGCCGTGCACCTCGAGACCATGGGCTGGGGCTTCCTGCAGCTGTTCGCCAGCTACCACTACCGCAACTTCGACGACTTCAACGGGCTGTTCACCTTCGCCACCGACAACGAGATCCTCTACGGCGGCGGGCGCATCGAGCTCTTGCCCATCCTGTTCGTCAACGCCGGCGTGCAGCGCGCGTTCCGCCTCGGCTTCACCGAGGACGACGTGGACCGCGTGGCCGACGCGCACGGGCGGCGCTACTCGAGCATCGGGCTCGAGAACGTGTGGGCGGGCACGCTCGACGTGGAGCTCGGCTGGCAGTTTTGATCAAGAAGGCGACGACGAGGTCGCCTTCTTGATGATCCGCCCGCGGACCTGGCCTTGTCGATCCGGCGCTGCGTGACGGTGCGTGGGGCCAGGATCCGCGGGCGGCCTTCTGCAGGGGCACGAGCGTTCTCGGCGAGAGGACGCCGCGGGTTCGCGCGGTCTGCGGCTCGCTCCGCGGGCGTCGCCCGCTCCGCTCCCTGCGCGGCAGGCGCACGCGCAGCGCACGATTCGGGTCTGCTGCTATCGTCGCGGCGCCCCTGATCCCCGAGGCACCCATGACTCGTCCCACCCTCGTCATCGGCGACAAGAACAAGAGCTCGTGGTCGCTGCGCCCGTGGCTGGCGCTCAAGCTCGCCGGCGTCGACTTCGAGGAGAAGCTCATCTTCCTCGACAAGAAAGACACCAAGGCCAACATCAAGGCCGCCGCGCCCGGCGCCGCAGGCAAGGTGCCCATCTACCTCGACGGCGACGTGGTGGTCTGGGAGTCGCTCGCCATCTGCGAGACCGTGGCCGAGACCTGCCCCGAGCTGTGGCCCACGCAGCGCGCGGCGCGCGCGCATGCGCGCGCCATCGCGCACGAGATGCACGCGGGCTTCCTGTCGCTGCGCAGGAGCTGCCCCTTCGATCTCAAGAAGCACCTCGACGGCCAGACCATCAACCCCGAGGCGGGCGCCGACGTCTATCGCATCACGCGCATCTGGCGCGAGGCGCGCGAGCGCTTCGGCAGCGGTGGCCCCTACCTGTTCGGCGCGCGGCCCACCATCGCCGACTGCATGTACGCGCCCGTGTGCGCGCGCATCACGAGCTACGGCATCCCCGTCGACGACGGCGCGCGCGCCTACGTCGACGCCATCGCCGCCCTGCCCGCCATGCAGGAGTGGAAGCAGGCGGCGCTCGCCGAGCCGTGAGCACGACGAGCGCGCTCGCCGATCGCTTCGAGACCGCCGACGGCTCGCGGCCCGACGCCCGCGCCCTCGACGAGGCGCGCGCCAAAGA
>CAZONM010000694.1:0-1596 GCA_964580865.1 uncultured Myxococcales bacterium | reverse complement strand
CCGACGCCGCCGCGTCCGCCGCCGGCGGGCCCTGCGCCGCCGCCCGAGCCCTACACGCCGCGCCTCGACCTCGGCGAGCGGTAGCAGGTGCGTTGAGCCCGGCGACCGCGCCGGCGTCGCCGAGAGCGGATCCGCACGCCCCTGTGCACCGCCGACCACGCACCGGCCGCCCAAGGTGACGCGCGCTACGTCTGGCCGCGGCGGGCATCGAACTCCGGTTGGCGCGTCCCTTGCGTTCCGGCAAACGACGTTCCGGGGAGCTCCGTATGGCCAGCCACGTCCACATGTTCGTCAGCCCGCGCATCGACAACGCCCCGTCTCCGCGTGCGGCGGAGCGGCGCCGCGCGCCGCGCTACCAGGCGCACGTGCCGGTGGAGGTGCGCTCCGGCGGCTTCCTGGTCGGCGCCACCATCGACGTCAGCCGCCACGCCGTGCTGGTCCCGGGCGACGGCGGCTTCAAGCTCGGCAGCGCGGTGGCGCTCGTGGCGCAGCTCCCCGACGGGCCCATGCGCGCCATGGCGGTGCCCGTGCGACACGAGCGCGACCGCGACGGCACGGTGCGCGCCACGGCGCTGGTCTTCTTCGGCGTGGGCACCGAGCTGCGTCGGCGCTGGGAGCGCTTCGTGGCGGGCGTCGCCGGGCTGCCGGCGAACGGGGCCATGCCGCAGCGCCCGTGGGAGTACGGCTTCGTAGCCGCGCGCCTGGGCGGCGCGCCCCTCGACCGCGTCGAGGTGGTCCTCGACGACGACGACCTCTTCGATCCCGAGGACTCGGAGCCCGCGCCTACCCCAGGAGCATGAGCTGCACGCGCTCGCCTGCCGCGAGCGCGGTGGCCGCGCGCGGCAGGCGCACCAGCGCGTCGGCGTCGGCCAGGCCCGCGATCTGGTGCGAGCCCTGCGCGTCGAGCAGCGTGGCCACGAGCGCGCCGTCGTCGTAGGCCACGCGCGCGCGCGCCCAGTGCTCGAGACCGGCCTTCTTGCTGGTCGCGTCGGCCAAGACGGCCGCGTGCAGCGGGCGCAGCCAGTGCCCGGGCCCGAGCCCCTGCAGCTTCACGAGCGCCGGGCGCACGAACAGCTCGAAGCTCACCATGGCGCTCACCGGGTTGCCCGGCAGGCCAAAGACGTACTGCGCCGCGCGCCCGTCGCCGCGCCGGCCGAAGGCCACGGGCTTGCCCGGCCGCATGGCCACGCGCCACAGCTCGAGCGCGCAGCCGAGCTCGGCCAGCGCCGGCCGCACGAAGTCGTGCGTGCCCATGGAGACGCCGCCCACCGTGACCAGCACGTCGGCGAACGCGGCGTCCTTCATGCGCGCCACGTGGTCGGCCAGCGAGTCGCGCGCGATGCCCATGAGGTGCGGCTCGCCGCCCGCCGCGCGCACCATGGCCGCGAGCGCGTAGGCGTTGGAGTTGACGACGTCGCGCTCGGTGAGCGGCGCGCCCACCTCCACCAGCTCGTCGCCGGACGCGACGATGGCGACCTGCGGGCGGCGCACCACGCGCGCGCTCACGTGCCCGGCGGCGAGCAGCAGGTTGAGGCGCGCGGCCGTGAGCGGCGCGCCTACGGCGCCCACCACGTCGCCACGCGCCACGTCCTCGCC
>CAZONM010000693.1:0-1609 GCA_964580865.1 uncultured Myxococcales bacterium | reverse complement strand
CGGGCCACGCGTCGGCGGCGGGCGGCGCCGCCAGCGCAAGCGCGAGGGCCAGCGCGGCCATCATGGCGCGGCGCCCACGCCGGCGCGCTCGGCCACCAGCGCGCCGAAGGCGTCGATGACGTCGGCGTCGATGCCGTGCCCGCCCGAGAACGACACGAAGCGCACGGCCAGGCCCGCGCCCTCGAGCAGGCGCCGCAGCTCGAGCGCCGCGGGGTAGGGCAAGAGCGGGTCGCCGGTGCCGTGGCTTTGCAGCACGGTGAGGCCGCGGCGCGCCGGCGCCAGCGACGTCCACTCGGGCCGGCACAACAGCGTGCCCGAGAAGACCGCGAGGGCGGCCGGCGCCTCCTCCAGGCGCAGCGCCAGGTCGGTGGTGATCATGGCGCCCTGGGAGAAGCCGCCGAGCAGCACGCGCCCGTAGGGCGTGTTGGTGGCCGTGCACCACGCGTCGAGAGCGGCGCGCAGCGCCTTGCGCGCCGCCGGCATGCCCTCGGGGGTCTCGTCGAACAGGCGCTCGAGCTCGCCCGTGGCCAGGGCGCGCTCGAAGCGGCCCACGTCGATGTGCCACCAGGCGCGCCCGGCGAAGGGCATGAAGTCGAGCGCCAAGGGCGCCTCGGGGAAGACGAAGCGCGCGCGCGCCGCGAGCGCCGGACGCGCGGCCACCACCTCGCCGGCGATGCCGCACAGGTCGGTGCCGGGGGCACCGTAGCCGTGACAGAGCCACACCGTGAGCGCGTCGGCGGCGACGTCGTCGGCCGCCACCACGCGCGCCACGAGCGGCCCGAGCTTGGTCGTGGTGAGCTTGAGCATCGCCGGTAGCTTGCAGAGGGCGCGCGCTTTCGCAAGCGCGAGCGGCGAGGCGCGAGCCTACTGCCGGCGCTCGGCCTCGGTGCGCAGCTTCTTGGCCTTGTCGCGCACCTTGGTGGCGTTGGCCTGCAGCTGCTTCTCCAGCGCCTTGAGCGACGACAGGTTGGTGCTCGACGACAACATGCCCCGCAGGCCCGCGTCGGTGGTGGGCACCGCCAACACCTGCTCCGTGCGCAGCGTGGTCGTCGACGTCAAGGTGGGCGGCACCGACGTGGTCGGCGGCGGCATGGGGTCGGCCGGGGGCGCGCCGCCCGCGCCCGCGCTCACGTCGTCGGCGTCGGCGCTGGGCTCGCCGTCGAAGGCGGGCGGGGGCGCCGACTCGCCCTCGTTGGCGCCGTCGCGATCGTTGCCGTTGCCGCCGATGGCGGCCACGGGCGCGTTGGGGTTCGGGCGCGTGGTGGTCTCGGTGCGCACCACCAAGAGGCGCCGATCCTCCTCGTCGAACAGGGCGTTCCTCCCCACCATGCCCGCGAGGTCCTTGGCCACCGCCTGCTCCTCCTCGAGCTCGGAGATACGGCGGCGCACGGCCTCCATCTGGCGGTTGAGGCGCTGCTCGAGGTCGCGCGCCAGGTCGGCCTTCTCGAGCAAGGTCTCCACGTCGTCGTCGGCGCGGGGATCGAGGTCGGCGCCCACCGCGGGGGCGGCCGCCGGCGCGGCCTCAGCCAGCACCGGCAACAGCGCCTTGCGCACGGCGTCGCGCTGGGCCGCCAGGTCGCGATACGACGCGGCGGCCTGGCGCCGCGCC
>CAZONM010000692.1:0-1638 GCA_964580865.1 uncultured Myxococcales bacterium | reverse complement strand
GGCGCTCGTCGTGCCCGAGGTTCGCGTCGAGCAGCCGCTTGAGCGCGTCGACCGCCTCGGCGTTGTCGCCCAGCTCCTCGAGGACGCGGGCGTAGCGCCGCAGCACGTCGACGGTGCCGTCGAGCTTGAGCGCGGCCGCGCACAGCTCGCCGCACAGCGCGGGATCGTGCAGCTCCTCGTCGGCCACGCCGGCGAGCTGCGCGTACACGGCGGCGCGCGCGCGCCCCGCCAGCGCCGCGTCGGCGAAGGCGCGCTCGACGTCGAGCGCGCCACGCACGTCGCCGCCATCGCGCAGCTGGCGCGCCAACAGGCGCGCGGCCGTGCGCTGCTTCGGGTCGAGCGCCAGGGCCTGCCGACGCGCGTCGGCCGCGGCGGACTTCTCGCCGAGCAGCTCCTCGAGCACCTCGGCGCGGCTCTCGAGCAGGAGCGGCTTCTCCTTCTCCTTGGCCTTCTCGAGGAGCTGATCGATGGCGGCGAGGGCGGCGCCGCCCTCGCCGAGGGCGCGGTGCAGGTCGACGATGAGGCGGGTGTGGCGCTGGGGCTTCTTGTCGCGGCTCTCGGCCCAGCGGAAGCAGTTGAGCGCGAGGCGCGGGCGGCCCAGGAACGAGTAGAGGTACGCGCCGGCCTCGGCTGCCTGTTCGGCCGACGCGGGGCCGTCGGCCAGGGTCTGCGCCGCCGCCAACCGCGCGCGGACCACCAACCGGTGGTTCTTGTCGGTGCGCGCCAGGGCCAACAGGCGGTCGAGCGCGTCCATCGACCATGGCGTCGAGCGCAGCGCCGTCATCCACACGGCGCGCGCGGCGGCGACGCGGCGCACCAGGAGCTCCGTGCGTTCGGCGCCCGGCCGCAGGCGCCCGGCCCGCCGCGCGCACTCCTCGTGCAGCCCGGCGTCGTCGGCGATGTCGACCAAGAGTGCCTGCAGGCGCCGCGACGCGGAGGCGTCGTCGGGCGCGTGGCGCAGGTGACCGCGCAGCGCGGCGGCCGCGCGCGGCTTGTCGTGAAGGTGCTCCTCCTCGATGCCCGCGATGCGCAACAAGAGCGCTGCCATGGCGTCGGCCGCGCCGCCCAGAGCCGCGCGGCGCTCGAGCACGTCGACGGCCTGCTTGAACCGACCGGCCTCGCCGTACAGGTCCGCCAGCCGCTCGAGATCGGCGCCGAGCTGCGGATCCGCGCCCGTGCGCTCGCCGAGCAAGAGCTCGCGCGCGCGGATCTCGTGCGCCACCTCGCCGGCCTTGAGCGCGGCCTCGGCGGCGCGCGCCAACAGGGCGCGCCGGCCCTCGGCCCCGCGGCCGCCGAGCTGCACCGCCGCGTGCAGTCGCCCGAGCGCCTCGTCGAAGCGCCGCTCGTCGAGGAGCGCGCCCACGAGCTCCGTGAGCGCCACCTCGGCGCCCGGCTCGTCGTCGAGCCAGGCGCCGAGCGCCGCCAGCGCCGCCGCCCGATCGACGCCCCCGAGCACGCTCGCCTTGGCGGCGTGCACGCCCAAGCGCTCCTCGCGCGACAGGTCGGGGCGCGCGAACAGCGCCGCCGCCGTGCGCTCGAGGGCGGGCGCATCGTGGAGCTCTTGCGCCAGCGCGAAGGCGCGCCGCTGCACGTCGCGGTCCCCGCCCACCGACGACGCCGGCGCCTCCAGCAGCATGG
>CAZONM010000691.1:0-1646 GCA_964580865.1 uncultured Myxococcales bacterium | reverse complement strand
CTTCGCCCTCTCCTTCGCCCTCTCCTTCGCCCTCTCCCTCTCCTTCGCCCTCTCCCTCTCCTTCGTCCTCTCCTTCGCCCTCTCCCTCTCCTTCGCCCTCTCCTTCGCCCTCTCCTTCGCCCTCTCCTTCGCCCTCTCCTTCACCCTCACCGATCGCCGCCGGACCGCACACCTGCTGCACGCAGGCCTGATCGCCGGGGCAATCGTCGTCCGCCACGCAGAGCAGGTACACGCCGCTCGGCGCACACGCGACCCAAAGGGCCACGAGGCCGACGACGACGCGGCAGCGACTCCACATACGTGGAGCTTACTGCGCCCGCGCGGTCGCGCGCCGCCGCCACCCACGACGGCGGCGCGCGCGAACGTCAGCCCGCGGCGACGAACTTGCCGTTGGCGTCGACCTCGATGGGCAGGCGCGCGCGCACCGTGTGGTTCAGGAAGTGCGCGACCTTGAAGATCACGTCGAAGGTGCCGCGGTCGTTGGGCTTGATGGTGTCAACGAGCACCGCGTCGGAGCGCGAGAGCGCGAAGCCCGCGTCCTGGCTCACGATGCTGCGCGCGTTGGCCTCGAGCGCCTCACGCAGGCCCTTGGGCAGCGCGTCGCCGAGCTTGTTGGGCCCGTACCAGCGCGTGGGCAGCACGCCCGGCGGCACGAGCCCGCCCGACACCGAGAGGTAGAACTCGCCCTTCTTCACGTCGACGAAGGCGTTACGCGTGGGGTAGTCGGCCGCGCCCTCGGGGTAGGGCAGGCGCACCAGGTACAGGTTCTTGGTGTTCGGCTCCTTGGCGAGCGCCGGGCCCCAGCCGTTCTTGGCCAGCGCCGAGTCGATGCGCTCGAGCATGAGCTTCTTCTCCGCGCCCGCCGGCACCTGGTGCTTGGCGAAGAACGCGTTGAGCACGTTGTTGGCGCCGGCCTCCATGACGACGTCGCCGGGGTGCTCGGGGATGGCCAGCGTCACCATCATGCCCGGGGGAACCTCGCGGTTGCCGCGATCGAACAGGTCGGCGATGGCCTTGCCTTCGCCCACGGTGATGCGCCCCTTCTCGGCCTCCTTGACGATGGTCTCGGCCTCGACCTTGGTGATGAAGGCATCGGCCATCGCGGACTTGATCTTCTTGCTGACGGAGAGCGTCGACATGGTGTCCTCCT
Source organism: uncultured Myxococcales bacterium (assembly GCA_964580865.1). Classification (GTDB taxonomy): domain Bacteria; phylum Myxococcota; class UBA727; order UBA727; family VGSZ01; genus JACOUT01. The sequence goes on along the minus strand of CAZONM010000691.1, from coordinate 496 downwards.
TGGTTTGACGCGGTGTTTCTTTCCTCAGCATCGGATGTGGTCGGATGCGGTTGCGTGTGCGGAAGCAAACGACACATCCGGATCCGGCGCTTTGTGATGCGCCGCACCATGGTGCGCGGTTTTCGCAATCTCTTCATGTGGTTGCGCGATCGCCCCGGACATCGGCCCCTCGGCCGAGCTCGGCCGAGGTCGCGTCCGTCCGCCGGGTCGCTCGGTACGAGGCTACGGGAGACTCGAGGCCCGCATTGTCTTCGACCAATGCGTCGCATCCCTTCGCTCGTCGCGTGCCTGTCGTTGGCGTTCGGTCCGGCGTGCTCCTGCGCTGTGCCATCGGGCGAAGGCGGGGGTGAGGGCGAAGGCGAGGGCGAAGGCGAAGGCGAAGGTGAGGGCGAGGGCGAAGGCGAAGGCTAGGGCGAAGGCGAAGGCGAAGGTGCGGGTGAGGGCGAAGGAGAGGGCGAAGGAGAGGGCGAAGGAGAGGGCGAAGGAGAGGGCGAAG
>CAZONM010000690.1:0-1655 GCA_964580865.1 uncultured Myxococcales bacterium | reverse complement strand
CAGCGCACGCCGGCGCCGCTCCTCGAGCCGGTCGAGCGCGCCCTCGAGGTCCCGAGCCGCGCGCGCGGTCTCGAAGCGCGACGGTCGGCGCGCCCGCGCGACCTCGGCGAACGAAGCCAGGACGTCCTCGTCGCCTCCGGGGGGGATGCCTGTCGTCACGGCTCCTCCCCGCGCGCGGGGCCGCGCTGGTCCACCAGATCCGACAACCCGGGGTGCGCGCGCACCGCGGCGGCCACCGCGCGGCGCGCATGGAACAGGCGTGTGCGCACGGTGGCGTCGGGGACACCGAGCACCTCGGCCACCTCGGGGGAGCTGAGCCCCTCGAGGTCGGCGAGCACGAACACGGTGCGCTTCTTCTCCGAGAGCGACGCGAGCACGTCGCGGATGGCGGCCTCGCGGGCGCGCGCCAGCGCCTGCTGCTCGGGCGTGCGCCCCGCGGCCTCCACCTCGGGCAGCGGCTCGGCCGGAGTGCCGCCCACGAAGATCAGGCGCGCCAAGCGCCGGCGCAGGCCAAAGCAGGTGTGGATGGCGATGCGCGTGAGCCAAGTGGTGAAGCGGCTCCTGCCCTCGAAGCGGTCGAGGCAGCGCCACGCCTCGAGGAAGGTCTGCTGGACCGCGTCGTCGACGCGCCCGCGGTCGGCCAACAGGCGCGTGCACATGGCCGTGACGCGCCCGTGGTGGCGCGTGAACAGCTGCCCGAAGGCCGCGCGGTCGCCGGCGCGCGCGCGCGCCACCAGCGCGTCATCGTCCGCGGGGGCGCGCGGAGCGGCCAGGTGGGGGAGCGGGGGCGGAGCCATGGGCGCGTTGGTTGGTGTCCGATCGGCCGGGTTGCGTTCATCGGGCGGGGTGCGAGCCGTTCCACCAGCCATTCTACCGGGGTAGACAGGGCGCCGGGGTCCGCCTACACGCCCAGATCCGCTGGCTCCACGCCACGCTGTGCCGGGTCGCGGACCGGCTTCGGAGTCGACGCCCGCCCTATGGAGCCTGCCGCACCCACCGCACCGCCGACCCGGCCCGAGGCGCTCGCGCTCCGGGCCGACGAGCGCGACGAGCCCCACCTCGCGCGACTCGCCGAGCTGCGCCCGGAGATCGAGACCGTCCTCGGCGGCACCGCGCACGCGGGCAAGCTCGGCGACGCCACGCCCGACGGGCGCGCCCAGCTCCTCGAGGCGCTGGTGGCGTGGCGCAAGGACCTCGAGGGCCAGATGGCCGATTCGCGCGAGCGCACGCTCGACGCGCGCGTGCTCGCGGCGTCGCTCGAGCTGTTTCGCTTCGGCGAGGAGGAGGTCGGGCTCAAGCGCGTCGACCCCGACGTCGCCACGCCCCTGTGCGAGACGCTCCTGTACCACCTGCGCGGCCACTGCGAGAGCGAGCCCGCGCGCTTCGAGTCCCTGGCGGCGCGCCTGCGGGCCACGCCGCGATGGCTCGCGAGCCAGCGTGGCGCGGTCACCAAGCCGTCGGCCGAGCTCGTGGCCCGCGCCCGCGACGTGCTCGACGGGCTGCCCGACCTCTTGCGCGCCGTCGTCGACGCGGCATCGAAGCCGATGTACGAGAAGAAGATGATGCCGGCGCCCTGCAACACGCCCGTCCAGCCGAACTCGCCGAACTTGCCGGTGTTCTCGGGGATGTAAGGAACCCAGTTCGACGTGTCGACG
>CAZONM010000689.1:0-1666 GCA_964580865.1 uncultured Myxococcales bacterium | reverse complement strand
CCACCACCGGCAGCGGCCCCAGCGCCGGCGCCTGTACCCGCCGCCCCCGCTGCGCCCGCCGAGGCGAGCGCCGCGCCGGCGCCCACGGCCGAGTCCGACGAGCCCTCTGTCGAGGAGAAGCGGCTGGTGGCGTACGTCGCCACGGGCGTCGCGGTCGTGAGCCTGGCGTCGGGCATCACCTTCGGCCTGCTCGCCAACGCGCAGTACCAATGCGCGGCCGACGTCATCGCGTGCAATCAGGGTCGCGCCAACAAGATCGTGGGCGAGGAACTGTTCGACGAGCGCAACGAGATCGAGCAGAAGGCCATCGCCGCCGATATCTCGTACTTGTTCGCGGCGACGGCCGCGCTCGTCGCCACCGTGAACTACCTGCAGGGCTTCGTCTTCACCGATGACGCCGGGAGCGCCGAATGAGCCGAACCACCTCCAGCGCGCTCGCGCTCGGCGCGCTCCTTGCGCTCCTCGGCGGCGCCTGCACGCTGGTGCTCGACACCGAGGCGCTCATCGTGCCCTGCACTGTCGATCAGGAGTGCGACGACGCGCTCGGCGAGGGCTACGCCTGCGAGGAGAACGCGTGCTTGCCCGTGGATACGGTGGACGACGCGGGCGAGGGCGAGGGCGAGGGCGAGTAGCGGGACAGGGAACGCTCTGTCGCGCGCGGAGGTCGTTCGCCTCGCCGCATGCGCCGCCCGCCGCGTCTACGACGGGCCACGGCGCACCTGCAGGTCCGGCGCCGTGCCTCTGCGGCGCGCGCAAAACGGCAGGCGCGCGAGCTCGCCCGAGGCGCCTGCCACGGACCTGCAACCGGCCGTGTCCGACCGGCGCCGATCGCCGGCGCGCGTCGTCGAGTCCGCGGAGCACGCACGAGTCGGCCGTACGTTGATGGCTCTGCCTGCCGGATCCATGCGAGCGAATGGCTGCTCCGCCGCGCGCCCGGTCGTGTCAAGCCGCACGCACGGGCCCTTTCGTCCGTGCACCGCCCCCGTCACAGAATCGCCCGCAGCGCCCCCGCGCTGGAGACGGCCGGCCGCCAGGCCGTGGCGCGCATGAGCCGCTCGGACGAGAGCACGAACGGGAACTTGAGGTACGGCACCATCCCCGAGGGCGCGCGCAGGTGCGGCGGCAGAAGACGCGCCCCGGCGTCGAGGAGCGGCGCCAGCAACCGGCTCGGCACGGCGAGCACGCGCTTGCCCGCGACGCGCGCCACGTCGTGGTGCTGGAGCCAATCGACGGGCGCCACGTTGAACGCGCCCTCCACGCCCGTGAGCGCCAGCTCGGCCAGCGCCCCCGCCACGTCGTCGACATGGACGAACTGCATCGGTGGCCGGCAGCCGTCGAGCGCCGGCAACACCGGCAGGCGCGTGATGATCTCCGTGAGGTAGTTCTTGACGCCCGGGCCGTACACGATGGCGGGGCGCGCGGTCGCGCACGACAGGCCCGCCCCCTCGCCGGCGAGCACGTTCTCCTGGGCGACCTTGTCGATCGCGTAGGCGTAGTCGTTGGGCCGTAGCGGCGCGTCCTCGTCCATGGGCACCGGGTTGTCAGGGTGTGCGCCGTAGGCGGAGGCGCTCGAGACCAAGACGAAGCGCGTAACTCCGGCCGCGCGCGCGGCGCGCACCGCCGCGGCCGTGCCCTCGACGTGGAGGGCGCGCGCCGCGGCGCGCTC
>CAZONM010000688.1:0-1668 GCA_964580865.1 uncultured Myxococcales bacterium | reverse complement strand
CGATCTCCCGCGGCGCCCGCGACGCCCGCGGCGCCCGACGGCCCGGTGGCGCCGCTCGCGCCCGCTGGGCCGGCGGGACCTCGCTCGCCCTGATCGCCCGGTGCTCCCGCGCACGAGGCCGTCATCGCTGCCATGACCACGAGCCAACCACGCTGCATGTGTCCTCCGCGCCGCGCTTACAGCCGCTCGGTCGGTCGTAGCAGGTTGGGCAGGAGCGCGCCGCTGCCTGCCGCGCGCCCGGTGACCACCGCGGCGCCGAGGCTATGGGACCGGGGGCTCGACGAAGAACAGCGGGCGCTCCTCGACCTCGTTCATGGCGCTCGTGAACGGCCGGAAGTGCACCACGCGGCCGTGGTGGTTGCTGCCCGCGCGTCGCGGCGCCAACCACATGGCCCCGTTGTGCGTGATCGTGGTGGAGGCCCAGAGGTGGGGCGCGACCTTGACGAACAGGTCGAGCACCACGACGTCGGGGCGGCGGGCCATCACCAGGTACTCGGGCGCCTCGGCCTCGTCGGGACGGCAGGCGTCGCCGAAGCGCTCGGGGAGGCAGCGCTCGACGGGCAGCGTGGGCTCCGCCAGCGTGAGCATCGTCAGCGGCGCAGCGAGGTCGATCCCGACGGCGCGCGCGTGAGCACGCGCGGCCACCAGCGCCGCCTCGGCCCGCGCGCGATCGGTGCATGCGCTCACGGTCGTGACGGAGTCGTAGATGGTGAAGGTCGTGAGGCCGGGGGTGTCCGCGGTCAGCGTCACCACGTCGCCGCGCGCGTAGGGGAGCACGTGCAGCCGAACGGCGCCGTAGCGCCGTGGTACGACGGTCCGCGGGGGCGCCGCGATGTCGTCGAGCGCTCGCTCGAGCCGTGCGACGCCGTCGTAACGGCAGTCGACCACCTCGGGCGCGCCGCAACATTGGCTGCGAGTGAACAGCTCGCGCACCGCCAGGTGCGTGGCCGACAGGCCCACCACCTCGAAGCGACTCGACGCCACGGCGGCGGTGGCCGCGCCGAGGATCAGCAAGATGGTCAGGAGCCTCATCGTTCTCTCCGGCGGGGTGGTGACGACCGGCGGGGCGCTCAGAGGCCCGGCCAGATGACCTCGAAGAACACCCAGAGCGCGACGCTCCCGGCGAGCCCCGCGAGCGCCGCGTTACGCACGCCGGCGATGGCGCCCGTGCCGAGATCGAGCGACACCACGCCCACCACGCCGAAGCACGACGGGAAGATGGCGAACCAGCTCGCCATGATGCCGTTGGTCTCGCTCGACCCGATGGCGGCGCCGAGGGTGGCGAGCCACGCGACCACCGCGACCACCAGCGCCGAGTGGAACACGCGCCGCGCGCGCCGTCCGGGCTGCGCAGGGTCGCGCAGCTCGCCGGCCAGCGCGTCGACGCTCTCGCTTGGGGGTCGCTCCTGCACCGGGGCCTCCGTCGCGCCGCGCGCGCCGCGCGCCCATGGCGAGCTTTGCAGGTCCGCGGCCCTTTCGGCCAGGGCCCGCGCGCCCGCGCGCCCGCGCCGGCCGCGCGCCGTGCACCCTCGCTGTGCCCTCGCAGCGCGCACCGTGCGCCGATCGCATACAGCGGGGGCCACGTGGGTTGATCGAGCCAGGCGCCGGGATTCCCGGTGAGCCCAAGGAGCACCGGAGGCGCGTGGCCGTAGCCACGTGCCGAGGACG
>CAZONM010000687.1:0-1668 GCA_964580865.1 uncultured Myxococcales bacterium | reverse complement strand
CTCATCGTGGGCGTGCCGCGCGCGCTCCTCGGCGCCGGCGGCCTACACGCCGAGGTGGCGCGCGCCACCGCCCACGCCGAGCGCGCGCTGCTGAGCGCGGGCGCCCGCGTCGTCGACGTGGAGCTGCCGCTGATGGACGCCGCGGTCGCCTGCTACTACGTCATCGCCATGGCCGAGGCCGCGAGCAACCTCGCGCGCTTCGACGGCGTGCGCTACGGCCCACGTCGCGGCGAGGAGCGCGGTCTGGCGTCGATGATGGAGGAGACGCGCGCGCTGTTCGGCGCCGAGGTCAAGCGCCGCATCGTGCTGGGCACGTGGGTGCTCTCCAAGGGCTACGTCGACGCCTACGTGCACCGCGCGCAGCGCGTGCGCCGGCGGATCGCCGAAGGCCTGAGCGCGGCGCTCGCGCGCTGCGACGTGCTCTTGCTGCCCACGTCGCCCGAGCCGGCGTGGCCGCTCGCCGACAAGCGCGCGGATCCCCTCGCGATGTACCTGGCCGACGCGTTCACCGTGCCCGCGAGCCTGGCGGGGCTGCCGGCGAGCTCACAGAACACAGGCTTCACCGTCGACGGCCTGCCGCTCGGCGTGCAGCTCGTGGGGCGCTCGTTCGACGAGGCCACGGTGGTGCGCGCGGCGGCCGCGCTCGAGGCCGCCCTCGCCCTGCCCGATCGACTCCCACCCCTGCTCGCGACACCCTAGGAGGCCACGTCATGACCACCGTGTTCGGCAAGATCCTGCGCGGCGAGATCCCGTGCAAGAAGGTGTACGAAGACGACGCCGTGCTGGCGTTCGACGACGTCGCGCCCATGGCGCCTGTGCACGTGCTCATCATCCCCAAGCAGGCCATCGCCGGCCTGAACGACGTCACCAACGCCCACGAGGCGCTGCTCGGCCACATCATGGCGACGGCCAAGAAGGTCGCGGAGCTCAAGGGCATCGACAAGAGCGGCTATCGCGTAGTGATGAACACCGGCAGCGACGGCGGCCAGAGCGTGTTCCACATGCACCTGCACGTGCTCGGCGGGCGTCAGCTCGGCTGGCCGCCAGGCTGACGGGGCACGCCGAACGCGCGCGCCCAACCCCACAAGAGGAGCCACAGGCCGAGGCCGAGCGTGGCGTTGAGCCAAACCGGGAACGCGCGGCCGGGCGAGATGAAGCCCTCGACGGCGCCGATGCACAGAAAGCCGAGCACGGCCGCGACCAAGAGGCGCGCGCCGCGCGCGCCCTCCTCGCGGAGCGCGCGCATGCGTGTGCGGCGGCCGGGTGCGATGAGCGCGCGACCGAGGCACATGCCCCCGGCGCCCGCGATGCAGATGCTGGTGAGCTCCACCGGGCCGTGCGCGAGGATGAAGCGCAGCAACGTGTCGGCCGTGCCGAGCCTCAGCGCGTAGCCGAACACCGCGCCGATCTGTACGCCGTTCGACACCAAGCCGAGCACCGTGGCGACGCCGCCGAGGATGCCGAGCGCGAACACGCGCGCGCCCACCATCACGTTGTTGACGATGATCTGCGCGCTCGCCTGCGCGAAGGTGCCGTCGGCCTCGATGCGGTTGGTCCACGCGGCGCCGCGCTCGATCTGCCCGGCCAGCTCCTCGCCCACCAGCGCGCGCGCCAGCTCGGCGTCGCCGTAGGCGAGCGCGCCGCCGAGCGCCAGGCCGAGCGTCAGCA
>CAZONM010000686.1:0-1690 GCA_964580865.1 uncultured Myxococcales bacterium | reverse complement strand
AGCGCGCGGTGATGCCCGCGAACGCGCGCGCACCCGCGTCGACGGCGTCGCGCAAGAGCGTGCGATCGACGCTGAGCTTGCGCCCCGTGGGGCACCCTTGCAGGCAGCGGCCAAGCCCTTGGCAGCGCTCGACGTTGCGCAGGATGGGCCGGTGCGCGAGGCCGAGCGCCTCGGCGCCGCGCGCCAGCGCGAGGTTCTTTGCGCCGGCCACAGCGTCGTCGGTGGGCGCGACGCCCAGGCGCGCGGCCAGCTCGTCCTCGGCGCGCTGGTAGTGCTCCCAGGGGATGGCGTCAGCGAGCGCGGGATCGGCGCGCACCCACCCCTGCCAGACGTCGGCCGGCAGGCGCCAGTTGATGGCGCCGTTCACCACCGAGGTGCCGCCCACCGCTCGGCCTTGCAGGAACGGGATGACCGCGGGGCCGAGCGCGACCGAGGTGCCGACGTCGCGATACCAGCGCGCCATGGCGTGCAGGCCGCTCGCCGCGAAGTCGCTCGGGCGCGCCTCGTGGCCCTCCTCGAGCACGAGCACGTCAAGGCCGGCGCGGGCACACGCGCGCGCCGCCGCCGCGCCCGCCGGCCCGCTGCCCACGATGACCACGTCGGCGACGTCATGGTGGTCGCGTGTCACGGCGCGCCCGTGGAGCGCCACCAGCGGGCGCGCGTGGTCGTCGAGGGTGCTCAGGCCGCGCATGAGCGCTCCGCGTCGCTGGTGGGCTCGGCGCCGCCGAGCGCGCGGCGCACGTCGTCGTGCTCGAAGTAGGCGAAGCACGCCAGGATCTTGGCCGTGGCCACCAGCTGGCGCACCTCGTAGCGCTCGCTCGCCGCGAGCCGCGCCAGGCACGCGGCACGATCGGCGCGCGACAGTGACGCGAGCGGCCGCCGCACGCCGGCAAGCATCAGCGGCGCCACGTTGAGCGCGTGCACGGTGGCGCGCAGCCCCAGCGCGACATGCGGCGCGCACCCGCCCTCGAGCGCGCGCCAGAAGCCCCGGTGGTCGAGACGGGCGAACGCAGGCAGCGAGGCGTCCTCGTCGACGGCGAGGACGGCATCGAAGATGAGCTCGGCCAGCCTGCGCTCGCGCGGCGAGAGCGCCCCCCAGCGAGCGCCGCTCTCGGCGGCAAGTCGCGGTGGGACGAAGGAGACCGGCGCTTCGCGCTCGAGCACGAAGAAGGTCGGCGTCTCCACGCACAGGCCGGCCAGCACCAGGTAGCTCACGCCGAGCATGAGGTCGCCGCTGCCGTCGCTTACGTCGACGAGCGGATCTTTGATGAGACGCACGGTGTCGAGGAGCGGGTTCGGCGCGCGCGCGTAGTCGATGACGAGGCCGTGCCGCAGGTCGCGCGGCCATCGCGGCGGTAGCGACGTGTCGACGGCGTCGAGCACTTGGTAGTTCCACGTCGTGACGGGCTCACCCGTGCGCGTGGTCTTCGGCCGGCTCGGCGCGTCGAGCCCGTCTTGGTGCAGGCGCACGTTCCAGCCGAGCACGCGCCCGCTCTCGGGGTGTCGCCAGAACGTCTTTTGGAACGTCTTCCACGTGAGGCGCTCGACCACGCGCGGCAGCCCGAGCGCGACGCCGCGATAGGCGAAGCCCTCGAGCGCGCCCACGTCGACGGCGCGGCCGGCGGCCAGGCGCGCGCGCAGCTCGGCGCGGCTCGCGTGGAGCAACGTGTCGCGCAGGGGGTGCGCGGCG
>CAZONM010000685.1:0-1694 GCA_964580865.1 uncultured Myxococcales bacterium | reverse complement strand
GCGGCGCCGGGCGCGAAGGCGACCACGCGCCCGGCGCCCACCAAGGCGGCCAGGGCGGGGCGGCCCAAGAGCGCGAGCGCCCTCACTTCTTGGGCGCGCCTCGGCCGATGAGCACGCGCTTGAGCACGATGTCCTGGGACGGCTTCGAGCCCGAGGGCCCGTCCGCTTTTGGCACGCGCGTGATCTTCGGAATCAGATCAAGTCCCTCGGTGACCTTCCCGAAAACGCTGTGCTTTCCGTCAAGCCAGGTGGTGGCCTTTTCGGTGATGAAGAATTGCGAGCCGTTGGTGTTCCGGCCGCTGTTCGCCATCGACAGCACCCCCGCGCCGTCGTGCTTGAGGGCTGGGTGGAACTCGTCGGCGAACTTGTAGCCGGGGCCCCCGGTGCCTTGGCCAAGTGGGTCGCCGCCCTGGATCATGAAGTCGGGGATGACGCGATGAAAGATCGTTCCGTCATACAGCGGCTTCTTCACCTTCTGCCCGCTCCTCGGGTCGGTCCACTCCTTGGTGCCCTCGGCCAGCTGCACGAAGTTGGTCACCGTGTTTGGGACCTTGTCCCAGAACAGCTCGACCACCATGGTCCCCATGGACGTGTCGAACGTGGCGTAGAGCTTGTCGCCGGCCTTGATGCCCAGCGTCTTGGCCGTCTCCTCGACGTTCACGGGCGCCGGCGGCGGCGTGCTGGCCTGGGCAAGGCGCTTCTCGAGGTTGCGCTTGGCCTGCTCGGCGCTCTTGAGGCTCTCCTGGCACTTGCCGAGATCGGCCTCGAGCTTCTGGTTCTTCTCCTCGAGCTCCTTGGCCGAGCACGAGGTGGCGGACAACAGCGCGCTCGCGACCGCGACCGCGCTCCACAAGGACCACGACTTCATCTCAGTACCCCTCGACGATGATCTGCTTGACGCACACGGGAGTGACCGGCCGATCGCCGGGCTTCGACGTGGGCGTGGTCTCGATCGACTTCACCACGTCCATGCCGTCGATGATCTTGCCGAACACCGGGTGCTTCGACTGGCCCGGCGTGAACCAGTCGAGGTAGCTGTTGTGCACGGTGTTGATGAAGAACTGGGAGCCGCCGCTGTTGGGGCGCCCGGTGTTGGCCATGGCCAGGGTGCCCGGCTCGTTCGAGAGCTTGGCGGTGAACTCGTCTTGGATGTTGCCGTGCGGCGGGCCGCCGGTGCCCGCGCGCGAGCTGTTCGGGTCCTTCGAGTAGGGGCAGCCGAACTGGATCATGAAATCGCGGATGATCCGGTGGAAATGCAGGCCGTTGTAGAAGCCGCCCTTCGCCAGATCGAGGAAGTTCTTGGCGGTGATGGGCATCTGGTCGAGGAAGATCTCGGCCTTGAACTTGCCGAGCGTGGTGTCGAAGGTCGCGGTCGGGTTCGCCATGTCGGATCCTTGGTGCGCGTGCGGGTGAGCGGTCGGCGGCGCGGCGTGGCCACGCCTTTGGCGGGAAGCGGTGGCGTCCTACCACGAATGGCCGCGGCAGGTGCGCGGAATGCCGGCGGATCAGGCTTGTCGACACGGCGCGTCATGTGTAGGATTGACGCAATGCGCCAAAGGAGGCACCCATGAGCAAGCAGCCAAAGACCCCCCGAATCGTCGACACCCCCCCGGAGGCAGTCGCGCCCGCCGCCGCGGCCGAGGAAGGCGCGGCCGCGCCTCCTGCGGACCCGGCCGGCGCCGCCGCCGAGCCCC
>CAZONM010000684.1:0-1702 GCA_964580865.1 uncultured Myxococcales bacterium | reverse complement strand
CGACGCGGGTCTGTCGCTGGCGCCGCCGCGCCCGCCGGCGCCGCCCGCGCTCGCCGTGGACCTCGCGACCTGCCGGCCCATCGCCGACGTCAGCGCGCCGGCCACGGGCTTCTTGGCCGACGACTTCACGCGCCCGCACGACGTCTTGTGGAAGCTCGACGAGTACTTCGCCACGAACGGCCCGCCGCCGGCGCCGCGCGAGCACGTGGGCTTGGTCGTCGTCGGGGGCGGCATGAGCGGGCTCGGGCTCGCGTGGCTCCTGCGCGACCTCAACCCGCTGGTGCTCGAGCAGGCCCCGCGCTTCGGCGGCAACTCGAAGGGCGAGCGCTGGCAGGGCATCGAGTACTCCATGGGCGCCGCGTACTTCGCCGACACCGACCCCGACGAAGAGCTGCGCACCAAGTTCTACGCGCCCCTCGGGCTCGACAAGGCGTGGCGCGTGGTGGGCGACGATCCCGTCGTCACCGCCGATCGCCTGCAGTACCACTTCTGGGAGGGTGCCACCGACAAGAAGCGCGCGCGCGACATCGCCAAGGCGAAGGCTTGGTTCGTCGACGTGCTGCGTCACCACTACCCCGACATCCCCTGGGCGCCCGGCGGCCACCTCGACGAGGCCGCGCTGGCCGCGCTCGATCAGAAGAGCCTGCGCCAAGAGCTCGAGGAGAAGCTCGGCGCCGCGCTGCACCCGCACGTGGCCACGCTGTGCGACCACTACGCCTGGTCGACGTTCTTGTGCGGCTGGGAGGAGATCTCGGCGGCGGCCTTCCTGTGCTCGTTCGTCGCCGAGTTCGACGGCGTCGTGGTCTTGCCCGGCGGCAACGCGTTCGCCGCCGAGCGCCTGCTCGAGCAGCTCGCGACCGCGGTGCCGCCCACCAACCTGCGACCGTCGACACTCGTGATCCGTGTGGCGCGAGCGGCCGACGGCGTCGACGTCACGGCGCTCGGCCCCGACGGCGCGCCCTACACCGTGCGCGCCAAGGCGTGCGTGATGGCGTGCCCCAAGTTCGTGGCCAAGAAGATCGTGGTGGACCTGCCGCCCACGCAGCGCGCCGCCATCGAGCGCATCAAGTACCGCAGCTACGTGGTGGCCAACGCGCTCATCGACGCGCCGCTGAACATCGACGCCTACGACGTGTACCTGCTCGGCAACGCGGCGCCCGGCGCCGACCTCGTGGCCGAGTCGACGCGCCAAGGCATTACCGACGTGGTGCTCGGGCACTGGGCCAAGCACGGCGATCCCAAGCACAGCGTGCTCACGCTCTACCGCCCGTACCCGTACGACGGCGCGCGGCCCGCGCTCTTCGATCCCACCTCGTTCGCGCGCGTAAAGGGCGAGCTCGAAGCGCAGCTGCCGAGCATCCTCGCGCTCTTCAAGCTCACGCCCGATCACGTGAAGGAGCTGCGCGTCGCGCGCTGGGGCCACCCGATCAACCTCTCGCTCAAGGGCCAGATCGCCGACGGCACGTGGGCCGCCGCGCGCGCGCCCATCGGCGGTCGCATCTTCTTCGCCGAGCAAGACAACTGGCCCGCGCCCTGCATCGAGACCGCGTTTCAGTGCGCGCTCGACGTGGAGGCCGCCGTCCGCACGGCCGCGGCCGGGTAGCGCTCACACCTCGATCTCGACGGTGGCGCGACTCCGCGGCAGGGGCAGCACCACGCGCGCCTCCACGCGCCCCACGCCGCGCACGCACACGGCGGCGCC
>CAZONM010000683.1:0-1709 GCA_964580865.1 uncultured Myxococcales bacterium | reverse complement strand
GCGGGCGCGGGCGATGCGGGCGCCGGCGCGGGCGTTGGCGCCGGGGGGTCGACGGGGGGCGACGCGGGCTCGGCGCCCTGCGTGGCGAACAGCAAGACGAGCGCGGCAATCATGGCCCGACGTTCCGACGGATGGGCGCGCGAGGGCAAGCGCACCACGCGCAACGTTCCCCGCGCGCCCCCTCCCTGGTAGATCACGCGCATGTCTCCTGCCCGATCCGTGTCCCCCCTCGTGCGCCTCGCCCTCCTCGCGCTCGCCGCGCTCACCTTGGTGCCGACCGCTTGTGCTGGTCCCGAGAAGACCAAGCGCGAGAAGAAGGTCGAGCGCTACGGCGGCCCCGTAGTCGACCTGCGCGCCGCCTACGACCCCAACGACGAGGAGAGCTTCCTCAAGAACGCCGCCAACCCGCGCGTGGTCAAGGTGGCGGCGGTGGTGCTCGCGCCCGCGGGCGTGGCCAACGCGCAGGCGCTCAACGACCGCGTGCTCGACCTGCAGCGGCGCGAGGCCAAGGTGCTGGCGGCGGTGTCGGTGCACCCCTACGACGGCGCCGCCGCCCTCGGCGAGGTCGACCGCACGGCGGCGGCGGGCGCGCGCCTGTTGGCCCTCGACAGCGCCGCGCAGCGCTTCGACCTGGCCGACGCCCGCGTGCTCGAGGTGGTCGCGCGCGCCGGCGACCGCGGCATGATGGTGCTGCTCGAGGGCGGCGCTATCGGCGAGCTCGGCGCCTTCGGGCGCATCGTCGAGCTGGCGAGCCGCGCGCCGCGCACGCGCATCGTGGTGGGCCACATGGCGCTGACGCGCTTCCTCGATACGGCCGTCATCGCGTCGCTGCGGCGGCGGCCGGGCTGGGCCGACAACCTGTTCCTCGACCTGTCGGGCGTGCCCACCCTGTTCGCCCGCTCGCCGGTGGTCGAGGATCTGCAGTGGGTCATCCGCCTCTTCCCCGACCGCGTGCTGTTCGGCTCGGACTTCCCCCACGACACCAGCGCGTCGGCGCTCGACGCCACCGAGCTGCTCGGCCTCACCGAGGGCGAGCAGAGCCTCATCGAGTACGCCAACGCCGCCAAGCTGCTCGGGCTGTGAGGCGCGGCGGCGCCGTCACAGGCGCATGAGCTGATAGGCGAGGAACCCCATCACGCGCTGCCACAGGCCGCGCGCCTCGTGCTCGTGGCGCTGCACCTCGCGCGACAGCGCCAGGTCCTCGGTCATGCGCGCCTCGAGGCTGGTCGCCAGGCCCGGGCCCACCACGGCGAAGCTGACCTCGAGGTTGCGGCCGAAGCTCCAGCGGTCGAGGTTGAACGAGCCGACCGACGCGTACAGCCCGTCGATGGTGGCGGTCTTGGCGTGCAGCGTGCGCCCGGTCATCTCGAAGATGCGCACGCCGGCGCGCAGCAGTCGGCCATAGAGGTGCCGCGCCGCCGCGGCCACGACGGGCACGTCGGAGACGCCGGCGGTCAGCACGCGCACGTCGACGCCGCGGCGCCGCGCGTGCACCAGCGCGCGCACCAGGCGCGGCGGCGGCACGAAGTAGGGCGTGGTCAAGAAGCACGTCGACACCGCGCGCCGCACGGTGTGAAAGAGCGCGCGCTGGATGTGGCGCCGTCGCCGCCGCACGTCGCTGCCGAGGACCTGCAGGAACACGCCGCCCTCGCGCGGCGCGGGCGCGGGCACCGCGGGCAGGCGCGGGCCGCCGGCCGTGCGCACCGACG
>CAZONM010000682.1:0-1723 GCA_964580865.1 uncultured Myxococcales bacterium | reverse complement strand
GCTCGAGGGGCCGCTCGCCTCGCTGGGCGCGCGCGCCGTGCTCGTCGACGACGGCGTGGTTCCCGACGCCGACGCGCGCCACGTGGACGAGCTCGCGGGGCGCGCGCGCGAGCTCCGCGTCGACGCGCTGTTGGCGGTGGGCGGCGGCTCGGTGATGGACACGGCCAAGGGCGTGGGCGCCGTGCTCACCAAGGGCAAGCGGCTCGCCGAGCTCGAGGGCATGGCCACCATCCGCGCGCCGCTGCCGCCGCTCGTGTGCGTGCCCACCACCGCGGGCACCGGCTCGGAGGCCACGCAGTTCGCCGTCATCAAGGACCACGAGGCGGGCAAGAAGCGCGTGCTGATGGACGGCGCGCTCTTGCCCGCGTGCGCCTTCCTCGATCCCACGCTGCTCGTGGGCTTGCCGCGCGCCGTCACCGCCGCCACCGGCGTCGACGCCATCACCCACGCGCTCGAGGCCGTGGCGAGCCGCCTGCAGAACCCCGTCGCCGGCGCTCTCGCCACCGAGGCGCTGCGCCAGTTGCTCGGCGACGACGGCGCGCTGGCGAAGACCTTGGCCGCCCCCGGCGACGTCGCGGCGCGCGGCGCATGCCTGGTGGCGGCCAACCTCGCCGGGCAGGCGATCTCCTCGGCCATGCTCGGCGCCTGCCACGCCTTTGGCCACGCGCTCGGCGCCAAGAAGGGCGTGCCCCACGGTGTCGCCAACGGCGTGGTGCTGGTGGCCGTGCTGCGCGCGAACCTGGCGGAGGCGCGGCCCGCCTACGCACGGGTGGCGCGCGCGCTCGGCCTCGACGACGCCGAGGAGCTGCTGCGCGTCGTCGAGCACACCGTGCACGACGTGGCGGGCGTCCCGCGCACGCTCAGCGCCCTCGGCGTCGTCGACGGCGATCTCGAGGACCTGGCGCGGCTCACGCTCGACGACGCCGACCTCGGCACCAACCCGGTGGCGCTCGACGAGGCGGCCGTACGCGCCCTCTTGCTGGCGCTGCGCTGATCCGCGGCGCTGGTGCGCGCGAGTCGCTAGCTCGCACGCATGAGCCCTTCACCCGTGCTCGCGCGCTTCCCCCTCGGCCTGCACTGGCCCGCGAGCGATCCGTTCCTGTTCTGCGCCCACCACCTCGATCGCTACCCGCGCGGCGATGGCGCGCTCGGGCCCGCCGCCTCGCTCGCCGGACGCCCGCTCGGCCACGACTTCGAGGGCAAGGACGGCTGGCGCATGTACCACGGCGCGCGCGTCCCTGGCTTCCCGCAGCACCCGCACCGCGGCTTCGAGACCATCACCATCGTGCTGAGCGGCCTCTGCGATCACAGCGACTCGCTGGGCGCGCGCGCGCGCTTCGGCGCGGGCGACGTGCAGTGGCTCACCGCCGGGCGCGGCATCGTGCACAGCGAGATGTTCCCGCTCGTGCACGCCGATCGCGAGAATCCCCTCGAGCTCTTCCAGCTCTGGCTCAACCTGCCGCGCGCCGACAAGATGGTGCCGCCGCACTTCTCCATGCGCTGGCGCGAGGCTGTGCCCGTGCGAACGTCGACCGATGACCGCGGGCGCCGCGCCACGGTGACGGTGGTGGCCGGCGCCTTCGAGGACACCGACGCGCAGCCGGCGCCGCCGCACAGCTACGCCGCGCGGCCCGAGAGCGACGTGGCTATCTGGCTCATCGCGCTCGACGCGGGCGCGCGCGTCACGCTGCCGCCCGCGCGGCGCGCGCGCGAGCGCACCGTC
>CAZONM010000681.1:0-1735 GCA_964580865.1 uncultured Myxococcales bacterium | reverse complement strand
GTCCGCGAGCGCGCGTCGCCGCTCAGCTTCCGCGTGGCGCACGCGGGCAAAGACGCGCGCCGCCGCGCGCTCGAGGCCGGCGACGCGCTCGAGGCCGCCTTGGCCCTCGACGCGCCGGAGTGCGCGGTGCCGGTGGAGACCGTGCTCAACGGCGAGGTCGCGCTGGTGCGCGTGTGCGGCCGCGCCGTGGCCACGCTGACGCCGGCAGACGCGCTCGCCGAGGGCGCCCCCGATCTGGCGCACTACACGGAAGAGCTCGAGTCGCGCTTGCTGCCGTTCGTGCAGGCCGAGCTGCGCCGATCGTCGGCGCAGTCCGTCGCGCTCAGCATCTTCTTGTTCGTGGCCTTCGGGCTGCTCGGCGTGCTCACGCTGCGCGCACTGCGCAAGGCGTTCGATCGGCTCGAGGCCAACCTCGAGGAGCGGCGCGGGGCGCTGCAGCCCCTCACCATCCTCTCGATCCCCATCATCTCGGGCGAGGCGCTGCGCGACGTGCTCTTGGTGGCGCTGTTCGTCGGCCGCATCCTCGCGTACCTCGCGGCCACCGCCGTGGCGCTCGGCGCCGCGCTCAGCCAATTCGAGGTGACGCGGCCGTGGCTCGGGCGCATCGCCGCCGCGCTGCTCAACCCGGTGGTCGCCGGCGTCGACGCGGCGGCGCGCTCGGTGCCCGGGCTCCTGCTCGCCGCGCTGTTGGTGGTCGTGACCGCCGCCGGGCTGCGCTTCGCGCGCCTGTTGCTCGACGGGGTCGCCTCTGGGCGCGTGCACGCGCGCGTGGTGCCGCCGGCGCGCGTGCCGGCCACGCGCGTGGCGGTCACCGCCGGCGCCCTCGTGGTGGTGGCACCGCTCGTCGTCGCCGCCGCGTTCGGGCGCTTCGGTACGCCGCTCGAGACCCTGGCGGTGTACGGCGGCGGCGCCGCGCTCCTCGCCTTCGTGCCGGTGCTCGCGAACGCCGCGGTGGGCGTGGTGGTGCTCTGGCGCGGGGCGCTCAAGCCTGGCGACTGGGTCGCGGTCGGCGGCCATCGCGGTGAGGTCGCCGCGCTCTCGGTGTTCGACCTGGTGCTCGTGCCCGAGGGCGGCGGCACGGTGGTGGTGCCGATGCTCGTGGTGGCGCTCTTGCCCCTGGGGCGCGGCGCCGCCCCGCGCGTGGCGCTCGCCGTGCGCCTCAAGCGCGAGCGACCGTGGGCCGCGCTCGAGCCGCAGCTCGCGGCGCTCGCGCGCGCCGTCGATCCGGGCGGCGCGGTCGCCGTCGTCGACGTGGGCGAGACGTCGCTTTGCTGCGAGCTCTCGGTGCCATTCGGCAAGCCCGGCGCCAAGACGGCCTTGGCCACGCAGGTGCTGCTCGCCGCCGAGCGCGGCGAGCTCGCGCTGTGCGACCCGCCGTAGGCTTGCCATGAGCTCCCTCCTGGTCCTCTTGGCGCTCTTGAGCGTGGCCACCGTGGCGGCGCGCCGGGGCGCCTTGGGCGAGATCCTCGGCGGCTCGAGCACCCTGGTGCCCGTGGCGTTCGGCCTCGCCGTGGGGCCGGGCGGGCTCGGCTTCTTGGCGCCGTCGGTGGTGGCGGGCCTCGCGCCCGCCTTGGCCGTCGCCGTGTGCCTGCTCGGGCTCATCGCCGGGCTGCGCGCCGGTGCCCCCACCGAGCACGAGCGGCCCGATCGCCGCGCGCTCGTGCCCCTCGTCGAGCTCGCGCTCGTGGGAGCGCTGCTGTGGGCGCGCGCGCGCGCGCTCGGGGCGCCCAACGAC
>CAZONM010000680.1:0-1746 GCA_964580865.1 uncultured Myxococcales bacterium | reverse complement strand
GGGCCGCGCATGGACACGAGCAGGAACGGCGTGGCGGTGCCGGCGATCACGAGGCGCGCGCCCGGGGTTGCGCGGCCCGCGGCCGTCCGCGCGGGCGAGGTCACGACCGCGGCCTCGGCGTCGTCGAGCTCGGGCGGCGCTGCGCCCGCGCCTCCACCCTGCTTCATGAGCGAGTCGAGGGTCAGCACGCGCGTGGACTTGTCGACGGGCGTGCCCGCCGGCACGCCCTTCTTCGGCATGGGCGCCGGCAGCTCCGCCTCGGGCAACACGAGGGTGGCGAGGCCGCTGTCGCCCCCGGCGGGCGCGAGCGGCGGCAGGTCCGCGTCGACCACGGGGCGCGTGGCGCTGCGGTTGTCGTCGAGCGTGGCGGGGGGCGGGCTGCCGTCTCTCGGCAGCCCGGGCTGCGCGCGGCGCTGCAGATCGTGCAGGTGGTGGTCGACGAAGGGCGCCAGCGCCTCGATGAACGTGGCGGCGTCGGCGAAGCGGTCCTCCTTGCGCTTGGACATGGCCTTGCGCAGGGCCGCCTCGAACTTGGGGGCGGGCTGGTGCGCCGCCTGCGCCAACGACGGCGGCTCGTCGGCGAAGACCTTGAGCAGCGTCTCGCGCACGCTGGCGCCACGAAAGGGCGAGCGCCCGAGCAGCATGTGCCAGAGCACCACGGCGGCCGAGTAGAGGTCGGAGCGCGCGTCGAGCGTCTCGCCGCGTGCCTGCTCGGGCGACATGTACTCGGGCGTACCGAAGATGGTGCCGGGCACCGTGAGCGCGCCCTGGTCCTCGGGGCTGTTGGTGGTGATCTTGGCGATGCCGAAGTCGACGACCTTGACGATGTCGGTGCGCCCGGGCTTGGTGGTGAGCATGACGTTCTGCGGCTTCAGATCGCGGTGCAGCACGCCGGCCGCGTGGGCGGTGTCGAGCGCCTTCAAGAGCTGCACGGCGATGTGCGCCACCCGCGGCGGCGGCATGGGGCCGCTCTTGCGCAGCTCGTCGGCCAAGCCGTGCCCCTCGATGAGCTCCATGACGATGAAGAACGTGCCGTCGGTATCTTCGCCAAAGTCGTCGACGTGCACGCAGTTCTCGTGCTCCAGGCGGCTCGCCGCCATGGCCTCGCGCCGAAAGCGAGCCACGAGCTTCAGGTCCTTGGAGAGACCGGACGACAAGAGCTTCACGGCCACGCGCTTGTCGGTGTGCACGTGGACGGCCTCGTACACCGACCCCATGCCGCCGGTGCCGAGCAGGCGCGTGAGCCGGTACCGTCCCGCCAGGATGCGCCCGACGCTGCTCGGCTCTGGGGCGCTCGCCTTCGACACCCGTCCTCCGCCGGCGCAGGATACTTCGCTATGCTTCCGGGCGTGAAGATTTGCCCGGACTGCCAGGAGCGCTACGCCGACGACGTGGACGTGTGCCCCACCGACGGTGAGGAGCTGGTCGACCTGCCCGAGGAGCTGTCGGGGAACCCCGCGCTGCCCGAGCCGCAATCAGCCTCGCCCAACGACCGCACCTCCATGCTCGACCTCGAGGCCATCGAGGCCAAGCGCGCGGCGCGCGCGCAGCAGAAGCGCCAGCAGGCCGACGACGAGGCCGCCGCCCTTGAGCATGCGGCGCCGGACGAGGCCACGCCGCCGCCGGTCGAGCCCATAGAGCGCGACGTCGAGGCCACGGGCACCCTGCAGCACCGGAAGGGTCGCGGCCGGCGCGCCGCCGCCGCCGAGGACGCGCCGCCGCGCGAGGCGACTCGACGCCGCGCCG
>CAZONM010000679.1:0-1746 GCA_964580865.1 uncultured Myxococcales bacterium | reverse complement strand
GACGCCGCGCCCGCCGGGACCCACGGGCGACGCCGTGCTCGCCGAGCTCCTCACGGGCGCGCGCGCCACGCCGCGCTTCGAGGGCGGCAAGCTCACGGGCGTGCGCTTGGCCGGCATCCGCCCCGGCTCGCTGTACCAAGCGGCGGGCCTGCAGAACGGCGACACCGTGGTGGCCATCGACGGCCACACGGCCGCCAACCTCACCGACGCCCTGGCGCTGTACGCGCGCGTGAAGGAGCAGCGCACCGTGGAGGTGTCGGTGGTGCGCAAGGGCGCGCCCCTCACGCTGACGGTGGCCGTGCCCGCGCCGTGACACATTGGCACGCGTCGGTCCGAGCGACCGGCGCGCGCTGACAGCATGGCACGGATCCGCGCGCCGTTGAGCATCTAGGAGCTTGAGTTTTCTCGCCTTTTTCGGAATGAAGCGGGTGGCCCGGCCCTTGCGTTCGTCGCTGGCTGGCTGGCGGAGACCCCCGTGCGACACGCGCTCGAGAGCTTCTTCAAGCGTCGCTTCTTCGTCGTGCACCTGGCGCTGTTGGCGCTGGCCGGCATCCTGTGCGCGCGCACCGCCACCGCCGTCGCCGGCCACATGGTGGCGGAGCGGCTCAAGGAGCAGGCCACGTCGGCCAAGCCCGCCGAGCGGCGCGCGCCCGCGCGCACGGGCACCACGCGCGACTTCCTCGCCGCCGCCAACGCCAACATCTTCGAGGGGCGGCGCGAGGTGGTGGTGGAGGCCGCGGCGTCCGACGCGCCCGCGCCCGACGACGGCACCTGCGACACCGCGAGCAAGAGCGCGCTGCGCCTGCGCCTGGTGGGGACGGTGGTGTTCGCCGCGCCCGAGTACTCGCTGGCCTCCATCGTCGACGAGAGCAAGGGCGGCAGCGCCCACGCCGAGATGTTCTCCATCAACGAGTGCGTGAGCGCTCCCGTCGACGCCGACGACCCGAACGCCAAGCTCGCGCCCAAGCCGCCGCCGTGCGCCAAGATCGGCGACAGCGCCACGCTGCGCCGCATCGAGGCCGAGCGCGTGTGCGTGTGGAACGAGAGCGATCACCGCATGGAGATGCTGTTCATCGACGAGCCACCCGAGAAGGGCGGCGCGGTGGTGGCCAAGAACGACACGCCCAAGCCCGACGCCGCGCCCACGTCGCCCGACGACCTCGGCGCCACCATCAAGAAGACGGGCGAGAACAGCTACGAGGTGGGCCAGAGCGACATCGACAAGGCGCTCAACAACCTGTCGGAGCTCTCCACGCAGGCGCGCATCGTGCCCGCCTTCGAGGGCGGCAAGACCATCGGCTTCAAGCTCTTCTCCATTCGCCCGGGCTCGCTCTACTCGAAGGTCGGCCTGCAGAACGGCGACGTCATCACGCGCATCAACGGCTACGAGATGTCGAGCCCCGAGAAGGGCCTCGAGATCTACACCAAGCTCAAGGACGCCAAGACCGTCAACGTCGACCTCAAGCGGCGCGGCAAGCCCATGACGCTCGACTACGCCATCACCCCGTGAACCCGCTCGCGACACCCACCGACATGAGCACCCGCATGACCCGTCCCGTCTCGTTGTTCCACGCCGTCGTCACCACCGCGCTCGTCGTGGGCGCGCTCCCGGCCGTCGCGCAAGACGACAGCGGCAACGCGCCCGCGGCGGGCCAGCCGCTGTTCAAGGAGGCGGCCGACAACCCACGCGCCAAGGCGCGCGAGGCCGCCAAGGCCAAGGCCGCCGCCGCCGCCGCCGCGCGCGGT
>CAZONM010000678.1:0-1755 GCA_964580865.1 uncultured Myxococcales bacterium | reverse complement strand
TGTCCGCCAGGTGCGCGCGGATCTGGTGCGTGCGTCCGGTGAACAGCTCGACGTCGAGCGCGGAGTCGCCGCCGGCGACGGCCGTGGTGTGCGCCACCGTGTGCGCGCGCCGCACGGCGCCGCCCTCGCGCGCCGGGGGCGGCAGGCGCGTGGTGAAGCGGCGGCGATCGCCGTCGGCGCGGCGGTGCCCCGTGATCCACTCGACGCGCGGCGCGGGCAGCGCGCCGAGACAGTAGGCCGCGTAGCGCTTGTCGACGACGCGCGCGGCGAACGCGCGCGTAAGCGCCTGGTGCGCGTGGTCGTGCTTCGCAATCACCAAGACGCCGGAGGTGTCTTTGTCGAGGCGATGCACGATGCCGGGCCGCTGCTCCCCCGAGATGGCGACGTTCGGGCAGCGAAACAGCACGGCGTTGGCGACGGTGCCATGGGCGATGCCCGCGCCGGGGTGAACGGCCATGCCCGCGACCTTGTCGATGACCAGCACGTCGTCGTCCTCGAACAGCACGGTGAGGGGCAGGTCCTGCGCCACCAGCTCGGTGCGCTGCGCGGGCGGCACGCGTACCACGACCGCTTCACCACCCGTCAGCCGAGCGCTGGCGCGCGCGCGCGCGCCGGCCACCGTGACCTCGCCGTCGTCGATGAGCTGCCGGCAGCGCGAGCGCGACCTGGCGGTGGCCTCGGCCAGCCACGCGTCGAGGCGAACTCCGGCGGCGGCCAGAGGCACCGTCAGCGTGGTGACGGTCGCCTCGTCGGCCTCATCGTCGCCGGTGTCCTCGGCGGTATCGTCGTCGACCGGCGCCTCGACCACGCGTCGCTACCAGATGCGCGACTTCACGTGCGCCTTCGACTTCAGGATGATGTCGACGATGGCGCGATCGAAGAAGTTGGTGCGCTCGTACAGCTCAGGGGCCACGCGTGCACGGTACAGCTCCCGCCCTTCCTCGAGCTCGTCGGACAGCGCCTGAAACAGCCGATCCTCGGTGATGCCGCGGACGATCTTCTCCTCGTTGTAGAGCGAGATGTCGGACGCGATGGTGCGCGCCAAGCGAATCGCTCGTTCCGGGGTGTCGATGGGCGCTGCCATGCCTTCGCTCCTCGCGCGCTCAACCGCGCTGCAACTTCTCCACGGTCTTTACGTATCCCTCGGCCAGGCGGGTGCGGTCCACCTTGAGCACACGTCCCACCTGCGTGAGGAACCCGCGCAGGTACACCCGCGCCGGTAGATTCTGCAGGTCCTGCTCCTCGATGGCCTGGAGCACGCCCCGGCGCACCTTGGTCTGCTGGGACACCTCGTCGAGCGACAGGCCGCGCGCCTCGCGCAGCTCACGCACCACCGCGCCCGTGATCTCCTCGGGGAGATCGAGGGGGCGCGTGGGGTCGGCGGCGACCGACGCCGCGGGCGCCGGGGGTGTCGACGCGGGTCGCGGCGGCGGGGGCTCCACGGCGACCGGCGGCGGGGGCTGCGGCGCCGGCGGCGCGGCCGACGGGCCCGAGTCGGTGGAGGGCGCGGCGAAGCGGATGTCGAGGGAGCCTGGGCGCGGGGTCTCGGTGCGGGGCGGCGCCTCGCGGTTGCCGTCGGGGTCGAGGAACTTGAGCTGTGACGTGCGGCGCTCGTCGGCGCTCGCGTCGCCCTCGGGCAGGCCGAGGATGGCGCGCGCCTCGGCGGCCGCCTCGGTGCTCACGGGCTCGCCCTCGGCCGACCAGCCGGCGATGGGGCCGCTGATGCGCTCGGCCGCCGCGACGTCGGGCGGGGCG
>CAZONM010000677.1:0-1765 GCA_964580865.1 uncultured Myxococcales bacterium | reverse complement strand
CGCCTTCTCCCTCGCCTTCTCCCTCGCCTTCTCCCTCGCCCTCGCCCTCGCCTTCGGAGCCCAGGCAGCTTCCGGCGCTGCACACGAGATCGCTCGGGCAGTCCTCGCCCGAGACGCACGCGAGCACCGCACGCGGGCAGCCGCTCGCGAGGAGCGTCACGACGACCACCAGGGGGCCAGCGAGACGGATCACGACCGGATCTTAGAACCTCCGGCGCAACCACCGCACCTGCTCGGCGCGCCGCGGGCGCGTCCTCCAACGCCATGCGAAGCGACCGCAGGATCAGCCCCGTTCGATCATGCCGGCCCCGCGCGCACGGTCTGCAGGGTCGCCAGCACGCCGTTGGATGCGCCGCGTCGTGCCGGCATCGTGGTGTCGGACCACAGCGCGGCACGCATGGGGGCCACACGGAATTCACCCTGGGATCCCTCACGAAATCCCACGGCTGGCGGGCCCGTGTGGCCGGCGGAACGGACCGCGACAGCCGCGTCGCGGGGGCGCAGATCTGTCAGGCGCCGCAGCACCATGCGCCGCTTGCCAGTGCGCATGCGCAGGTGTCACGCTGTTGATGCCGGCTGGCCCGCGGCTTGCTGTTCCTGGGCGCACCACCGAGGAGATCCCATGCGCACCGTGCTGCTCGCTTCGCTCCCGCTCTCGACCCTGCTCGCCGCGGGCTGCATGCAGGAGTTCCAGTACGTCGAGCCCCACCAGCACGACGCCTGGTCGTCCAACGGCGACATGTACATGGGCGAGGACGCGCTGCAGTTCCGCGGGCGCGGCTCCCTGTCGGGCGACATCGGGCCGGTCAAGGGCTTCCAGCGCGAGAGCGACGTCGAGATCGAGGGCTACGACGACGGCATCTGCACCTACGTGACCATCCGCGGCGTCGGCGACAACGGCAACGGCACCATGGTGGTGGACCTGATGCCGCGGGCCGAGGAGCTCCCCGAGGGCTCCACCGGCGTCGGCTACAGCGAGACCGGCGAGGTCTCCACCGTCACCACCGAGGCCACCACCAACGGCGGGTCCACGTTCTACGGCAGCGCCAACGACGGCGCGGTCGTCATGACCCGCATGGCCGACGGCTCCCGCCACCTCGAGGTCCACGCCCTCGTCGACGACGGCAACGGCGAGCTCACCGAGGCCGTGGGCGAGTTCCAGCTGGTGCTGCAGCGCTAGGGCGCGTCCCGGAACTCGGAAGGGCCCCGTCAGGGTCTGAGCGTGACGTCGTCAGATCGCTCCCTCGATGTCGGGGGAGGCCCGTCGTAACCCCATAGTTTCACTGGGAGTGGGCCTTCGGTGTCTGGAGCTCCGGGACACGCTCGAGCGCCCACGGCCGAGCGAGCGCCACCGCGCCTCACGAGCCATCGGGCAGGCGTGAGGCGCGTTCGTTTTCGCGCCAAGCGCGGGCGCGAGCACCTCGCCCGACGGGGGCACCGGCGTGCCATGACGCAGCGGTCGCGGCGCTATTGGCAGCTCGGCTGGGGCGAGAACGCGGCCTGGGGGAGGCCCGCGCAGCTCGCGAGCTCGAGCCCCACGCGCCCGGCGCCGCCGCCCCCACCGCCGGCGCCGTAGCTTTGGCTGCTCGAGAGGTCGCCGCCGTTGACGGCCACGTCGCCGAGGAACGTCACGTTGTCGTTGAACGCGAATGACGTACCGGCCCCGAGGACATCGACGATCGCCTGCCCGGTGCCGCTGATGCTCCACTGCACGTAGTTGGTCGGGGTCGAGCTATTCCGCACGCGCAAGGTGTAGGTTTCGACC
>CAZONM010000676.1:0-1769 GCA_964580865.1 uncultured Myxococcales bacterium | reverse complement strand
CGGGTCGCGCCGGCCACCCGGTGGTGCGCGGGTGACGGCGCGCGCGCCCTCCTCGACGACGACGGCCGCTTCAACCCGGGCTTCGCGCGCTGCTACGCGGGGCTCGCCGAGCTGGTGCGCGCCGCCGCCGCCGACGCCGAGGTGGCCGAGGGCTGCTGCGCGTGCGTGGCGGTCTGTGGCGTGACCGAGCAGCAGTGCCTGGCGCGCTGGGACGAGGGCGGCCTCGGCCCGTGCGCGGCCGAGCGGTGCCGCGCCGAGTGCGCGGCCTCGCTGTTGCTCCAGCGCGCGCGTACGGCCGCGCCACCCGCGAGGACGCCATGAGCCGAGCTTACGGTCTCTCGTTCGCACTCCTGTTGCTCTCGTGCGTCGAGACCCCGCGCCTGGTGGGCACGGGTCCCACCGTCGTGTGGGAGGGCGCGCACGACGCGCCGCCGGCGCCGTCCGCCGCGCCGCTCTCGCTCGAGGAGGCGCGCACCATCGCCGACGCGCACGAGGCGGCGCATGCCTGCGTGCTCACGGCGCGCGCGCTGCGCCAGCACGATCACGCGCGCGCGTGGGCCGTGATGGAGCAGTGCATCCGGCGACCCGACTTCACCGACCTCGAGTCGATCTTGAGCGCGCCGTGGATCGAGCGCGTGCGCGCGCACCCGAACGCCACCGAGCTGGTGGCGCACGTGGTCGCCGCCCGCGGCGGCGACGTGCAGCACGATCTGCGCGTGGTGCGGCGCGCGCGCATCCCGCTGTTCTCGCTCAAGGCGGCGGCCGCCGACCCCGAGAGCTACCTCGGCCGCCACGTGTTGGTGCTGGGCGCGGCGCGCGACAGCCACACCGTCGATGGCACGCGCACGCTCGAGATCGCGGAGACGCGCATCATGGCCGAGAGCGAGTGGGTGGCCCTGGGGCCGCGCACCGCCACGCACACCGCCACCACCGTCCGCCGCGCCGACGACGAGGCCGGCCCGCTGCGCGACGACTACCGCAGGAGCGAGGGGCAGCGCGTGGAGGTGCTCCACAACGTCAGCGTCGAGACCGGGCGCACGCTGCTGGTCGACGCCAGCGCCGATCCGTTCCTCGAGGTGGGCACCGACTACGTGCTGTTGGTGCGTCTGGATGGCGTGCGCGACGCGGTGGAGGGCAGCGTCATCGAGGAGCGCCCGGTGGGCACGGTGCTCGCGTCGTTCGAGCCGTCGAGCGGGCTGTTCGCGCGCCTCGGCCGCTGAGGAAGGGAGCGCTCCCATGGTGAGCATCGACCTGACCCGGACGTGCCGGCGCCGACCGGCCACGCTCTCGCCGCGCCGCCTGCGCCGCGAGCGCGACCCCGCGCGCCTGCTCGCCATCATCGACGACGAGCGCCCGCGCACGCGCGCGCAGTGCCGCGCCGCCGCGCGGCCATGCTTGTGGGTGAGCTGCCGCTTCCACCTGTTCCTCGATGTGAACCAGGCGACGGGCTCGGTGAAGCTCAACTTCCCGCACCTGCAGCCCTGGCAGCTCGCCGAGACGTGCGCGCTCGACCTCGCCGAGCGCGGCGGGCTCACGCTCGAGGACATCGGCGCGCTCCTCAACGTCACGCGCGAGCGCGCGCGCCAGCTCGAGCTGAGCGGGCTCGAGAAGCTCAAGGGCCGGGTGTAAGGCGCTCAGCGGCCCGCGAGCCGCTTGGCCAGCGTGGCGCGCGAGATGCCGAGGGCGCGCGCGGCCCGCGCCAGGTTGCCGACGGCGGCGAGGAGCGCTTCGAGAGCCTGGGTCTCCGTGAGGCGCCGCGCGTCGGCCTT
>CAZONM010000675.1:0-1770 GCA_964580865.1 uncultured Myxococcales bacterium | reverse complement strand
CTTCGCGCAGGCGTACGTGATCGCGCACGAGGTGGGGCACCACGTGCAGAACCTCATCGGCGCGTCGCGCAAGTCGCTGCCCGGCGAGTCCGAGAACCAGACCTCCGTGCGCGTGGAGCTCCAGGCCGACTGCCTGGCGGGTGTGTGGGGCCACCAGAAGCGCGTCGCGCTCGCGGTGGACGGCGCCGATCTCAAGGAGGCGCTCGACGCCGCCCACGCCATCGGTGACGATGCGCTGGGCCATTCGAACGCCCGCAACTTCACCCACGGGTCGAGCGAGCAGCGCATGCGCTGGTTCCGTCGCGGCTTCGACTCCGGCGATGCGCGCCTCTGCGACACGTTCGCCGTCGGCGCGCTCTGACGATCCGCAGCGCGTGGCCAGTCCGTCACTTCTGTGGCGTGCCGACGAGCCGGGTCTTCTGCCGCTGTCGCCACAGTGCGGCGGCCACGACAAGCACCACCGCGTCTGCGGGCGGGCGGTCCCGGGCCCGATCGGATGACGCGTGCTGCGAGACGCGCAGCCGGCCTCGGCGGACGCTCGTCGCGGCACCGCGTTGCCCGGGGTGGTCGCGCGTCAGAAGCCGAGGTAGCGCTGCAGCGTTGACCCGCCCGCCTTCTCGAGGATCACGCCGACCTCGAACGCGCCGCCGCCGAGCGGTCGCGACGCGAGGGCCGAAGCGGACTGACCGACGTCGTCGATCACGATCACCTGCAGGACCTCGCCGGCGGCGTTGTGGTGCACCAGCGTCGTCTGCGGCGTGAAGCCGCCGAGGCCGTCGCTGACGAGGACGGTGGCCGCCGCAACGACGCCGCGGCGTGCGCCTGCGAGCGCCTGCGTCGTGAAGCCCGGGGGATCGTTCGGCAAGACGGTGCCGTCATCCACGGAGAGCGGGTTCGGCGTGATGCGCCGCATGCGCGAGGCGTTGCTCTCCCCGAAGACCGTGATCCCGCCTCCCTGGGGGGCGGCAAAGATCGCGGGCTCGTTGCCGACGTTCACCTCGAGCGGTCCGGCGACGGCAGCGCCGTCGTTGTCGAGGCGCCAGACGTCGGCGGTGTTGCTGCGGTCGTTCAGCAGCGTCGTGCCGGCGCCGTCGAAGAAGAGCCGGATGGGGGTGTTGGTGTTGCTGCGGCACAGAGAGGGCCGCTCCAGGTCGCGCGCGCTGCTCGCGACGCCGGCATCCGTCACGGTGTAGCTCATCAGCGCGACCTCGAAGTTGCCCGCGGCCTCTTCCTGCACGCACACGACCGCGATCCAGTCGTCGCCGGCGCGGACCGCGCCCACGCCCGCCGTGAGCGCGCCGTTCGGCAACACGAGCGGCGTGGGGGTCGCCGGCACGCCGTCGTTCACGAGCGCCAGGAAGGGATCGCCCGCCGCGTCGACGCCAGCGAGACCGAGCTGCGTGCCATTGGCCGAGATGGACTGGACCACCGAGAACTGCGGCGCCGGGCTGGCGATCGGCGCGCCGATGGTCTCACCGTTCGTCAAGACGAGCGACCAGGTGCCGGCGTCGTTCATAGCGATCGCGTAGCCCGTCGCCGTGCCCGTCGCGATCGCAGGCCCCGTGTCGCCGAGCGGGAGCTCGACGCCGAGCGGTGTTGCGTCGCCCTCTCCTTCGCCCTCTCCTTCGCCCTCTCCTTCGCCCTCTCCTTCGCCCTCTCCTTCGCCTTCACCCTCGCCTTCACCCTCGCCTTCACCCTCGCCTTCACCCTCGCCTTCGCCCTCGCCCTCGCCTTCACCCTCGCCTTCACCCTCGCCTTCACCCTCGCCTT
>CAZONM010000674.1:0-1813 GCA_964580865.1 uncultured Myxococcales bacterium | reverse complement strand
GGCGAGGGCGAAGGTGAGGGCGAGGGCGAAGGTGAGGGCGAGGGCGAAGGTGAGGGCGAGGGCGAAGGGTGCGGCTCGTCGCAGGTCGGCACGAGCGTGCCGATGGGCGGCGCCGCGGCGGCGGCCGTGCTCGCGGTCCTGGTGGTCGGCGCGCGGCGCCGACGTACCTAGGGCCGGCCGCTGGCGCGCGCTGTGGCTTGCTCGCGCCAAGGCCGCCGGTGGTAGCTTCGGCGCTCTGTTGGTGATCGCACTTCCGTCGTGAGGGCTCGCATGTCCGCTGCCATCCGTCGCACACTTCCTCGTGCCACCGCCGTCGCCGCGCTGCTGTGCGCAGCGGCGCCCGCGTGGGCGTTCAGCACGTACAACGCGAACATCCCGAACGGCGCCAGCACGCCGCCCACCGGGGGCAACAACTGCCGCTGGTGTCACCCGAACGACAGCGCCCGCTCGCAGCTGAACTCCTTCGCGCAGGCCTGGCAGACCGCCAAGAACGCGCCCAACCCCGACGACGCCGTGGGCGCCTGGGGCGACATCTTCGCCGACGACGCCGACGGCGACGGGCAGTCGAACGGCGAGGAGCTCGGCGATCCCTGCGGCGCGTTCACCACCGGCGGAGCTCCCGCCCGCACCGACCACCTCGGCAACCCGGGCGTGAACACCAGCACGTCCGACGATCCCGCGGCCCCCGACGGCGACGACGACGGGGCAAGCGACGACTGCGACAACTGCCCGGACGACGCCAACGAGAACCAGGCCGACGCCGATGACGACGGCGTGGGCGACGCCTGCGAGGCCGGCGAGGGCGAGGGCGAAGGAGAGGGCGAGGGCGAGGGTGAGGGCGAGGGCGAAGGAGAGGGCGAGGGCGAAGGAGAGGGCGAAGGAGAGGGCGAGGGCGAGGGCGAGGGCGAGGGCGAGACCTGCTTCTGCAGCGAGCACCGCACGCCGGAGCGCGCGCCGCTCGCGGGCGTCGCGGCCACGCTCGGGCTGGTCGCCCTGGTCGCGCTCCGCCGCCGCTGACGGTGACGGTGGTCACGCGCAGGTGGGCACCGCGCTCACCCGCGCGCGCGATACCCGCCGCATGCCCAGCCTTTTGGGCCTTATGACGGCGCCCTTCGTGACGCGCTCGCAGAAGGTCTTTCACACCGACGATCCACCCGAGCTGGCCCGCCGCGTGGTGCGGCTGATGACGGTGGAGGACGGCGCACCTGGCGGGCTGCCACCCGGCGTCCTCGCGGCGCGCACGGGGCCCGGCCACTTCAACGCCATGAGCCCGCTGGCCGGATTCGACTCGTCGTTCGACGGCGTGGTCGGAGACGGGCGCGGCGGCTCGTGGGTGACCGAGCAGAAGACCGCCGTGTCGCCGATCCCCTTCTTCTCCACCGTGGCCACCGCCATCCACGACGTCGCCACCAACCCGCAAGCGGCGTACTTCCGCGCGCGCCGGCGCCTCGTGGGCTGACGGCGGCGCGTCTGGCGCCCCGAAACGAGACGGCGGCCGTACGGCCGCCGTCGTCGTCACGGGAGCGCTGCGGTTCAGCCGCAGTCGCGGCCGTCGTCGCCGCAGCCCGGCGGCTCCTCGCAGCCAGCGCCCGTGCTCGGGTCGCACACCACGACCTCGCATACGTCCTCGCCGTCGCGGATGCCGTCGCCGTCGCTGTCGGCGTTCAGCGGATCGGTGCAGCAGTCGGCGGGCGGCGGCGGCGCGATGGGCTCGTCCGGGTCGCTCGGAGGCGCCTCGCCGCCCGGCAGGGCCACGCCGTAGCAGTAGGCCTCTTGTCCATCGAGCAGGCCGTCGCCGTCGGTGTCGGGGTTG
>CAZONM010000673.1:0-1814 GCA_964580865.1 uncultured Myxococcales bacterium | reverse complement strand
CGTCGTGCGCGCCGTCGTCGTCGGTGTCGAGCCCGAACGGGTCGGCGTGCGCCGGGCAGGCGTCACAGAGGTCGCCCACGCCGTCACCGTCAGCGTCACCGAGCAGCCGGTCGTCGAGGCCGGGACACCAGTCGCACGCGTCGCCGACGCCGTCGCCATCGCTGTCGCCCTGGCCGGCGTTCTGCAGCCACGCGCAATTGTCGGCGCCGTCCGCCACGCCGTCGCCGTCGTCGTCGTCGCCGGGGCGCCCGGCGCGCAGGTTCTGCCGCACCTCATCGATGCTCAACACGCGATTGTAGAGCGCCACCAGGTACACGCGACCGACGAACTGGCGGTTGTCGAGGTCCTCGTCGCCCACCACCATACGGTAGGTCCAGTCCCAGGCGAGCGGGTCGGGCGGCAGCGCCATGGGCCCCACGTCGGCGACCTCGCGCCGCAGCTCGCCGTCGACGAACAGGCGTTGCACGGCGCCGTCCCAGGTGGCGATCAGGTGGTGCGGCGCGTCGTCGACGAAGACGTCGGGGGCGCGCAGGTTGCCGGTGGTGCCGTTGACGCCGGTGAGCGGCGTGCGCAGGCGGAA
Source organism: uncultured Myxococcales bacterium (assembly GCA_964580865.1). Classification (GTDB taxonomy): domain Bacteria; phylum Myxococcota; class UBA727; order UBA727; family VGSZ01; genus JACOUT01. The sequence continues at coordinate 1,234 of CAZONM010000673.1, read as the reverse complement.
GTGCAGGCGCCCGGCATCGGCGCCGAGCATGAGGTTGCGGTTGGAGCCATCGTACGAGTAGCTGACGATACGCGTGGGGCCGCTCTGCCTGAGGAAGTCGTCGGCCACGATGGCCTCGACGCTCACGGCGCCGGCCAGCGCCACCGCGCTGGCGATGCGCGCGGCGTCGGTGCCGGCGGCGGCGAAGCGGTTTCCGTAGCTTCCGGGCACGAAGCGCACGCCGCCGCCGGGCAGCCACTGCCAGCCCGTGCCCTCGGCGGTCAGATCGAGGGCGGGCACCAGCCCCGAGCGATCGACGGTGGTGGAGCCCGTGCCCTCGCGGAAGTCCCACAGCGCGATCACGCCGTCCTCGACGCGGGCGGGTGGCGGGTCGCCCTCGCCTTCGCCTTCGCCTTCACCCTCGCCTTCGCCTTCGCCTTCGCCTTCGCCCTCGCCTTCACCTTCACCCTCACCTTCACCTTCGCCTTCGCCTTCGCCTTCGCCTTCGCCTTCACCTTCACCTTCACCCTCACCCTCGCCTTCACCCTCACCCTCGCCTTCACCCTCGCCGGGGTCGTTCTGGCAGAGGCCGTCGACACACGCGCCCACCGTGCAGTCGTCGTCGGTGTTGCAGCGCACCAGGCCCGGGCCATCGGGGCAGCCGAGCGCTGCCAGCGTCGAGATCAGCAGGGGCAGCCGGTGCACGCCGCCACTGTACCGCGCCGGGCACCCCTCCACACCACGACGTGCTACACGGTTAGGTCGTGACGCCTCGTCGCGCGTGGCCTCGCGGCGTTCGTGGACGTTGTTCGCATGGCAGCCCCGCCTTCCACCGATCGCTATCGCGGCTGGACGCGCCCCGGCCCCGTCCCGCCGGGCGGCGTCGAGCTCGACGAGGGCGAGACGCTCGACTGGCTGCTCGGCCACTGGCGCATCTTTCAGCTCGCGCGCGGCCACCGCTTCTCCACCGATGATGTCCTGTGCGCCTGGTATGGCACTTCGTGGGCGCCGCGCGTGGAGCGCGCGTGCGACCTGGGCTCGGGCATCGGCTCGGTGGCGCTGTGCGTGGCGTGGCGCCTGCCCGCGGCGCGCGTGGTGACCATCGAGGCGCAGGAGGTGTCGATGCGCCTGGCCGCCAAGTCGGTGCGCTACAACGGCGCCGACGACCGCGTCACGCTCCTGCACGGCGACCTGCGCGACGCCGTGGTGCGCGCGCGCGCGCGTGCCGCCGGCGGCGACGCGCGCGGCTTCGACC
>CAZONM010000672.1:0-1865 GCA_964580865.1 uncultured Myxococcales bacterium | reverse complement strand
AGACGTGTGCTCTTCCGATCTGCGCCTTGACGCCGTCGGCCACGGCGCGCGCGAACGCGGCGTCGTTCCGGCGCGGCGGCGGCGGCGCCTCGGCCAGCGGGGCCAGCGCGGCGGGGATGTCGTCGTGACGGCTCATGGCTCCTCCGCGTCGGGCGCGCCGAGCGCGCCGAGCAGCTTCTTCTTGGCGTTCGAGTACGTCATGCGCGCGTTGGCCTCGGTGATGCCGAGCGTCTCGGCCACCTCGCCCCAGTCGAGGCCGGCGCCCACGTGCAGCTCCACCACCTCGCGCTGCCGCTCGGGCAGCATGGCCACCGCCGCGGCCAGGCGCGCGCGCGCTTGGCGATCGGCGGCCACGCGATCGGCCTCTAGGGGGGCATTGGGCGCGGCGCCGCGGGCCGCGCGCTCGGCGACCGGCGCGTCGTCGAGGATCTGGCGCCGACGCTTGGCGTCGCGCAGGCGGTTCTTCGCCAGGTTGAGCGCGATGCGCGTCATCCACCCGGCCACCGTGCCCTTGCCCAGGAACAGGAAGCGCCGCGTGAGCGCGCGCACCAGCGCGTCTTGCGCCACGTCGTCGGCCTCGTCGGCGTCGCGCAGGACGGCCCACGCCGTGCGGTACAGGCGCGGGCGCATGTGCGCGCACAGCGACTCGAGCGCGGCGCCGTCGCCGTCGCGGGCGGCGTCGAACAGCGCCCGCAGCGCGTCGGCCGGCGCGGCGGCGGCGAGCACCTGGGGCGCGGTCGCGCTCATCACCGAGAGGAGACCCCCGGGGCTGGCCCAACGCAAATCGGATCCCGCGCCTGTGACGGCGCGGAGTTGTGCGACATGGAGGTGCTCGTGCGAGGATCGGCCCCATGCGCGGGCTGGTCGTGGTGGTGATCGCGCTGGCGAGCGTGGGGGCCCTGGCGGCGCCCCGGCACCACCGCGCCGCGCTCCAGCGCGAGATCGCGGCCGCCGTGGAGGCGCGCGACTGGTGCCGCGCGCTGCATTACACCGAGCTCCTCGAGCAGCTCGGCCACGAGGCGCGCTTGGTGTTCAACGCCGCCGAGCTGGCGCGCGCCGCCGGCGATCTGGTGACGGCGCGCGCCTACTACCGCGAGGTCGCCGAGAGCGACCCCGGCTATGCGAAGGCGCCGCTCGCGCGCCAGGCGGCCGACGAGGTCAGCGCCCAGATCGCGGCGCGCGGCCCGGGAACGCGCTGCCTGCCGCCGCTCTCTCGCTGCGGCGACGGCGCCGTCGAGGGCAGCGAGGCGTGCGACGACGGCAACACCGAGGCCGGCGATGCCTGCGTGGCCGACTGCTCGCGCCCCGTGCGCTGCGGCGACAACATCGTCGACCTCCCCGAGATGTGCGACGACGGCAACCTGGTGGCCGGCGACCACTGCTCGCCCCAGTGCCTGCCCGAGGTCCAGGGCTCCGAGCGCCCGCTGCCCGCCGATGAGCCCGACGAGCCCGTGCCCGACGTTGTGGTGCACGGCCCCGCGCGCGCCGATCCGCCCGTCGACGTCCCGCGCATCGAGCTCGCGTCGTCGCCCGGGCCCTCGTCGGGCACGCGCGTGGCGGCCGCGGCCATGGTGGGCGCCGGCGTCATCGGCACCACCGCCGGCGTGGTCAGCGTCATCGTGGGCCCGCTGCCGCTCGTGCGCTACCTGTGGGGCACCTCCGCGCTCGACGACGCCGCCGCGCGCGCCCGCGCCGCGCCCGACGACGAGCGCTACCTCGGCAGCGTGCGCGGCAGCGCGCTCATGGACGCCGGCGTCCGCGCCGACGCCGAGCAATGGAACGGCACCGGCCGCGTGCTCACCACCCTCGGCGTGGCGATGCTGTCGGTGGGCATCGCCGGCATCGTGGGCGGCGCCCTGCTGTCG
>CAZONM010000671.1:0-1872 GCA_964580865.1 uncultured Myxococcales bacterium | reverse complement strand
GCTACGCGGCTGCGGGGCTCCTTGCCCTCGGCGAGAATCCGCGGCGCAGCCCCCCCCTACGCACTTTGGGTTTGTGGCACTAGACTGGCGGCGGTGAGCAGCTACCCGGCGAAATTCGGCAAGTACCTGCTGTTGGAGCGGGTCAACGTCGGCGGTATGGCCGAGGTCTTCAAGGCCAAGGCCTTTGGCGCCGCCGGCTTCGAGCGCATCCTCGCCATCAAGCGCATCTTGCCGAACCTCGTCGAGGACGACGAGTTCGTGAAGATGTTCATCGACGAGGCGCGCATCGCCGTGCAGCTCACGCACGCGAACATCGTGCAGATCTTCGAGCTCGGCCGGCACGGCGACCACTACTACATCGCCATGGAGTACCTGGCCTCGCGCGACCTGCGGGGCATCCTCGACCGCATGCGGGCCAACGGGCAGCTCATGCCCATCCCGCAGGCCTGCTACGTCACGGCCAAGGTCTGCGAGGGCCTCGACTACGCACACAAGCGGCGCGACGCCAACGGCGCGCCCATGAACATCATCCACCGCGACGTCTCGCCCCAGAACATCCTCATCGGCTTCGAGGGCGAGGTGAAGGTCATCGACTTCGGCATCGCCAAGGCGGCGAACCGCGCGTCGAAGACCCAAGCGGGCGTGCTCAAGGGCAAGTTCGGCTACATGTCGCCCGAGCAAGTGCGCGGCCTGCCGATCGATCGGCGCAGCGACATCTTCGCCGTGGGTGTCTTGCTCTACGAGATGCTCACGGGCGAGCGCCTCTTCATCGGCGAGAGCGACTTCTCCACGCTCGAGCGCGTGCGCAACGCCGAGGTCACGCCGCCCACGAGCTTCAACAAGAAGATCACGCCCCAGCTCGAGCAGATCGTGCTGAAGGCGCTTGCGCGCGAGGTGGAGGACCGCTTCCAGTGGGCCGCCGACCTCGCCGAGGAGCTCCAGCCCTTCCTCATCGAGGAGAAGCAGGTCTTCAACATGAAGCGCCTGGCGGCGCTCATGAAAGAGGCCTACGGCGCCGAGATCTCGCTCGAGCGGCAGAAGGCTGAGGAGTTCCGCCGCATCACGGCCGACGACGCCAAACCCGAGCGCGGCAGCGCGCAGTCGAGCATCCTGCCGTTGCACGTGCCGAGCGTCGAGGAGCCGCCGCCGCCGCCCAAGCCCGCGCCCCCCGCAAAGGCGCCGCCCAAGCCGCCGGTGGCGGTGGCCGACGACGACGCCGCCGCGGACGAGTTCGGCGAGGACAAGACCTTCGTCATCGAGGCGTCGGCCGCCGGCATGGCGCTGCAGAACCAGGTGACCGAAGACCCCGATCGGGCCCCGGCCGGCGCCGAGGCCCGATCGGCCGCCGCCAAGAAGCCGCCGGACCGACCGCCGCCCGGCAAGCCCGCGGCACAGGCCGGCGCCGAGGCCTCCGGCACCGGCCGTCGGCCCGCGGCCCGTCCCGAGACCACCAACGACAACTACCTCGACCAGGTGTCGCTCTACGGCGACGACGGCTCCGAGGAGGACGACTCGCGGACGCTGGTCTCGGCGCCGAACCCCTTCTTCGAGAAAGGCGCCACCAACCAGGCCGACCCCACCGGCGAGGAGGACGACGACGAGATCGACGCGTCCGAGGCCGCCGACGAGGAAGACGCCGCGCGCTCGCCGCACACGCGCCTCGGCGGCGAGCTGTCGGACGCACCCACCATGATGGCCGTCGATCGCACGGGTCCCGGCGTGCAGCCCGCCGGCGAGAACTCGGCCACGCGCACGGCCTACCGCGCCGAGGGCGCGCAGCCGGCGGTGCGCGCCAGCGCCATCGACCCCGTGGCCGCCGCCATGGCCGAAGAGGAGCGTCTCGCGGCCGAGATCGTGCGCGGCTCGAGCCGA
>CAZONM010000670.1:0-1878 GCA_964580865.1 uncultured Myxococcales bacterium | reverse complement strand
CCTCCTCGTCGAGCGCGAAGGTGCGCTGCTGCGCGGCGCTCAGGCCCGCCGCGTCGTTGGCGCGCTTCTTCGTTGCGAGCGCGGCGGCGGCGGCGTCGCGCGCGGCCACGGCCCGCTGCCACGCCTCGAGCCGCGCCTTGCGCACCTTGAGCGCCTGATCGACGCGCTGCTGGGCGTCCTTGAGCTCGCCTGTGAGGTTGCGCTGCGCGGCCGTCAGCTCGTGCGGCAGTACCACGGGCGCCGGCCCGGCCGCCGCGGGCCCGGCCGCGAGCGCGCACAGCGCCAGAGCCGACAGGAGGGAGCGCGCCATCGCCACGGGCGTCATCCTCGCAACAACCGCGCCACCACGCCACTTGGAAAACACGTGGTGCCACGGATGGTTGCGCGATGTGCCCCGCGCTGCCACCCGTGGTTTTCCGAGGATCCGGGCAGGGTGCTACGCGGCCCGGTCAGCGGCCGTCAGACCGTTGGCGCGATCTGGTAGCGTGCCCGCCGTCTCCCACCACCCAAAGGGTCCCCCATGGCGAGTGTCCTCGAGCAGCTCAAGCGCGTCACCACCGTGGTCGCCGACACCGGCGACTTCGCGTCCATCGAGAAGTTCCGGCCGCGCGACGCCACCACCAACCCCTCGCTCATCGCCGCGGCCGCCGCCATGCCGCAGTACCAGGGCGTGGTCGACAGCGCCCTGCGCTGGGCCCGCGGCGACAGCGCCGACAAGGCGCCCGCAGCCGTGTGCAAGCGCGCCGTCGACCGCCTGGCGGTGGAGTTCGGCATCGAGATCTTGAAGGTGGTGCCCGGCCGCGTCTCCACCGAGGCCGACGCGCGCCTGGCCGACGACGAGCAGGGCTCCATCGCCAAGGCCCGCGACCTCATCGCGATGTACGAGAAGGCCGGCGTCACGCGCGAGCGCGTGCTCATCAAGCTCGCCGCCACCTGGGCCGGCATCAAGGCCGCCGAGCAGCTCGAGCGGGAGGGCATCCACTGCAACCTGACGCTCTTGTTCGGCTTCCACCAGGCCGTGGCATGCGCCGAGGCGGGCGTCACGCTCATCTCGCCGTTCGTCGGGCGCATCCTCGACTGGTACCTGAAGAGCACGGGGCGCGCGTCGTACCCGGCCGCCGAAGACCCGGGCGTGGTCTCGGTGACGACGATCTACAACTACTACAAGCGCCACGGCTACAAGACCGAGGTGATGGGCGCGAGCTTCAGGAACTCAGGCGAGATCCTCGAGCTCGCCGGCTGCGACCTCTTGACCATCGCGCCCAAGCTCCTGGCCGAGCTCGAGGGCATGCAGGGCGAGCTGCCGCGCAAGCTCGACCCCACCAAGGCGGCGACGCTCGGCAAGGACAAGATCCACGTCGACCGCGCGCTGTTCGACAAGCTGCATGCCGACGACAAGATGGCCTACGACAAGCTCAAGGAGGGCATCGAGGGCTTCTCCAAGGCCATCACCGATCTCGAGCGCGCGCTCGAGCCGCGCTTGGCGCAGCTGTAAGGGCCGCGCGCGCGACAGCGCCGCGGCCGCCCAGGAGCGCGTAGAGCGCCAGCGGCGCGAACAGCACGAGCTCGGTGCCGGCGACCGTGAGGCCGCGCACGGAGACGAACGCCGCGCCGATGGGGGCCACGGGGATCGGCTGCACGGGCGCGAACAGCCGCGCGTCCGACCACGGCCAGCACAGCGCAACGCCAAGCCCTCCGTCGGTGAGCGCGTCGAGGAGGCCGTGGCTCACGGCCGCCGCCACGGCGGCGAGCACCGTGGGCACGAGCGGCGCGCGCAGCGGGCGCGCCAACAGCAGGCCCGCCACCATCCCGAGCACCACGCCCGCGAGCAGCGAGTGCGCGGCGCCGCGGTGGCCGAGCTCGGCGCCATAGGGCACG
>CAZONM010000669.1:0-1896 GCA_964580865.1 uncultured Myxococcales bacterium | reverse complement strand
CCCGTGGTCATCGCGCACGACCGCGAGCCCCCGCCGCCGCCCGACACGCGCGCGCACGTGGTGGATCCCCTGCCCCTCGAGGAGGTGTGGTCGTGGATCAACCCGAAGATGCTCTACACGCGCCACCTGGGGCTCAAGGGCGACCTGGCCGCGCTGCTCGAGCAGGGCGACGCGCGCGCCCGTGAGCTGTACGACGTGGTGCGCGCCGTGGAAGACGACGTGCTCGCGCGCGACCTCTTACGCGCGCGCGCGGTGTGGCGCTTCTTCCGCGCCGTGGCCGAGGGCGACGCCCTGGTCCTCCTCGACGCCGAGGGCGCCGAGGTGGCGCGCTTCGCGTTCACGCGCCAGGCGCGCGGCGAGCGGCGGTGCTTGGCCGACCTGGTGCCGCAGCGCGGCGCCGGCGCGGTGGATCACGTGGCGCTGTTCGTGACGACGTGCCAAGGGCGCGCGCGGCCGGTGCGCGAGCTCGTGGCGGAGCTGAAGGACCGAGGGGAGCTCCTGCGCTCGCACGTGCTCGCGTCCCTCGCCATCGAGACCGCCGAGGCCGCCGCCGAGTGGCTGCACGCGCGGCTGCGCGCCGCGTGGGGCATCGGCGATCCGCCGGGCCTCACGCGCCAGGACGTGTTCGCGGCGCGCTACCGTGGGCGGCGCTACAGCTTCGGCTACGCGGCGTGCCCAAACCTCGACGATCAAGCCACGCTGTTCCGCCTGCTCGACGTCACGCGCGCCGTGGGCGTCACGCTCACCGACGGCATGATGATGGATCCGGAGGCCAGCGTCAGCGCCCTGGTCTTTCACCACCCGCAGGCGAGCTACTTCGCGGTGTAGCGAGCGACGCAGCGCGCGGCGTCCTACTTCGCCACGCCCGAATACACCGCGCTGACCGTGCGCTCGTACTGCGTGAGGTAGCTGTCGCCGAGCACGATGCGCGGCCCGCCGGGCAGCACCGCCAGCCGCACGCCCGCCGCCTTGGCGAGCTCGCGCGCCTGCTTGCGTGGCACGTGGTCGTCGACCACCAAGGCGGTCGCGCCGCTCTTCTTGATGCGCTCCGCCAGGCCGGCCGCGGCCGCGGCGTCGAGCGCGACCCCGGGGGCGGCCTCGGCCACCAGCACCTGCTCGACGCCCAGGGCCGGCGCCAGGTACGCGAACGACGCGTGCAGCACGGCCACGCGACGGCGCTCGGCCGGCACCTTGCGCGCAAGCTCGAGGCGCGAGATGCGCGCCTTCTCCTCGAGCTTGCTCGCCAGGAACGCGGCGCGCTCCTTCAGCTTCGCCGCGGCGCCCGGGTCGAGCTCACCGATGCGCTCGGCGACGCCGCGCGCCACCTTGGCCGCGCCCACGGCGTCGTTGAGGTAGTGGGGGTTGCCCGCCGGGTGGTTGCCGAGCGGCGGCCCCCCCGGCGCCGGCCGCTCCAGCACCTCGACCAGCGTCGAGGCGTCGAGCACGCGGCGCCCGCCGGGCGCGATCTTGGCGTTCTTGACCTGGGCCTTGGCCGCGGGCAGCCACGCTGCCTCGAGGCCGAGCCCCACCTCCACCACCAGATCGGCCTGCTCGAGCGCGGCCACCATGGCGGGGCGCACCGACACGGTGTGCGGATCCTCGTGGGGCTCGAGCAGGGCCACGACCTCCACGTCGTTACCGCCGACGTCCTTGCAGAGCGCCGCCAGGGTGGCCGTGGTGGCGACGACCTTGGTCTTGGCGGTGGACGGCGCGCAGAGCAGCAGGAACAGCGCGGCGAGCAGCGACGACCGGATCGACATCGGCACCTCGAGCGGCGGGGAACAGCCAATTCTCTCGCATCCGGCCGGCGGGCGCGCAAGCCGCTCGCGCCACGGCGCGGGCGGCGGCATGATCGCGCCATGGCCGCGCCCGGCGAGCCCGCCCTCGAGACCACCG
>CAZONM010000668.1:0-1899 GCA_964580865.1 uncultured Myxococcales bacterium | reverse complement strand
CGCGTCGGCCGTTTGTTCGCGTGCGATGGCCGCCTGGCGTGCCGACACTGCGGCGGCTCGGCGAGGGCGTCACCCACACCTACCAGGTCGGCCAGGGCATCACCGAGACCCACGCGGTGTCTGCGAGCTCCATCATCTCGGCCGACGGCGGCCTGGTGTTCGACGTCGTAGCCACGCAAAGCGGCTTCGTCACCGACGCCACGCAAGACCGCACCTTCGCCGTCGAGGTCAGCGTCGACGCCGCGCGCGTGCGCCGCTTTTTCGACTGCATCGTGCGGTGCGGCGAGCTGTCGGCGCCCGTCCCGCTCTTCGCCGTCCCCTTCGACGAGGGCGAGCAGCACCAGACCACCATCGACGTCAGCCTGAGCGTGAACAACGGCGCGCCGGTGGTGACCAGCGAGACGCACACGGTGCTGGTGGGAGGCGAGACCGACGTGACGGTGCCCGCCGGTAGCTACACGGGCACCACCGTGAGCTGGACGCGCGCGCGCGCCGGCACCACCGACACCGCCATCTTGGTGGTGGTGCCCGAGGTCGGCGTGGTGCGCTGGGACGGCTTCGACGGCAGCCGGCTCGAGCTTGCGCCCTGATCGCGTTGTGCCGCGTGCCCCGCGTCAGCCGCGGGCGGCCTGCAGATCGTACTGGCCGCGGCGGTTCTTTCCGTGCGCATCGTCGTCGTTGCCCACGACCGCGGGGCGCTCCTCGCCAAACGAGATGCTCTTCAGGCGCGCCGGCGCCACGCCGAGCGCCTCGAGGTAGCTGACGGCGGCGCGCGCGCGCCGGTCGCCGAGCGCCAGGTTGTACTCGGGGCTGCCGGTCTCGTCGCAGTGTCCCTCGATGGTGAGCACGGCGCCGGGGGTGGCGGCCAGGTACGCGGCCATCTGCTTGAGGCTCTCTTGCGACGACGGCGTGAGCTGGTCGGAGTCGAAGTCGAAGTAGATGGGCAGCGTGGGCGCGGTGGGGCCGGCCTTGACCGAGCCCCCGGCGCTGGGCGCAGGCGCCGCGGCGATCGCCGGCGCGGGCGCCGGGGCGGGGGAGAGCTTGGCTTTGGGCTTCTCGGCGCTGGCGCAGCCGAGGGCCAGGGCAGCGGCGAGGCCGAGCGCTAGAGCACCGGTCAGGTTGGCGGACCGAGCCCGGCGCTGTCCTCGTGGCCGAGGGCAAGGAGCCCCGCAGCCGGGTAGCAGCGCTACCCGGCGAGGACGCGACGCAGCCATCGGACACGAGGCTGCGCCCGGCGACGGGAGCCAACCTGTTCGGTGCTCTAGGGGGGCGATCTTCGACATGGCAATCCTCCGATGGCGATCCGTACGATGTCCGACGCGACCGTGAGTCGGTCAATCGCCCGAACGCCGCGCCGCGCGCTTCGATTCGCAACGGTTCGGTAAAGGGCCCGCTCGCGGGCCCTTACTCGCCGACCGGGTCGATCACCACCTGCTGGCCGGGCTTCACCGTGAGCGACCTCGTCACCTCCGGCTCCTTGCCCGTGATGCGCAGCTGATAGGTGCCGGCGACCACGGTGATGGGGGCGTCGCCAACCAAGCGGTCGGCGCTGAGCCACACGTAGATCCTCTTCGTCTGCTTGATGGTGATGGTGCCGGTGGGCAGCGCGCCGTAGTCGAGCGCGCCGCCGGTGAGCGGCATGGGCGTCGACACCCCGCGCTTGCGATCGACCGCGATGACGCGCTTGGTGCCCGCGGGCACCGAGAGGGTATCGCCGCCGCGCCCGAGCACCTGGCCGCCCTCGGTGCGGAACTCGATCTTGGGCGGCGCCACGGTGGCGACCTTGATGCGGGGCGGCGGCGGCTTGACGTCCACGCCGGCGTCGTGGGCGGGCGCGGCGCCGGCGAGGTGCTGCTGGTTCATCCGGGCGGGCCTTACTGGGCGCGGAAGAATGCCGGC
>CAZONM010000667.1:0-1905 GCA_964580865.1 uncultured Myxococcales bacterium | reverse complement strand
GAGCGCCAGCGACAGCCGCAGGCCGTCGGCGCCCACCAACGCCGGCCCCAGCAGCGCCACGGCGACGTAGGCCAGCGCGATCGCGGCCGCGATCACCTCGACGGGGCGCAGGCGCGGCGCGCGCCCGCTCACGGCTCTTCTCCTCGGCGCAGGCGCGGATCGAGCACGCGCGCGAGCTCCTCCACGCCCAAGGTGGCCACGGCGGCGCCCACGGCGGTCACTGAGGTTGACCCGGTCTGGTGGACATCCCTGTCTCCTCAAGCGCCACGCGCCGTGTTGGGTTGTCCACCGAACCAGCTCGACCTCACGTCGACCCGCGCAACCCGCCCAACCCGCTGAGCTTCGACAACGTCATCGATCCGGCCAACTTGGGCAAGGCCGGCGCGGAGATCGCAGTCAGCTGCCGAGCGAGCGCGCGAGGCGGGTGGCGATGAGCTGGTTCAGGCTCACCGCCTGCCGCTGCGCCTCACGCGCGAGCGCGCGGTGCAGCTCGGGGGGCATCCGCAAGGCGAAGTGCCCCGAGCACCGCTGCTCGGTGAGCGGCACCGGTGCGCTCTCGCCGATACGCGCCAGGTCGTCGAGGACGCCGGCCACTACGGTGCGCAGCTCGGCGAGCGCGCGCTCCGCGCTCCTTCCGTGAGCCGCGAGCGAGGGCCACTCGAGCACGCGCGCCACGAAGACGTCGTCCTCGGCGCTGAACGCGACCTCGTAGGTGTAGCGCGAGGCCGCGTTCATTCGGCCCCCGTGTCGAGCAGCAGGCGCGCGAGCGCCGCGCGCACCTGCCGCACCTGGTATGGCTTGGCGTCCTTGCCGTCGCGCTGGAGGTTGAGTCGTGGGTCGCCTGGCCATGGGGTCCGAAAGATGTGGTGGGAGCCGCGAATCCGTGCCGGTCCGAAGAACCCCTCGGCGATTCGCACGAGACGTTCGAAGCGGACCGAGCGGCCGGAGAGCTCGCTGAGCGCCTCGTCGAGGGTCATGGACACGATATCACCCGCGCTATCATCCGCCAAGGCTCACCGAGACCGGCACAGCGGCTGACAACGGCTATCCGTGCCAACCGCAGCGTGTTGCGTAGGAAGATCGGCGCCTCTCGAGCACGGCGCCAAGCGAAAGGTCGTTGAACAGCGTCCTGCTCCCGCGCGCGTTCCCGTGTCCCTGCCCGATCTGGCGGCGAGGGCCTGAGAAGCGCGATGGTCGACGACAAACGACACGGCTGGGGCGCTGCGGCCGTTGGCCACGCGCACGCGCACGCGCACGCTCAGGTCTGCCGTTGTTCAACCGTCTGACGAAGGTCGGGCGCCGGGGCGATCCCCCCGACCTCGGTCAAGCGCGCTCATCGGGACACCGGCTCACCCGTTGTCTCCTCGGCGCAGGCGCGGATCGAGCACGCGCGCGAGCTCCTCGACGCCCAAGGTGGCCACGGCGGCGCCCACGGCGGTCACCAGCACGGCGCCCTGAACCACGGGCACGTCGAGGCGCCGGATGCTCTCGAGGAGGAGCGTGCCCAGGCCGGGCCAGGCGAAGACCTTCTCGGTGACGATGGCGCCGGCGAGGAGCCCGCCGAGCTGCAGCCCGATCATGGTGATGACGGGCACCGCGGCCGCGCGCGCCGCGTGGCGCGTGAGCACGGCGCCGCGCGACAGGCCCTTGGCGCGCGCGGTGCGCACGAAGTCGTCGCCCAGGACCTCGAGGAGCGCGCTGCGCGTGGTGCGCGCCAAGACGGCGGCCAGCGCGGCCGCAAGGCTCACGGCGGGCAGCACCAGGCTGCGCGCGCCCAGGTCGGCGCCGCTCGGCGGCAGCCAGCGCAGGTGCAGCGCGAACAGCAGGATGAGCAGCGGCCCAAGCCAGAAGCGCGGCATGGCGGCGCCGAGGAGCGACACGGCCTCGGCGGCGCGCCCGAGGAGG
>CAZONM010000666.1:0-1915 GCA_964580865.1 uncultured Myxococcales bacterium | reverse complement strand
ACCGGGAGCTCGCTCGGCGCCGCGCCCACGCGGGGCCGCGTCTTGAGCGGGCGGGGCGCGCGCTCGATGGCGCGCGCCTCCGGGGCGCCGGCGTCGCTGGTGGCGCTGGCGGCGCCGCGCACCTTCACGGTGAGGGGCGCCGTGCGGGCCTCGGCGTACTCGCCGCGCTCGGGATCGAAGCTCGCGAACACCAGCGCGGGGATGTGCAGCTCGCCCGCCTCGGTGGGCTGCACCAGCGTCTCCACCACGACGCGCCCGCTGACCACGTCGTCGTCGTTGCGCAGAACGCGCGTGGACGGCGGGAACACGCGCGCTCGCTCACCGCCGTCCCAGCCGGGGACGCTGAGCGACTCGAGGTTGCCGAGGCCGCTGACGGTGACCGCGAGCGTGAAGGCCTGGCCCACGGCCACGCTGGTGGGGCGCGCGCTGGCCTCGATGGTCCACTGGCCCACGTTGCCGCTGGTGAAGCGCGCCGGCCGGCCCTCGCGCGGCAGCTCCTTGACCTCGAGCGCCACGGGGGCCGAGCGCACCGTCTGCGAGCGCGTGCGCGCGAACAACGAGCCTGCCGGCACCACCTCGGCGGTGACGGCGTCGATGGTCTTGGCGCCGGCCTCGAGTGGGAACAGCGCGTCCTTGTGCAGCACGTAGGCGTAGTAGCTGCGCCCCTTGATGGTGCGCTGCGTGGGCGTGACGCCGGCGTCGGCGCCCGGGAAGGCCACGCACAGAAAGCCCGGGGGCTTCAAGGCCGGCAGGCGCGGCACCTGCGAGAGCGGCTGTTGCGAGTACACGGTGGTGGTGACGATGACCTGCTGGCCCACGAAGACGCTCGCGTGATCGGCGGTGACCTCGAGGAAGGCGGCGGGCGGCGCGGCGCCGAAGCGCGCGCCGGGATCGGGGCCGGGAGCGCCCGCGCGCCCGTCCGCCGGTCCATCGGCGTCGCCGATCACGCGCATGGTGATGGGCGCGGCGCGCGCCGTGCTGCCGCCGCGGCGCGCGCGCGCCTCGCCGATCTGATGCTCGCCCGCCACCTCCGCGCGCAGCGCGTAGGAGAAGCGCAGCTCGCGCCGCCCGTTGACGCGCACCTCGGCGCGCGACTCGCGCACCACGCTGAAGGCGGGCGCCAGCTCGGGCAGCGCCAGCTCCTCCACCTGCCCGCGCCCGCCCACCTGCACTACCAGGTCGAGCTGAAAGACCTCGCCAACCTGCACCTGGCGCGTGCTCACCTGGTAGCGCAGCGCCAGCTCGCCGTCGGCTTGGGCGGCCAGCACCACGAGCAGGGAGAGCGCCAGCGGGCTCACCAGTCCTTGCCCTCCTTGGCGCGCACGGGCTTGGCCCCGCGCAGCTCGAGGGGCGTGAGCGGACGCTCGCGCGCGCGCAGCGCGTCGAGCATGCGGCGCGCGGCCTCCTTCTTCTGCGCCTTCTTGTCGTCGGGCTGGCTCGGCGCCTGCTCTTGCTGCTGGTCCTCGTCCTTGTCCTTCTTCTTCTCCTTTTCCTTGTCCTTGTCCTTCTCCTTGTCGTTGTCCTTGTCCTGCTCGTTCTTGTCCTTGTCCTTGTTCTGCTCGTTCTTGTCCTGCTGGTCTTGGTCCTGCTGATCCTTGTCGTCGTCGCCCTGCTGCTGTTGCTGTTGCTGCTGTTGTTGTTGCTTCTTGGCCTCGAGGGCGCGGCGCAGGTTCTTCTTGGCGCGCTGGTTGGTGGGATCGTCGCGCAGCGCCTGGCGGAATTCCGTGATGGCGTCCTCGAGCTTGCCCGCCACGGCGGCGAGGTTGCCGGCCGCCAGCGCCGCCTCGCCCTTGACGCGGGGGTCGTGGGCCAGCGCGCGCGCGCGGCCGAAGGCGGCCTGGGCGTCGGCCACCATGCTCTCGTCGAGCTTGGGGGGCGCCGCGGCGCCGTGGTCGGGGGCGCTCGGGTCGGCGGG
>CAZONM010000665.1:0-1921 GCA_964580865.1 uncultured Myxococcales bacterium | reverse complement strand
GGCGGGCTCGGCGGCGGCACAGGCGGCGGCGCGTCGGGGCGCGCGCCGGTCACGGTGCCCCAGTCGAACTGGGCCCACGGCGACCACTCGCCCCACCCGCGCGCGTTCTGCGCGCGGGCGCGCACGCGATAGACGAAGCCGAGCAGGCTCGACGACGGGTACACGCTGCGGAAGGCGTTGGCCGTGGTCCACGTGTAGTAGGCGAGCCAGCGCGTGCCCGTGTAGCGCTCGAGCGCGAACTGGTAGCGCGTGGCGCCGGGCACCACGCCGCTCATGAGCTTGGTGTAGTCCAGGCGCGTCACCGTGCCCGTCGACGGCCACAGGCGCTCGGGCGCCGGCGGCGCGGTGGCCGTGATGGGCGCCGGGTCGTGATCGACGACGACGGTGGGGGCCGCGTCGACGATCATGGTGTTCTTGTCGGCGCCGTAGCCGCAGATGGCTTGCTCGGCCCACTGCTTGGCCGTGGGCGCGTCCCAGCCGCCGAAGCGCTCGCTCTCCCACGACGACAGCGCGGTGCGGGAGTTGTACCAGGCGTACCACAGCGGCACGTCGGCGAAGCGCGTGGTGTTGTTCATGAAGCTGCGCCAGAAGCCCGGGCCCGTGTAGATGCCGCACGCGATGCCGTGGCTCGCCTCGTACGTGCGGCAGCGGTCCACCGCCTGCTGCACCTTGTCGATGAGGGCGTTGGCGCCGAGCTCGCCCGGGTCCTCCTCCACGTCGAGCCACAGGCGCCCGATGGGGCGATCACCCACGATGGCCATGGCCTCGTCGACCTGCGCGGCCATGTCCTGGTCCCACCACAGGTACTCGTAGGCGTCCACCGTCATGCCGCGGGCCACGGCGACGTCGAGCTGCTGGCGCGTGATCTCACCAACCTGCGTGCCGGCGACGATGTGGCGCACGCCCGAGTCCCAGAAGCACTCGAGCTCCTCCTCGGACACGGGGCCCTCCCAGAAGGAGATGTCGAGCGCGAACACCGCGCCCGCGGCAGGGTCGCCGAAGAACCCCGGCGCCGGCACCAGCGGCGCGCCGTCCACGGCCTCGTCCCCCACGGGCCCGGGCGTGGCGCCCACCTCGTGCAGGCAGGCGGCCGTGAGCGCGATCAGGCAAAAGAGAACGTTTGTTCTGAACATGGCGACACCTTGTGCCCGCCGTTGACGCGCGCGTCAATCTTGATCCGCCGGCATCGGTCGGATGACGGAGGGCCGCGCCCTCACGCCGCCGTGGGTGGCTCGCCCACGCCGAAGCTCACGCGCAAGCGGTCTTGCATGTGCAGGAGCGCCTCGGCCACGCGCTCGTGCGCGCGCACGCGCACGTGGTCGCCGATCTTGCGGTAGGCCCGCGCCAGCGACGCGTGGATCGACACCACGCTCGGCCCGAGCACCAGCGCGCGCGTGAGCGCCGTGAGCGCGCCACCGAGGTCGTTGACCTCGTCGAGCAGGTAGCTGCCGAGCGCCTCGAGCGCCTCGGCGCTGTCGGGCTCACGCGCCACCGCCGCCTCGAGCTCCAGCTGGCGGTCGGTGACCACGTTGGCCAGGTCGACCACCTCGATGCCGCCGGCGGCGAAGTCCTCGAGCTGCTCGCGCGTGGTGGGCGTGAGCGCCTTGAAGAAGATGCCCAGGCCGCGGCCCTCGGCGGGGCCCGAGATGACCCGCCGGATCACCGTGCCCTCGAGGTGGAACTCGTCGTCGGTCTCGGGGTGCAGCATCACCACGTCGACCTTCTGGCCCACCTCCTTGACGAGCGGCGTGTACAGGAACGTGCCGCCGCGCTCGAGGTCGGTGGCCAGGAAGTACCGCAGCGTGGTGACGTCGGGGAAGCGCATCATCACCACGCTGCCCGGCGCCTGCGCGCGCCCGTGCTCGTCGACGCTCGGGGCCACGGGCGCGCTCGGTGGCGGCGGCGGCGCCTCGGTGCCCAC
>CAZONM010000664.1:0-1925 GCA_964580865.1 uncultured Myxococcales bacterium | reverse complement strand
GCTCTCGGGCGGGTTTCGCCGCCGCGCCCACGTGGCGCGCGCGCTGGTCGACGCCGACGCGCGCGCCCTGATCGTCGACGAGCCCCACGCCGGGGTCGACGTGGCGCAGCAGGCGCTGGTGAGCGCCGCCTTGCGGCGGCGCGCGCACGCCGGGCAGCTCGTGGTGTTCTCGGTGCACGATCTCGCGGTGGCCTTGGCGTGCGCCGACCGCGTCATCGGCCTGCGCGCCGGGCGCGTGGTGCTCGACGGCACGCCCACGACCGCGCTCACCCCTTCGTCGCTGGAGGCGCTCTACGGCATCCGCGGCGCGCGCGTGGTGGTCGACGGCGACGTGGTGGGCGTGCTCCTTCCCCGCAGCACCGACGACGTCACAGCGGAGGTCACTTGCGTTGATCGAGCGCGGCGCAGGGACTTGCCATGAGGCCGAGGAGCACCGCAGGCGCGTACCTCGTGGTGGGCGCCGAGGACGCGACGCGGGGATCGTGGCAAGGACCAAGCCCGGCGACCATCAACGCAAGTGACACCCGCGGTCAGTCCTCGGCCTTGAGCTTGCGGCCCATGAGCCCGTACACCTCTTCGCGCGGATCGGCGCTCTCGAAGCACAGCCGATAGACCGCGGCCGCGATGGGCATGTCGATCTGCTCGCGCTTCATCAGGTCGTACACCGAGCGCGCGGTGTTGACGCCCTCGGCCACCTGCCCCAGGTCCTTCAGCACCTGATCGAGCTTCTTGCCCTGCCCCAGGGCGAAGCCCACCGTGCGGTTGCGCGACAGCGCGCCCGTGCAGGTGAGCACCAAATCGCCCATGCCCGCCAGGCCCGACATGGTGAGCGGGCGCGCGCCCATCTTGGTCGCCAGGCGCGTCATCTCCGCCAGCCCACGCGTGATGAGCGCGGCCAGCGTGTTGTGGCCGAAGCCGAGCCCGTCGGAGGCGCCCGCGGCGATGGCCACCACGTTCTTGAGCGCGCCGCCGAGCTCGACGCCGATGACGTCGGTGGTGGTGTAGGCCCGGAAGTAGTCGGTGGAGATGATGCCCTGCACGTGCGCCGCGGCCTTCTCGTCGTCGGCCGCGATGGTGACCGCCGTGGGCAGGCGCCGCGCCATCTCTTGCGCGAAGCTCGGCCCCGACAGGTACACCAGGCGCGGGTGCACCGACGGCGGCAGCGCGTCTTTCAGGATCTCGCTCACCGGCTTGAGTGAGCCGTTCTCGATGCCCTTGGTGGCGCTCATGACGTAGGCGCCGTCCTTGAGCGCCGACGCGGCCTCGGCCCACACGGCGCGCACGGCCACCGTGGGCACCGACGACACCACCAAGCTGGCGCCCTCGACGGCGGTCTTCACGTCGGTGTGCGCGCGCAGCCCCGCGGGCAGGCGCACGCCTGGCAGGCGGCGCGGGTGCTTGTGCTCCTCGACGATGGCGCGGGCCACCTCGGGATCGCGCGCGTACAGGCGCACCGCATGGCCGCCCTCGGCGAGCAACTTGGCCAAGGCCGTGCCGAACGAACCCGCTCCCAAGACGCACACCGTCTCGCTCATGTCTGCTCCCTCGTGGCGCGCCGAGACCCTGGTCCCCACCGAACGCCGCGTTTGTTCTACGGTGAGCGACGATGGACGAGGCGCCGATCCCAGGTCAAGCACGCGCCGACGCGCGGCGGCGCCTGGCTCGCGCCGCTCGCGCGCTCGTCGACGAGGGCGCCATCGCCACCGAGCCCCTGCTGGCCGCGCTGCGCGCCGCGGCGCCGAGCGGCCATGCGGACGCAGGCGCCGACCGGGTGGACGTCGGCTTCGTGGCGCGCATGCGCATGCTTGGCGGTGACGCGCTCCTGTCGGCGCGCGCCGTGCGGCGCGTGCCAGCGCCCTGGCGCGCGCCCTGGCGCGTCGCGCACGGGCACGACGGCGCCCACGAGCTGCACGCAGCGCCCCGCG
>CAZONM010000663.1:0-1935 GCA_964580865.1 uncultured Myxococcales bacterium | reverse complement strand
GCGGCCCTGTTGGCGCGCGCCGGGCGTTGACCGCGCGGCGCTCGCTCACCGAGAGTGCGGCCATGACGAGCGATCCCCGGCCGCCGCTGACCGACGAGGAGGCGAAGTTCGCGCAGCGCGACGTCCGCGCCGTGGAGACCGCGCTCGCGGGCGTGGTCATCGGCCAAGAGCACGCCGTGCGCGACCTGTGCGTGGGGCTGTTCGCCGACGGCCACGTGCTGCTCGAGGGTGTGCCCGGTGTCGCCAAGACGCTGTTGGCGCGCACCATGGCGGCCTGCCTCGACCTGCGCTTCCAGCGCGTGCAGTTCACGCCCGACCTGATGCCCGCCGATCTGATCGGCACGCGCATCTGGAACCCCGAGACGCGCGCGTGGGAGCTGCACACCGGCCCCATCTTCACCGACGTGCTCTTGGCCGACGAGATCAACCGCACGCCGCCGAAGACCCAGGCAGCGCTCCTCGAGGGCATGGAGGAGCGCCAGGTCACCATCGATGGCGAGCGCCACGGCCTCGGCGAGAGCTTCTTCGTCATCGCCACCGAGAACCCGCTGGAGTTCGAGGGCACCTACCCGCTCCCCGAGGCGCAGACCGATCGCTTCCTGCTGAAGATCGTCGTGGGCTACCCGTCGGAGGCGGCCGAGCTCGAGCTGTACGCGCGCGGCGCGCAGCATCGCGCCGCGCCGCCGCGGCCGGTGCTGTCGCGCGACGCCCTTGCGCACACGCGCGGGTTGGTGGCGCGGGTGCGCGTCGACGCCGCTGTGCGCGGCTACGCGCTGGCGCTGGTGCGGGCGACGCGAAGCTCGAGCGCGCTCCGGCTGGGCGCGTCGCCGCGCGCGGGCATGATGCTGTTGCGCGCCGCGCAAGTGGCGGCGGTTGCCGACGGGCGCACCTTCACTCTGCCCGACGACGTCAAGGCCGTGGCTCGACCGGTGCTGCGGCACCGCTTGGCGCTGTCTACCGAGGCGGAGCTCGACGGGCTCGACGCCGACGCCGTGCTCACCGGCCTGCTCGACCGCGTGGCCGTGCTCGCGCCGGTGGCGTGATCGCGATGTTCGAGCCCACCGAGCGAACCCTGTGGCTCGTGGTGCTGGTGGCGGCGCTCGGGGCGCTCGGCATGGTGGCGCCGCCGCTCGGCGAGGTCGCGCCGCTCGCGCTCGCGGCCGTCGGCGCCGCGGCGCTCGTCGACCACCTCTTGGCGGGTGCCCCGCGTCGCCTCTCGGTCACGCGCGTGGTCCCGCCGCAGATCGTGGAGGGGCGGCCATGCGAGCTCGCGCTCACCGTCGAGAGCCGCGCCGGTGTCGACGTCGCCATCGTCGACTCGTTGCCGGCGGACGCGCTGCACGACGGCGCCGACCCAAACCCCACGCACCGCGTGGCGCTGCCGCCGGCGTCGACGGCGCGAGTGACCACCACGGTGACGTTCGTGCGCCGCGGCGCCCATCGCTTGGGCCGCGTGGCCGTGCGCACCATCGGCCCGCTCGGCTTGGCTCGTCGTCGGGCGCGCTTGCCGCTCGCGGCCGACATCGAGGTGATCTCCGACGTGGCGCGCATCGGCGCGCGCGCCGAGCGCCTGTTGCGTGGACGCGACGCCGAGGCGGGCAGCCGCCGCCGCGTGCTGCGCGAGGGGCGCGAGCTCGACTCGTTGCGCGAGTATCAGCGCGGCGACGACCCGCGCCTGGTGGAATGGAAGCAGTCGGCGCGTCGCGGCCAGCTCATCGTCAAGAAGCTCCGGCCCGAGACGCGGCAAGACATCGTGGTGGCCCTCGACGCCGGTCGCCACCTCACCGGCACCCACGACGTCGTCGACGGTGGCGAGCCGCGCTTCGACGTGGCGGTCACCGCGTCGCTGACGCTGGCGGCGGCAGGGCTCGCCCGCGGCGATCGCGTGGCCTTCGCCTGCTTCGCCGGCGACGTGCTCGCGTGGGCGCCGCCGGC
>CAZONM010000662.1:0-1955 GCA_964580865.1 uncultured Myxococcales bacterium | reverse complement strand
GCCAGGCGCGTGAGCGCGGCGCGCTGCGGGGCGCGCGCACCTCCGCGACGGACGGCCTCGAGCTCGAGATGGAACGGAAAGGCCGCCGCAGCGTCGTCGCCGGCAAGGGCGAGCGCCTCGCGCCCGAGCGCGACGGCGCCGTGGTGGTCGTCGAAGCGCACACTCCGGCGCACCGCGACGCCGAGCTGGCGCAACGCCTGCTCGCGCCGTCCCGCGTGCGCGTTCAATCGCGCCAGCGTGGGCGCGAGCGCTCGCATGCCGGTGATGGCGGTGGCCTCGAGGGCGTCGGCGGCCACTCCCGTCACACGCGGCACCTCGGCGGCGTCACCGTGCGACAGCACAACGTGCCGCAGGCTCGGGTGCTCGAACACGAGCCAGGTCGAATCGTCGTCGGCTACGGACGCCACGGGGGCGCCGGCGCGTCGCTGTTGACGCCCGAGGAAGCCGGCGTCGACGAGCAACCCGACGTTGCGCGTCACTTGGTCGCGCGCCAGGCCGAAGCGCACGCCGATGAACTCGGCGGCCGCGGGCGCGAAGCTCGGCCCGAGCCACGCGCACGCCACCAGCAGGCGGCGCGCGTCAGCCGGCAACCGCTCGACGCGCGCCGCCATCACGCGCTCGAGGCGCCCGGGGAGACGCTGGGCGCCAACCTCGGCGAGCGCCCAGCGCTGTCCGGCGTGGGTGACCATGCCGGTCTCGACGGCGAGGCGCGCGATCTGCGCCAACGCCAGGGGAGAGCCGCGCGCGCGCTCCACGAGCGGGGCGAGCCCCTCGTCGTCGGGCGCGCAGTCGAACATGGCCGCGAGCACCTCGCGGGCCTCGGCGGGGCCGAGCGCGCCGAGGCCCTTGCGCGCCACGCGGAAGCACGCGTCGAAGCTCGCCGGCAGCCGCACGCGCGGCGACGAGAGCAGCACCACGCGGAGCCCGTCGCCGAGCCGCCGCGCGGAGAACGCGAGGGCGTCGCGCGCGTCGCCGTCGAGCGCGTCGGCGCCCGTAATGACGACGACCGCGGGCCGTCCATCGCGGGCGCGCGCGCGCAGGCCTTGCAGCACCAGCACCCAGGCCCGCCGCACGGCAGAGCGCAGCACGCGCGGCGACGGCTCATCGGCGCTGCGCTCGTTGAGCGTCTCGGTGGCGGCGTCGTCGTCGTTGCCCAACAGGCGCTGCAGCGTGGGCACCAGGCGCTGCAGCTCGGCGGCGTCGCCCGCTGGCAGCGAGGTGCCGAGCAGGTCCGCCAGGCGCGCAACACGCTCGACGGCGCGGGGGTGCCCCAACGGTGCCCCGGCGAGCGCGCGCAAAGCCGCGGCCAGCGGGGCGTACGGCATGTGCTCGTGTTGATCGGCCGCGCCCCACGCCACGGCGGCGAGATCGTCTGCCAGCCCCGCGTCGACGAGCGCGGCGCGCACCAGCGTGGCCTTGCCGGCGCCAGGCGGGCCGTGCAGCAACATCAGCTGTGCGGCGCTGTCGTCGCCGCGCAGCCAGGTCACGAGCTCGGCCACGTCGTCGTCGCGGCCAAGGAGCGGGGGACGCTGCAAGAGCGCCGACAGCTCCCAGCGCGCCTGGCCGAACGCCGCCGCCGGGTCGACGGCCCGCGGCGCGCCCGCCGCCGGCACCACCACGTCGTGCACGGAATCCCACGCTTGCTCGTCGAGAAACACCAGGCGGCCGCGCGCGGGCAGCGCCCCGGCGCGCACCATGGCGTCGAGAGGGTCAGCGCCCACGATCACCACGGCGGCGCGCAGCGCGTCGGCCTGGGCGCCCACCAGCTCCGCGAGCTGTGCCGCGGCGCGCAACAGGCGCGTCACACCGTCGGCGCCGGCGTCGCGCGCGCCCAACAGCAGCTCGTCGGGCGCGCTCGGCTGCGCGGCCAGACCGCTGGCCGCGAGGATCGCTGGTCGGCCGACCTCGAGCGCGCGCGCCGCCGCGGCGGCCGTGGCGCGGACGCGCAGCAGCGC
>CAZONM010000661.1:0-1962 GCA_964580865.1 uncultured Myxococcales bacterium | reverse complement strand
TCTCGCCAGGTCGTCGGGCGGGCCGCACCCCTTGATGGCCTGCAAGACCTCGTCGGTCTCGAGGAAGAACACGTCGTCGGGCGCGGCGATCACGCCGTCAGCCGCCAGGCGCCGGCCGAGCTCCACGAAGAGCTTGCGGATGCCGCCGAAGCCGCGCGTGCGGCGCAGCCGCGACGCCTCGCGCCAGCGCACGGAGCGGCGCGCCAGCACCAGCGCCACCGCGACCAGCGCGCGCGCCAGCGGGTGTGCGCGCAGCGCGGCGCGCGCCTGGCGCTCGGCATCGGCGCGCCGCGCGCCGGGTCGCGCGGCGAGCGCCGCCACGTCGTGGTCGCGGGCGGCCAACAAGAGGCGCACCAGCGGGCGCGGCTCCTCGCGGAAGGTCGGGCTCTCGAGCTTGAGCTCCTCGGCGCGCCGGTCGCCGAAGCGCGCGAGCCAGTCGTCGAGGCGCGCCAAGAACGCCCGCTCCTCGTCGTCACCGGCAGGCGGCGGGAAGCTCGCCCCGTCGATGACGGTCTCGAGCTTCTTGACCATGCCCGCCGGTACGCTGGCCGCGAGCTCGCGCAGCGCCGTCAGCGGCCGCGTGCTCTCGATCTCGCCGTCGGCGCCGAGGAGCCCGGGCAGCACCTCGGGGGCCGCGCCCACGCGCGAGAGCTGCCCCTTGGCCAGCGACGTGAACAGGAAGGCCACACCATCGTTCAGGAACGTCACCTCCCAGCCGTCGAGCAGCGACGCGTTCATGCCGCGGTACAGCTCGATGAGCGCATGGGCGTCGAGCGAGCCGAGGTCGGCGGCCATCACGTGCGCGTACGCCCGATCGAAGCGGCGCACGAAGGCGCGGTGCTCGACGTCGAGCCACACGATGTGCCCGAAGAAGCGCGTCGCCGTGCGCGCCAAGCCGAGCACGCCGGCCGTGCGCACTGTCGCGCCCTCGCGCGCCTTCGACGACACGCCGATCATCTGCTCCCACGCCTTCAGGTAGGGCTCGACGCCAGGGATGAGGCGCAGGACGCGCACCCAGCTGGCGGTGTTGTAGTAGACGCGCCCCTGCACGTAGCCGATGAGCGAGCGAAACGCGCAGTCCTCGTCGAGCAGCGTCTGCTGCGGCACCCCCAAGCGCCGCAGCGTGTTGCGAAACACGTGCTGGTAGCTCTCGCGCGCCTGCGAGAAGGTGAGCGGGCCGGTGATGCCGGGGAAGCTCTCGACGACGTTGGCGCGATCGAAGAAGCAGCGGCCGCCGGCGGGCAGCGTGGTGATGGGCCGCGCCTGCAGCACGTGCAGCGCGCCAGCGTCGTCGATGGCCCACTCGACGTCCATGGCGCGGCCGCGCGCCTCGGCCACGGCGTCGGTGAGCGCCACCACGCGGCCGCGCGCGGCGTCGTCGAGCACGGGGGCCGTGCGCTGCGCGGCGGGCACCGGCTCGGTGTGCACGGCGCCCGCGTCGTCGATCACCAAGCGCTCGCGCTTGTCGCCCACGCTCGCCGTCCACGTCGCGGTCGCGCGCTCGAACACCAGCGTGTCGACGTCGGGGCGCCCTTGCACCACGGTCTCGCCGAGGCCGAGGCATGCCACCACCACCGCCTCGTCGAGCGCGCCGTCGGGCCTTGCCGAGAACGCCACGCCGGCGGCGCGCGCGCGCACCTGGCGCTGCACCACCACCGCCACGGCCACGCTGGCGACGTCGATGCCCGCCTCCGCCAGGTAGGCGAGGCAGCCGGTCGAAAACAGCGACGACCACACGCGGCGCACGGCGGCCACCACGTCGTCGGGCGCCACGCCGATCTCCGTCGCGAGCTGGCCGGCGAACGAGCGCGTGGCCGCGTCTTCTACGGTGGCCGACGAGCGCACGGCCACGGCGGGGCCGAGGGCGCGCGCGCGCTCGACGACGCGCGCGGCGAGCTCGGCGGGCACCTCGAGCGCCCGCGCCCGCGCCACCAGCGACGCGCTCACGCGCTCGAGCGCCAC
>CAZONM010000660.1:0-1968 GCA_964580865.1 uncultured Myxococcales bacterium | reverse complement strand
CGCGGCCCGGCGCGGCGACGTCGCCGCCCTCGAGCGAGCCGAGCCGCTGGCGCGCGCGCTCGGCTCGCCCCTCTTGCTCGACGAGGTGCTGGCGGTGCGCCTGGCCGGCGACCTCGACCCGATGCGGCGCCGCGACCTGGCGCTCGAGCGCGCGCTGGTGCTCGCCCAGAGCCTGGCCGACAAGCCCGCGGCCATCGCCTTGCTCGAGCGGCAGGCCGTGGCCGACGACGGCGACGCAGGCGCCCGACGCCAGCTCGCGCAATGGTACGCGGGGGATCGGCGCTACCTCGACGCGGCGCTCGCTTGGGAATCGGCGGCCGCGGTGGCCGACCAGGGCCCCGCCGAGCGTGGGCCCGCGGCGCGCGAGGCCGCCTGCTTGCTCGCGTCCCTCGGTGACCTCGAGCGCGCCGGGCCGCTCGCTGATCTCGCGCTCGGCTGCGGTGTGGCAGACCACAAGGTGCTGGCCGTGGCCGGTGCGTGGCACAGGGCGCACCAGCGCTGGGACGTCGTCGATCGGCTGCTCGAGCACGAGGTGGCGCTGGAGCCCGAGCCGGCGCGCCAGGCGGCCATCTGGCTCGAGCGCGCCCACCTACGCCGCCAGCAGCTCGACGACGCCGCGGGCGCGCGCCGCGCGCTGCACCGCGTGCTCGACCTCGATCCGTGCAACGCCGGCGCCCTCGGCGTCATGCGGGCCGACGCCGAGCACGACGGCGCCTTCGGCGCGCTGCGCACGGCGCTGTTTCGGGCCGAGGAGGCCACCGGCGACGCGCACGCGCGCCGGCGCCTCTTGCTCGAGATCGCGGCCCTCGATCTCGATCGGCTCGGCGACGATCGCGCCGCCGAGGCCACGCTGGCGCGCGCCCTCGATATCGACCCCGACGCGGCCGACGCGCTGGTCATGAAGGCGCGCCTGTTGGTGAAGCGCGGCCAGGTGGAGGGCGTGGCGGCGCTCATCGAGCGCGCCGAGCGCGCGGGCGCGCGCGAGCTGCCCGGCATCCTGCAGCTGGTGCGCGGCGAGGGCCTGCTCCTGTCGGGCGAGCGCGACGCCGCCGTGGACGCGCTGCGCAAGGCAACCGGCGACCCCGAGACCGCCGACAAGGCGTGGGACCTGCTGGTCGACATGCACGAGGGGACCGCTGAGCTGGCGCCAATGCTGGCCGCGGCGCGCGCCGCCGCGCGCGCCGACAAGCGGCGCCTCACGTTGCTGCGGCGGGAGCTGCGCGCGCGCGTCAAGGCCGCAGACGCCGACGGGCAGGTGCCGCTGGCGGAGGCGATCCTCGCGCTCGACGCCGGCGACAGCGACGCCTTCCACGTGTTGCGCGACGCGCACGTGAGGAGGCGCAAGCCGCAGCACGTGGTGGCCCCCATGGGCGCGTGGGCGCGCGCCGCCGAGGGCGCCGAGCGCGCCCGTCGGCTCGGGTCGCTCGGCGTGTTCGCGCTCGACGAGCTGGGCGACGAGGCCTTGGCGCGCGACGCGTTCGAGGAGGCCCTGGGCGTCGACGCGCACGAGAGCACCGCCCTGGTGCGCCTCGCCGACATCGCGTGGTCCGCGCGCGACGACGAGCGCGCGCTCGATCTGCTGGACCGGATCGCGCCCGAGCACTGGCAGCGCGCGCCGGTGGAGCTGGCCTATCGGCGCGCGCGGTGCGCCTTCGCGCTCGGCCGTGACGACGCGCGCGAGCGCCTGCGCGCGGTGCTGCGCCTCGACGCCAAGCACCAAGACGCGCTGCAGATGATGGTGCGCCTCTCGCTGCAGCACGGCGACGAGGAGACCGCCGAGTTCGCGCTCGAGGCGCTCACCGGCGCCATCCCGCAGCGCGAGGACCCGGTGCGCCTGGCGCAGGCCTGCCTCGAGCTGGCGGCGCTGCGCGGGCGTCAGGGCCGGTTCGGCGACGCGCTGGCGGCCGCCGAGCGCGCCTTCGAGCTCGACCCCACCAACGTCGTGGTGCTCGAGGCCGTGGCCGAGGC
>CAZONM010000659.1:0-1989 GCA_964580865.1 uncultured Myxococcales bacterium | reverse complement strand
ACGCGGTGGCCGCGGCCGACCCGGTGCCCGCGCTCGACGACGCCACCGTGGTGCTCGCCGACGTGGTCTTCCTGTCGGACAAGTGCCTGGGCGACTTCCTCGACGGCGCGCTCGACGTGGTCGCCGGCGGCGCGCACGCGCGCCTGGCGCTGGCGAGGACGCCGGCCGTCGACTTCATGCGCCCGGTCTCGAGCATCGCCGTCGAGCCGTTCGACCTCGACGGCCCCGGCGCGCGGCCCGTGAAGCCGTGGCGCGCCGAGGCCGCGGCCACCGAGCGCTGCGCCTTCGACGCGTTCCTGCTGGCGCGCCGCCCGCCCGGCGGCACCTTCAGCGGGCTCCTCGACGAGCTGCGCGCCGGCGCCGTGCGCGTGGTGGTGAAGAAGCGCGAGCTCGGCGTGCCGCTGCGCATGCCCGTGCTCGGCGACGCGCAGGCCACGCGCACCGTCGTCCCCATCACGTCGACGGTGGCGGCCCACCTCGAGCACTGGGTGCACGTCTTGTGGCTCAATCAGCTGGCGTTCGGCGTCCGCTGGATGGAGCTGGTGCGCGCGCACAAGGCGTGGGCCGCCTGGCGCGTCGCCGCGGCGGCGCCCTGGAGCTTCGCGGCGCTCTTGCGCTCGATGGTATGGCGCGGCAAGGGCGTGCGCATCCACCCCACGGCCCACGTCGAGGCCTCCATCCTCGGCGACGGCGTGGTCATCGGCGCGCGCGCCAGCGTGCGCAACAGCATCCTCGGCGACGGCGCGGAGGTCGCCGACCACGCCACGGTGTTGTCCTCGACGTTGGGGGCGCGCACCTACGTCACGCCGCGCACGTTCGTGGTGTGGTCGGCCAGCTACGACGACGCGGTCCTCACCAACTACAAGCTGCAGGTGTCGCTGGTGGGCCGCGGCGCCGCGCTGTCGACGTGGGCGGGCATGATCGACGCCAAGCTGCAGGGCACCGTCGACGTGCTGCACCGCGGCCGGCCGGTGTCGACCGAGCGCAGCTTCCTCGGCAGCTGCATCGGCCACGGCGCCTACGTGGGCGCCAAGGTGCTGATCTTGCCGGGGCGCGCGGTGCCGAACGGCGCGTTCATCGCCATGCGACCCGACGAGCTGGTGAGCGAGATCCCGTCCGAGCTGCCCCGCGGCGTGCCGCTCGTGCGCGACGGAGGCACGCTGGTGCCCGCGAGCGCGCTCGCGCGCCCGTAGCGGCCTGCACGTGCGCGCTCACGGCCCGATGCGACCCATGTCGGCCTCGACCCAGCCGAAGCCGTCGTCGACGGGGGCCAGGTGCATGCGCAGGTGCGCGTCGTTGACCACGGTGCGCCACGCGCCCGACGACAGGTCGAGGAGGTGCACGCCGTCGTTGACCTCGCAGTCGGCGGCGCGCACGCGCTCCACCAACGCCAGGTGGCCGTGTGCCAGCGCCGCGTGCAGCCGGACCGGCAACGCGCCGTCGGCCAGGGCCATACCCGCCACGTTCTCGCCCGGGCGCGCCTGCAGGACGGTGGTCCACCCGCCGGCGCCCGCGCGGCGCACGCGGCGCGCCCGGGGCTCCACAACCAGCACGACGTAGTCGTCGACGAGCACCAGGTCGGGCTCGCGGACGCGCTCGACGGCAGCGCCGGGGGTCGCCACCACGGTCTCGCGCGGCGCCCCCGCGACCACCACGCCGCTGACCATGGCGGCCGCGAGGATCAAGCGCGTGTCGCCGAGCTGCACGCGCGCGCCCGTCGCCGACACCACGGCGGCGCCCCGCTCGGCGCGCTCGACGTAGCCCAAGCTCGCCCCGTCGAGCGAGCGCAGCGGCGTCTGCTCGGGCGGCGGGCCCTCGAGCGGCACCAGGCGTGCGGACGCCGGCAGCTCGCCACGCACCAGGAGCAGCGGCGCGTCATCGCGGCCGACGCCCCAGACGAGATCGCCGGGCTCCAGCGGCGGCGGCGTCACGACGCGCGGCGCGCGGCCCGCCTGCCACAAGAGCCAGCCGTCGCCCAGGTCGGCCAGC
>CAZONM010000658.1:0-1997 GCA_964580865.1 uncultured Myxococcales bacterium | reverse complement strand
CCCAGTCGATGTTGCGCTGCTCGTGCCCCGACACGCTCGTCACCACCTGCGTCGAGAACATCGGCCCGCCCGACGCCCCCTCGGCGAGCGCCAGCGGGAACACGACGTCATGAAAACCCTGCACCGCATCTTCCTCCGGCCCGAACCATGTGAAACCGTCGCGCATCACCTGCGGGAACGCCCAGACGAACGTCGCGGCGACACCGCGCGCCATCGCACGGCGGCATGCACGTGCTCGTGTCGCGCGAGCCCACGCCCATGACCGTGGGCCACGTCGAGGTCGAGCGCTTCGAGCGCGGCGAGGTGCTGGGACACGGCAGCCTGGGCACCGTCTATCGCGCGCGCGACGCCGTGCTCGATCGCGCCGTGGTGCTCAAGGAGGTGCGGCACATCTACGAGCTCGTGTCGTACGTGCCGCGCGACGAGCTGACCCGACGCGTGCGCGAGGCCGTCATGAGCCAGGCGCGCCTCGACCACCCGCACATCCTGCGCGTCAT
This sequence comes from uncultured Myxococcales bacterium, assembly GCA_964580865.1. Classification (GTDB taxonomy): domain Bacteria; phylum Myxococcota; class UBA727; order UBA727; family VGSZ01; genus JACOUT01. Next base: position 1,500 of record CAZONM010000658.1, on the reverse strand, counting down.
CGACGTCAGCTTCGCCGCCGACGCGCCCACGCTGGTGCTCGACGACGCCGCCGGCGGCTCGCTGCGTGCGCGCATGGCGCGCGCCCCCGGCGGCCTCATGCCCGTGGGCGTGTGCCTGCGCGCGCTCTTGCAGACGGCGGCCGCGCTCGAGCACGCCCACAACCGCGGCGTAGTGCACGGCTGCCTCAAGCCCGAGAACGTGCTGTTCGACGTGGCCGGCAACGTGCGCGTCACCGACTTCGGCGTAGCGCGCGTGGCCGAGCGCCCCGCCGAGAGCCCGCAGACCAGCGCGCCGCCCGTGTACGTGGGCCGCGGCAACCCGAGCTACATGGCGCCCGAGCAGCTGCACAGCGGCGAGACCACCAAGCGCTCCGACATCTACGCCGTGGGCATCATGCTCTACGAGATGCTGACCGGGCAGCTGCCCGGCCGGCGCTCACCCATGCCCTCGGCCACGCCGCGCCTCAAGGGCGAGCTGGGCGCCGCCGCCGCCGCCGTCGACGACATCTTCGATCGCATGACGCGCGACCCGCCGGCCGAGCGCTTCGCGTCGTTCGCCGAGGTGCTCGACACGCTGTGCCCGGCGCTGCCCAAGCTCGAGGTCGCGCGCGGCACGCTGCTCCTCTACGAGACCGATCCGCTACCGCCGCCTGCGGCCGAACCCGCGCGAACGGTGGAGCCCGCCGCCGCCGCCGCCGAGGGGGGCTTCCATGAGCTGTCCGGGCCCATCCCGGTCACGGGCTCGAGCGTGATCCCGGGCTCGGAGCCGAGCAGCGGCTGAGCGCTGGCCACGCCGCGGCATGACGCAGCGCACGACCGGCGCGCACGCGGTGATCCGCGCCGCAACGGGCGCGAACCGGGAAGCCCACAATGGGGTCCGTGCGTTTCAGCCTGCATCGCGCCGCGAGGTTCACCATGCGCCACGTCACGCTCGCTACCCCGCTCGCCGCCCTGCTCGCCGCGGCCGCCCTCGCGCCCGCCGCGCGCGCGCAGGAGTGCGGCATGCCGCTTCGCTACTACGAGCACGCGCCGCGCGTGGCCGACATCGACGCGCCGCCCGTGCGCGAGGCGCTCGAGGCCGGCGACTACGAGCAGGTGGCCCGCCTCGCGCGCGCGCGCCTCGACGCCGCCGAGCTCGAGCGACGCGCCGTGGACTACGAGCTGCGTGCTGGCAGCAAGTTCAACGAGGAGGAGGTGCGCGTGGCGCTAGCCGCCGCCGTCATCCGCACCCGCGGCGCCCAGGGCCTCGCCACCCCGGTGTCGCCCAAGCTCGCCCCCAAGCGCGCCGCCGCCGCGCGCACGCGGAACCTGGAGCACGCGCGCCTGGTGCTGGTGCAAGAGCTCGGGCGCTCCCGCGGCGACCCCGTGGTGGCCACCCTGCTCGGCGAGGCGCATGCCGCGCTCGGCGACCACGAGCTCGCCGCCGCCGTGCTCGAGGACCTGGCGGCCGCCGATCTCATCGTGAGCGCGACGCAGATCGAGGCCGCCGTCGCGCGCATG
>CAZONM010000657.1:0-2025 GCA_964580865.1 uncultured Myxococcales bacterium | reverse complement strand
CGTGCGCGAGGACGGCGGCGTGGTGTGGCGCGGCGCGCGGCCCGCGGGGTTGCGCTTCTTCATCGCCGGCGACGCCACCTGGGTGGCGCGGCCGCTCGACGACACGGCCGAGCTCGTGAAAGTGCAGGGCGGCGCGACCGTGGAGCGCACCAGCGCCGCGCTCGCGCTCGGTGCGCCGGTGGCCGCCGCCGGTCGCGCGGGGCTGTTCCTCGCCCATGACGACGTCCTGCTGCACCACGAGCGCGGCACGCGCGTGGGCCGCCTGCTGCGCGGGCGCACGCTGTTGTTCTCGTCGGACGACGGCGGGCTCGGGCTGTATCGCGTGGGTCGCGCGCTGTTCGCCTTCCGCTTCGACGCGCGCGGCGTACGCGACGTGACGCTGCCCCCCGACCTGGCGCCCGGCGCGCTGGTGGACGCTGCCGTGAGCTTCGGCGCCGACGGCCGCCTGTTGCTCGGCCTGGCCACCGACGACGCCGGGCGCCGCCTGCACGCGCTGGCGCTCGTCGACGCGCAGGGCCGCACCGTGGCCCACACCGCGGGCGAGCCCGACGCCTCGCCCATGCTCGGCACCGTGCGCGGCTTCGCGCTCGCGCGCGGACGCGTGCTCGCGCCCACGCGCGCGGGCGTCATGGCGCTCGAGGTGGATCACGGGCGCCTGTGCGAGGGCGCGACCTTCCCCGACACGCGCGAGTGGATCGACGAGACGACCGAGCTCCTCCCCGGGCCTGGGGGCTCGCTGGTCGTAGTGCAACCGCAGGCCCTGCTGACGATCCGCTTGGCCGGATCGTGAAGGAGCACGTCATGTTGCCGAGACCCAAGTTCTACGACGAGCGCGCCATCGGCTCGCTCTACCTCGAGCGCGCCGCGCTGGTGGCCGACGAGGCCCGCGCCGCCGCCGATCGCTTCGGCATCACGCCGGCGGCGCGCGACCGCGTGCGCGTGGCCGCGTTCGGCATCGACTGCCAGGTGGGCTTCTGCACGCCCGGCGCCTCGCTGTTCGTGCCCGGCGCCGTCGACGACACGCGGCGCACGCTCGACTGGCTCTACGGCCACCTCGACAAGCTCACGGGGCTGCACTTCTCGATGGACACGCATCGCGTGTTTCAGATCTTCCACCCGGCCTTCTGGGTGGACAAGGACGGCAAGCACCCCGCGCCGTTCACACCCATCTTCCACGAGGAGGTGCGCGCGGGACGCTGGGTGCCGCTCATCCACCCGCGCGAGTGCCTCGAGTACACCAAGCGCCTCGAGGAGACGGGCAAGTACGTGCTGACCATCTGGCCCTACCACACGCTCCTCGGCGGCCTGTCGCACGCGCTGGTACCCGAGCTGATGGAGGCGGCCATCTACCACGCGATCGCGCGCACGGCGCAGACGCACTTCGAGACCAAGGGCACCCACGCCATGACGGAGAACTACTCGGTGCTGAGCCCCGAGGTGAAGCAGCTCGGTGCGCAGACCGTGGGTGCCTTCAACGCGCCGTTCTTTCGGCTGTTGATGGAGTACGACCGCGTCTATGTGTTCGGGCAGGCCAAGAGCCACTGCGTGCTCTCGACGCTGCGCGATCTGCAGGCGCACGTGGCCGCCACCGACCCGGCGCTCATCGACAAGATCTGGATCCTCGAGGACTGCATGAGCCCGGTGCCGCCGCCGCCGCTCGATCCGCTGCCGCCGTCGCTCGACTTCCCGCGCATCGCCGAGCAGGCGTTCGACGAGCTCAAGCGCGCCGGCATGCACATCGTGCGGTCCACCGATCCCGTCACCCTGTGAAAGAGGAGCACGCCATGGCCAACAGCAACGGCAACAACAGCAACAACAGCAACAACAACGGCACCGGCACCGGCGCGAGCGCGCTGTCGGTGGCGGCGCTGCACACGCGCGCCGCCCAGCAGGGCACGCTCTCGGCGCAGTCGGCGGCGCTCTTGTCGGGCGACCTCGGCGGCATGGTGATCGCCGGCGCCGCGGGCATGGACGCCGAGGACATCCAGGCCAGCGACGTCACGCTCATCACGCTGGTGCTCGACG
>CAZONM010000656.1:0-2031 GCA_964580865.1 uncultured Myxococcales bacterium | reverse complement strand
GGCGGCGCCTCCGTGGCGCGCGCGTCGGCGGGCGCGGCCGGCGTGGGGCCGCTCACCTCGCGCCGCTCGCCCACGCCGCTCGGCGGCTGGGTGCCGCGCTGCGCCTCGATCTCCACGCGCGCCACGCGCTTCTCGTCGGCGTCGCGCACGACGAACGTGTGGCCGGCGAAGGCCACGCGATCGCCGCGCTTGGGCATGCGGCCAGTGCGCGCGATCAAGAAGCCGCCCAGCGTCTCGTAGCCGCTGTCGGTGGGGAACTGCAGCCCGAGCGCCTCGCCGATCTCGTAGAGGCTGGTGCGCCCCTCGGCCAACAGGCGTCCGTCCTCCAGGCGCTTGACGGGCGCCTGCTCCTCGTCGTGCTCGTCGTGGATGGGACCCACGATCTCCTCGAGCACGTCCTCGAAGGCCACGATGCCGGCGGTGCCGCCGTACTCGTCGACCACCACCGACAGGTGCGTCTTTTTCTTTTGGAACAGCTTGAGCAGGTCGCTCACACGCATCAGCTCGGGCACGAACAGCACCGGGCGCAGGTGATCCTTGAGGGTGAACGGCTTCTTCTCCGCCAAGACGTTGAGCAGGTCCTTGGTGTGGAAGAAGCCCTTCACCTCGTCGAGGTTGTCGTCGTACACGGGCAGGCGCGAGTGGCCCTTCTCATGCACCTCGGCGAGCACCTCGTCGAGCGAGGCCGTGATGGGCAGGCACGAGATCTCGGTGCGCGACACCATCACCTCGCGCACCAGCGTGTCGCCCATGTCGAAGATCGACTTGATCATGCGCCCCGACGCCTTGTCGAGCACGCCCTCCCGGGAGGCGAGCTGGATGCTCGACACGATGTCGTCCTCGGTGACGAAGGGCCCCTCGCGCGTGGCCGCGCCGCCGGCCACGCGGCGCAGGAAGGCCGAGAAGCGCGTCATCGACCACACGATGGGGAAGCTGACGACGTAGGTCGCGAGCACGAACGGCATGAGCGTGGGGGCGACCGCCGTGGCGTTGGCCTTGGCGAATGCGCGCGGTGTCAGCTCACCGAGCAGCAGGAGCGTGACCACGGCCACGGCCACGGCCACGTCGACCCAGATGCTCGAGAACATCCGATCGGCGACCAGCGCCGCCACCACCACCACGGTAGTGTTGGCCGCCTTCTTGCCCGTGAGCGTGGCGGTGATGGCCTCGTGCGGCTTGCGGATCCAGAACTGCAAGAGGCGCGCGCGCCGGCCCCCGGCGGCGATGATGTCGCGCGCCTTGGTCTCGGACAGCGCCGACAGCGCCGTCTCGGCCGCGGAGTAGATCACCGACAGCACCAGACCGACGACGAGGATGAGCACCTCGCCGCCGGAGATCTGCAGGTTCCACTCAGCTCCCATGGCGCCCCCGCGTCGACGTCAGGCAGACGCCTCGATGCGCTCGAGGAGCGCGGCGGCCGTGAGCCCGACGAAGCGCAGCACCTCCATGTGCGCTGCGTCGAAGCCCTTCTTCGAGTTGATGAGCTGCACGGCGCCAAACAGACGCCCGTCTTTCTCGGCGCTGGCGCACAGCGTGTCGCGTGGAAGGTAGTCGAGCTTCTTGCCGATCGACGACAGCCAGCGGGGATCGTTTTGGATGTCGGAGACGGACAGGCAGATGCCCTCCAGGGCGCAGAAGCCGATGATGCCCTGGCCGAGGGGCACCGTCATGCCGGAGCGCTTCAACTGATCGGCCTTCGGGCCACGCACCGCAGCAAAGCTGAGCTCGTAGCCGTTGACGTCCGCCAGGTAGAAGCTGCCCGACTCCGCCGGGATGTGGGCCAGCGCGATGTCGAGCATGGTGGAGGCCACCTTGTCGGGCGTCAAGCGCGGCTCGAGGTACAGATCCTGCGTCGCGTCGAAGACCGCGGCGATGGCGTCGGTCACGTCGACGGACTGGGGCGCCATGCGGCCGATCTTCGGGTCGGTGGGCTGCGGCTTCGACTCCTCGCGCACCTGCGGCTCTGGCGCCTGCGCGAACTGGCCCGAGGGCCGGCGCGGCGCGGGCGCGGGCACGCCGCGCGGCGTGGGC
>CAZONM010000655.1:0-2047 GCA_964580865.1 uncultured Myxococcales bacterium | reverse complement strand
GGTGGCGCGGGCGGCGTTGCTGGCGGCGCCGCCGGCGACGACAGCGGACAAGGAGCCGGCGGCGGCGGCGGCGGCGCGGGCGTCATCGAGCTGCGCGGGCAGGTGTGCGACGTGGCGGCGGGCGCCCTGACCAGCCCGGTCACGTCGTGCGCGGGCATCGACGGGCTCTGACGACGACGCCCGCCGAGAGGGCGGGCGTCGACGACGTGCACGGTGGTGCGTGGTGGGCCCGGAAGGAATCGAACCTTCAACCTCCGGATTAAGAGTCCATTGCTCTGCCAATTGAGCTACGAGCCCGCGCGGCCGATCCGTATCGGACCCACGCGCGGTGTCAAGCCCGTGCCGCGGCGGATACGCGCCCGGCGCCGACACCCGCGGCTGCTTCCGCAGTAAGCTGCCGCGACGATGGCGGAGAACCCGCGGGTCTTCGGCAAATACGACGTCATCCGTCGCCTGGCGGTGGGCGGCATGGGGGAGATCTTCCTGGCGCGCCAGACCGGCATGGCCGGCTTCGAGCGCCTGGTGATCTTGAAGAGCCTCCTGCCCCAGCTCGCCAGCGAGGCCGACCAGCTCGCGCAATTCCTCGACGAGGCGCGCATCGTCGGCAGCATCAACCACCCCAACGTGGTGGCGTGCTTCGAGGTGGGCGAGTGGGAGGGCGTGTACTTCATCGCCATGGAGTACATCAACGGCGTCGACGTGGCGTCGCTCGCCAAGGCCGCCGACGACGCTGCGCAGCGCTTCCCGATCAACGTCGCCATGACCATCACGCGCGAGGCCGCGCTCGGCCTCGATTCGGCGCACCAGGCGTCCGATCCGCAGGGCCGCCCGCTGCGGATCGTCCATCGCGACATCAGCCCGCACAACGTCATGGTGCGCTACGACGGCCTCACCAAGATCGTCGACTTCGGCGTGGCCATGGCCGCCAACCGGCAGAACAAGCGCACCGAGGGCGGGCTGCTCAAGGGCAAGCTCGGCTACATGGCGCCCGAGCAGATCAAGGCCCAGCCGCTCGACGGGCGGGCCGATCAGTTCTCGCTCGGCGTGCTCTTGTGGGAGCTGCTCACGGGGCGACGCTTGTTCACCGCCGACGACCCCTCGGCCGTGTTCATGAAGATCATCCGCGAGAAGGTGCCGCCGCCCTCGTCGGTGATGTCGGACGTGCCGCCCGGGCTCGACGCCGTGGTGCTCAAGATGACGGCGCAGGAGCCGGCCGACCGCTACGGGCGCCTCGCCGAGGTGGCGGCGGCGCTGCGCAAGCTCCTCGACCAGCGCGCCGCCCAGGAGCAGGAGACCGCGGACCTGGTGCGCGATCTGGTGGGCGACAAGCTCGCCGCGCGCGTGCGCGACCTGACGCCGGCGCCCGTGAACATCCTGGGCGTGAACGGCAACCGGCCGCAGCACTCGAGCACCTTCTGCCGCACCTGCGGCGCGCAGGCCGTGAGCGGCGATCGCTTCTGCCGCAACTGCGGCACCCCCATCGAGGGGCGCAAGGCCCCGGCGCCGCCCACCGGCCCGTACCCGCCGGTCGCCGCCACCGAGCCGGCGCCGGCGTCGCCTGCGCCCCTGCCGGAGCCGGCGGAAGCGCCGCCGGCGTCCATCGACGAGGCCTTCGAGCTCGAGGCCGGCGACGCCATCGACATCGCCTTCGACGACTCCTCGGGCACCGCCGAGTCCGCCGTCTTGGTGGGCGTGCTCGAGCTCGTCGACAGCGCCGGCACGCACCCGCCGCCCGCCACCATGCTGCGGCCGGTGGCAGCGCACCTCGACGAGCTGGCCACGCGCCTCGGCGGTGAGCTGACCGTGGACGGCACGCGCTTGGTGGCGACGTTCCTCGGCAACGCGCGCGCGGCCCGCGGCGCGCTCGCGTTCGCGCGGCGCGCGCGCCTCACGGTGGCGCGCAGCGCGCGCGAGCTGCGCATGCGTGGCGGTATCTCGGCCACCGCCGGCGTCGCGCACGGCGACACCTCGGCGCGCGACGAGGCCGAGCTGATCGTGGGGCGCGCCCGCCCGGGCTCGCTCTGGATCGCGGAGCGCGCGCGCCGCT
>CAZONM010000654.1:0-2048 GCA_964580865.1 uncultured Myxococcales bacterium | reverse complement strand
TTCGGTGGGAACGCCACGGCGCCCAGCACGTCCGCCACATCGCCCCCCGCCCAGCTGCCCCCGTCGCCCATCACCTTCCCTGGCGAGCCGACCACGGGGGCGTCGCGCCCCAAGGGGTCGCCGGGCGCCGCGCCCGGCTGGCCCGCGGTGTCGGCGCCACGCACGGCGCCGCCGTCGTCGCCGGTTGCCGGGCCCGCCTTCGACCACACCGTCGAGCACACGGCCGATATCGAGCGGCCGCAGGGCCATGAGATCGTGCGCCGCGTGTGGGCGAGCCCCGCCGCGTTCGCCATCGTCTTCGTCGTGGGCTTCGCGTCCGCCTTCGGACCGGGCGCCATCTGGAAGCTGCGGACGCCCGACCTGCAGGCCATGATCGACGCCGGCCAGGCGCACGTGGTGGTGGCCACGCTCGAGGCGCGAGAGCGCGAGGGCGCGCTCGCGAAGGGCGACTGGGTGACCTACGGTCACGCCATCGCTGCCGCGTACGGCACGCTGCGGCGCAAGGACATGCTCACGAAATACCACACGGCGGTGCAGTCCAAGCGCACCGACGCCACGGCGCTGCAGAACACCATCGACGCCCTAGGCGATCCCGACACCCGCGACCGGGCCGTGGACGTGCTTGCGCTCGAATGGCCACAGGAGCTCGCGGCGGACGCCCGCCTGCAAGAGCGCACCGGCGACGAGAACGTGGTGTTGCGCCGCGCGGCGATCGACGCCCTGGTGGCCCGCAAGGCGCCCGCCGACGTGGTGCGCTCGGTGCGGGCGCGGGTGGCGGTGGCCGACCTCAAGACGCGGCTGTGTCCCACCGCCGCCGAGGGCGTGGAGACGATCAAGGATCTCGTGAAGGAGAAGGCCGTGGCCGCGCTGCGCGAACGCAAGGTCGCCGATGCGCTCTTTGGTGTGTCCGGGGGCGGCGACCTCGTGGAACTGCCGTGCCTCGACCCGAAGAAGGTGCGCCTCCTGCAGCAAGAGGTGGCCGCGCTGCTCGAGGGCGGCTGACCTAGTACCACTTGGTCACTTCGCCTCCTGCTGCGCGCGCGCCCGCCGGCCGATGGCTGCGTTGCCGGCTCCGGTGCTCGCGTCACATGGGGAGACCATGCTCGCTTCGCTCCTCGCCGGCGCCTTGCCCTCGGACCGGCGGGCGCACGCTCGCGACGGGGACGAAGTGACCAAGTGGTGCTGGGGCGTGTCCCGGCACTCGGACGTGCCCCCTCCGGGGCTGAGCGTGACGTCGTCAAGCCGCTCCACCGAAATCGGGGGAGCCCCGGTGGTGCTCATTGGGGCCTCTCCCGAATGCGGGGGAGGCGCGTCGTATCGCCATGGTTTCACTGGGAGGGGGCCCTCGGCGCCGGTACCTCCGGGACACGCCCTAGCGCGGGCCGCGCGCTACGCGCTCCCGCGGCCGCCGATGGCCAGCTCGGCGAAGCGCAGCGACGGGGCGCCGAGCGCCGAGCGCGGCTCGGCGTCGGCGGCCACGCGATCGATGCCGCGCAGCATCTCCACCATGCGGCCGGCGATCGCGAGGCCGTCGACGGGGAACGCCACGGCGCCGTCCTCGATCCAGAAGCCGGCCGCGCCGCGCGAGTAGTCGCCCGTCACCGGATCGGGGCCGTGACCGAGCACGCTGGTGACCAGGAGGCCGCGGCGCGTGTCGGCGACCAGGTCATCGAGCGCGCCGCGCCCGCCCGCCAGCAGCGTGTTGGTGGGCGCCGGCGTGGGCAGGGAGGTGGCGCCGCGCGCCGCGTGGCCCGTGAGGGGCGCGCCCAGGCGGTGCGCGCTCCTGGCGTCGGTCAGGAACGCGCGCAGCACGCCGGCCTCGTCGACGATGACGGTGCGCGGGGTCAACACGCCCTCGCCGTCGTAGGCGCGCGACGCGAGCCCTCCCACCAGCGACGGATCGTCCACCAGCGAGATCCCCGGGGGCAGCACGCGCTCGCCGAGCAGCTCGGCGAGCCACGAGCGTCGACGGGCGACCGCGGCGCCCGAGGCCGCCGCCACGAGCGCGCCCACGAAGCCGCGCGCGGTGCTCTGGTCGAAGATCACGG
>CAZONM010000653.1:0-2057 GCA_964580865.1 uncultured Myxococcales bacterium | reverse complement strand
CATGAGCGCGCCGCCCGCGACGCACGACGCGCTCGCGAGCCGCGCCCTGGCCGCGGACGCCGAGCTGGTGCCCGGCGCGGCCGCGCTCCTCGAGCTGGATCCCTCCGGCGCCGTCGTCGAGCGCTTCGTGGGGCTCCTGCGCGCGCCGGCGGTGGCGAGCGCGCGCTGGGCCAATGAGCCCCTGGCGACCGTAGTGACGCGCCTCGAGCAAGCGCCGCCGCCCGACGAGGAGGGCTACCCCGAGGCGTTCGTGGCGGTGGCTCGGCTATTACCCGAGCTCCAGCGGTGACGGGGTCGACGTCGCGGCGCTCATGCCGCGCGCGATGGCGTCCACCAGGCCGGTGTCGACGGCGCGGCACGCGACCCGGACGGCGTTCTTGATGGCGCGCGGGCTCGAGCGGCCGTGCGCCTTGATGCACACGCGATCGAAGCCGAGGATGGGGGCGCCCCCGTACTGCTGCCAGTCCGTGGTCTTCTTGAGCTCTCTCAACGTCGGGGCCAACAGCGCCAGTCCGGCCTTGTTGATCAGGCTCTGGTCGAACGCGTAGCGCAGCAGGTGTTGCACGGTCTCGGCCACGCCCTCGAGCATCTTGAGCACGATGTTGCCCACGAAGCCGCCCGTGACGACGACGTCGGCGGTGCCGCGCGGGATGTCCATGCCCTCGACGTTGCCGATGAAGCACAGGCCCGGCGTGGCCGCCAAGCGCGCGTGCGCGGCCACGATGGCGTCGAGGCCCTTGCCCGCCTCGGTGCCGTTGGACAACAGCGCCACGCGCGGCGTGGGGTTCTGCGAGATGCGCTGCGCGTACGCGGCGCCCATGACGGCGAAGCCCACCAGCTCGTCGGCGGTGACGTCGAGGGTGAGCCCGGCGTCGAGGATGAGGCTGAAGGGGTCGTGCTTGTCGCCCCGCCGGGTCTCGGTGGGGTACACGGCGCCGAGCGCGCAGCGCGACACGCCGGGCAGGCGCTTGAACGTGCGCGCGCAGGCGAGCACCACGCCCCCCGTGTTGCCCGCCGACACCAGCGCGTCGGCCTCACCGTCCCGCACCAAGCGGGCGGCCACCAGCACGCTCGCGTCGTCCATGGCGTCGAGCGCGGCGCGCGGCTCCGCGTCCATGGGCACGAAGCGCGGCGCATGCACCACGCGCAGCAAGCTCGCGTCGTGGGGCGCCTGCGCCAGCCCGGCGGCGATGCGCTCTTGGTCGCCCACGAGCAGCAGGCGCGGACACCCCGGCCGCGTGGTGCAGTGCGCCGCCGCGGAGATCGGCACGTCGGGGGCGAGATCGCCGCCCTGGACGTCCAGGGCCACCGTCGTCATAAGGTGCGACGGTAGCATGAAGCCGCCCCACGAGCGCCGGTCCCGCTGCGTCGCCCTCAGCCTCCCGCTGGGCGTGGCGATGCTCGCGCTCGCGTGCGGCGCCAAGGACGCGAGCGTGGCGCGGCGCACGCTCTACTTCGCCGGCGAGCCCGTAGCGCGTGTCGAGGAGCGCGTGGCCGGCGGCGCTGGCGATCGCCGCGTGATCCGCACCCTCATCCTCGAGGACACGGGCGCCACCAGCGAGCTGCACGCGACCCTCGATGCGCAGGGCTTCGCGCGCTCCGCGCGGTACGTGCGGGGCGCGCTACGCGCGATGACGCTGGCGGACCTGCCTGCGCTATCCGGTGCGCCGCCGCCGCCGGTGGTGCTCATCGATCTGCTCGGACACGTGCAACCATCGGCGCCCACCGAGGTCCTCCTGGTGGATCTCGCGAGCGCCGAGGTGCTGGCGGGGCGCGTTGAGCGACGCGGCGCCGAGAGCGTGGCGCTCGACGCCTTCGGCGCGGTGATCGCGCGCGCCAACGTGGAAGGCCACCGCACCGGCCCCGGCGTGTTCTTCGAGGGCGACACCGCGCCCGCGCTGCCGCGTGTCCCGGTGCAGATCGAGGCGCCCGACCCCGCGTCCGTGCGCGCGTGGCGCGTGGCCGGCGTCAACGACGCGCTGCAGGCGCTCTCGGCCGATGGCCCGGGCCAGCGCCGCGTCGGCGACGTGCTGGTGCGCGCCGCCGACGCGGTGCGC
>CAZONM010000652.1:0-2062 GCA_964580865.1 uncultured Myxococcales bacterium | reverse complement strand
CCAAGTCGCGCGCGGCGCGGCGCACCTCGTCGGCCAGGCGGCGCTCGGCGATGAGCGCCAGGTCGCTGTCCGTGGCCGTGCGCGCTTCGTCGCGCGGCCAGGCGCGATCGTCCTCGAGCACGGCGGCCCAGAGCGCGGCCTCGCCGGGGTAGCCCAGGCGCGCGCCCTCGAGGAGCAGCACGCCGGTGCGCGGGTGCATGGGCAGCTCGGCCAGGCGCCGCCCGCGCTCGCTGAGACGTTCCCGCGACGCGTCGAGCGCGCCGAGGAGCGCCAACAGCTCGAGCGCGCGCGCCAGGGCCGCGTCGCTCGGCCGCTCGAAGAACGCGAAGTGCGCGAGCGGCCCGGGGTGGAACGCGAGCACGTCGAGCGCCACCCGCGCGAGGTCGGCGCGCGCGATCTCGGGCGCGAAGCTCGGCGCGAGCGCGTCGTGCTCGAGGCGCGTCCACAGGCGCACGCAGCGCCCCGGCCGCAGGCGCCCCGCGCGGCCCGCGCGCTGCTCGGCGGAGGCCAGCGAGATGCGCACGGTGTCGAGGTGCTCGCGGTCGGAGGCGGGATCGTGGCGCGCGGCCTTCATGAGCCCGCTGTCGACGACGGCGGACACCCCGGGCAACGTGAGCGAGGTCTCGGCCACGTTGGTGGCCAAGACCACGCGGCGGCGCGCGCCGCGCTCGATGGCGCGGTCCTGCTCGTCGGGCGATAGCGCGCCGTAGAGCGGCACCACGTCGACGGGCTCGCCCGATCGGGGATCGACGAGCGCGCGCTCGGCGAGGCGATCCTGCGCGCGGCGGATCTCGGGCGCGCCCGGCAGGAAGCACAAGACGTCGCCGCCGTCGTCGCCGGGCTCGACCACGAGGTTGCGCACCGCGCCCGCCACGCGCTCGTCGAGCGGGCGCTCGTCGCGCTTGTCGGCGAAGCGCACGTCGACGGGGAAGGGCCGCCCGGCGCTGGTGACGACGGGGCAGTCGCCGAGAAAGCGCGCCACGGCGGCGGCGTCGAGCGTGGCCGACATCACCACGAGCTTGAGGTCGTCGCGCACCGACGAGAGCTCGCGCAGGAAGGCGAGCGCCAGGTCGGTGTGGATCGAGCGCTCGTGGAACTCGTCGAGGATGACCACGCTGGTGCCCTCGAGGAGCGCGTCCGACAGGAAGCGCCGGCCGAGGATGCCCTCGGTGACCACGAGGATGCGCGTGGCGTCGCTCGCGACCCGCTCGAAGCGCACCTGGTAGCCCACGGTCTTGCCCGGCCGTTCGCCGAGGTTCTGCGCCAAGGCGCGCGCGGCCGCGCGGGCCGCGATGCGGCGCGGCTCGAGCAGCACCAGTTGCCCGCTCCCGAGCAGGCCTGCCTCGAGGAGCGCGAGGGGCACGCGCGTGGTCTTGCCCGCGCCCGGGGGCGCCTGCAGCACGGCGGCGGGCGCGCGGCCCAGCGCGTCGACGAGCGCGGGCAGCACGTCATCGATGGGGAGGGGCGGGCGCGGCGGCACCAACGACGTTTGGGAGATCGCGCCGGCGCTGAAAAGGCCCCGAGGTACGGAGGTGTGCGACCGCGCGAGATCCGCGCGCGGCCCGGTAGCATGCATGCTCGCTCGCGCAGGTGGCGGGAGGTGCGGTGCTCCTGGCGTCCGACGGCGACGGCCACGATGACGACGACGGCGACAATGCCGTCGCGCTCGACGTGCGCGCCCTCGTCGAGGGGGCCGAGAGCCGCGGTGCGTTCATCGAGGTGGTGCGCTGCCACGGCGCGCGCGTGATCGAGCACGTGGTGCTGCCGCCCGCGGGCAGCGCGCGCTTCGGGGCCGTGCTCGTGCGCGGCCTCGGCGCGGGCGGGGCGCTCGTCGGCGATCTCCTGATATGCGAGGGCGAGCGCCTGACCGTGCCCCTCGACGACGGCGAGCTGTGGGTGCGCTTCGCGCCCGCGCCGCGCCGCCTGCTGCCCGCCGAGGCCTCGCGGCTCGCGGTGGTGCTCCTCGTCATCGTGGCGTGCGTCGCGTCGCTCGCGGGAGTCGCGGCACGCGGCGGCGACGCGGCGTCCGCGCTCGGCGGTGGCCCGGTGGCGGGCGCGTTCG
>CAZONM010000651.1:0-2083 GCA_964580865.1 uncultured Myxococcales bacterium | reverse complement strand
GTGGCGCTCGGCGGCGTCGAGCTCCACCGGCTGCCCGACGATCGCGCGTTCGCGCGCCGGCCCGCGCCCGAGGCGAGGAGCGCGCAGTGACGTCGCTGCCGCCACGCGCGATGCCCCCCATTGCCGTGGTCGGGCGCGGCTGCGTGCTGCCGGGCGCGCTCACGCCCGGTCAGCTCGGCGACCTCGTGTTCGAGCAGCGGCGCGCGCTGCGTGACGCCGGCGCCGACCGCTTGCGCATCGATCCCGCGCTGGTGACGGGCGCCGGCCCCGACCGCGCCGTGTCGCTCCGGTCGGGCTTGGTGACGGGCTTCGCCCTCGACGACGCCGGGCTCGCGCTGCCGCGCGCCGATCTGCTCGGCCTCGACCCGCTGTTTTCGTGGCTGTGCAGCGCTGGGCGCGACGCGCTCGCCGACGCGGGGTTCGCCACGCCGCTCGCCGGCGTGAGGGCCGGCGCCGTGATCGGCAACCTCTCCTTCCCCACCGAGGCCATGACGCTCTTCGGCGAGCGCGCCGCGCTCGACGACGTGCTCGGCCGCGCCGCGCGGCGCGCGCTCGGCGCCCCCTGGGCCACCCCCGATGGCGGCCTGGGCGACGCGCGCGACCGCTTCATGTCGGGGCTGCCGGCGCACCTCTTGGCGCAGGCATTGGCGTTGGACGCGGGCGCCTTCTGTCTCGACGCCGCGTGTGCGTCGTCGCTGTACGCGCTGCGCCTGGCGGCCGGCGCGCTGGCCGAGCGCAAGGCCGACGTCATGCTGGCGGGCGCCGTCAACCGCGCCGACTGCCTGTTCCTCCACGTGGGCTTCACGGCGCTGCACGCCATGTCGCCCACAGGGCAGAGCCGCCCCTTCGACCGCCGCGCCGACGGGCTCGTGCCCGCCGAGGGCTGTGCGCTGGTGGCGCTCATGCGCCTCGACGACGCCGTGGCCCAGGGCAAGACCATCCACGGCGTGCTGCGCGGCGTGGGCCTGTCGAACGACGGGCGCGCCAAGAACCTGCTGGCGCCCTCCACCGAGGGCCAGGTGCGCGCGCTGCGCAGCGCTTGGCAGCACGCGGGGCTGTCGCCCGCCGACGTCGACTTCGTCGAGTGTCACGCGACGGGTACCCCCACCGGCGACGCCACCGAGCTCGCGAGCATGCGCGAGGTATTCGGGCGCGCGGCCGGCGACGCGCGCGGTCCCGTGCCCCTCGGATCGCTCAAGGGCAACCTCGGCCACCTCATCACCGCCGCGGGCGGCGCGGGCCTGCTCAAGCTCATGGACGCCATGGCGCGCGAGGAGCTGCCGCCAAACCCGGGCTCCCTCGAGCCCATCGACGGCGCGGGCGCCGAGGCGCCCTTCGCGGTGCAGACGGCGCGCGCCCCATGGCGGCGCGGCGCCCACCCCCGGCGCGCGGGGCTGTCCGCCTTCGGCTTCGGCGGCAACAACGCCCACGTCGTGGTGGAGCAGCACGAGCCCGCTCGTTTCGTCACTTCGGTTTCCGTGCAAGTGCGGCCCCGCCCCGTGGCGGTGGTGGCGCTCGCGTGCCAGGGCGCGCGCGGCGATGAGCCCATCGGCGTGGCGCTCGACGGGCTGCGCTTCCCGCCCAACGACCTGCGCGAGTCCATCGCGCAGCAGCTGCTCGTGTTCGAGGCCGGGCGGCGCGCCGTGGCCGCGCTGGGCGCCCGCGCCGACGAGGCGCTGCCGCGCGAGCGCACGGGCGTGTTCGTCGGCATGGGCACCGACGTGTCGGTGACCACGCCGGGCCTGCGTTGGCGTGCGCCGCGCGTGGCGCGTCGGCTCGCGCTCCAAGGTGGCGACGACGACGGCGCGCTGGCGCGCGCGCTGCAAGACGCCGCCATGCCGCCGCTGCCCGCGCAGGGCGTGCTCGGCTGCATGCCGAACATCCCCGCCAACCGGCTCAACGTGCAGCTCGACGTGCGCGGGCCCGGCTTCACGGTCTCCGCCGAGGAGCGCTCGGGGCTGGTGGCGCTCGACGTGGCGCGCGCGCTCCTCGACGCCGGCGAGCTCGACGCCGCGCTGGTGGGCGCCGCCGACGCCTGCCGCGACGCGCGCCACACGCGCGCCCTCGAAGCGCTGCGCCCGTT
>CAZONM010000650.1:0-2092 GCA_964580865.1 uncultured Myxococcales bacterium | reverse complement strand
GAGGCCCGCGGCCGCGCAGGCGCGCTCCTGGAGCCGCGCGAGCGGCAGGTCGCCCACGAGCAGCGCGCCCGCGGGCTCGTCGAGGGGCGCCACGGCGAGGTCCCAGGGGGCGTGGCGCAGGCGGGCGGCGACGGCGGGGCTCATGGGCGCGGCGGACTGTCGCAGACTTGCCGCCGCCGGTGGGAGTGGGGTACCTCCGGGGGGCAGTGGAGAGGGCTCGGACGTGAAGCTGATGGCCGCCGGCGTCTCGAACGTCGGCATGAAGCGGGCGCACAACGAGGACTCCTACCGGCTGGTGCCGGAGGAGAACCTGTTCGTGGTGGCCGACGGCATGGGCGGCCACGCCTCGGGCGAGGTCGCCAGCGCCATCGCCGTCGAGTCGGTGGAAGAGTTCTTCAAGCTCACCAGCGCCGACGAGGAGCAGACCTGGCCCTTCAAGGAAGAGCGCGGGCTCAAGTACGAGGAGAACCGCCTCGCCACCAGCATCAAGCTGGCCAACCGCCGCATCTACGAGACGGCCCAGGCCGACGTGCGCAAGCGCGGCATGGGCACCACCGTGGTCACGGCGCTGTTCACGCACAACGGCGCCTACATCGGCCACTGCGGCGACTCGCGCTGTTACCGCTATCGCCAGGGCAAGCTCGAGCTCCTCACCGAGGACCACTCGCTGCTCAACGACTACCTGAAGAACCACAAGCTCACGCAGGAAGAGATCGACAACTTCCCGCACAAGAACGTGATCGTGCGCGCGCTCGGCATGAAGGACACGGTGCAGGTCGACATCTCGCGCCTGGAGCCGCAGCCCCACGACATCTACCTGCTGTGCTCCGACGGGCTCTCGGGCATGGTGCACGACCCGGAGATGACCGAGCGCATCACCACGTTCACCGGCGACCTGAGCAAGGCCAACGACATCGAGGCGCTGTGCCACTCGCTCATCGACGCCGCCAACAAGAACGGCGGCACCGACAACGTCACCGTGGTGGCCATCAAGGTGCTGCCGTGACGCGCTGAGCGCGCGGTCCGTCGTGATCGCTCACCCCACGGGGCGCAGGGGCACGAGCACGAGCACGATGGGCGTCCACACGAGGTGCGCGACCAGCGGCGCGAACAGCCCTCCGGTGGCGAGCGCCAAGGCACCCCACACCACGCCGAGGCCGAAGGCCGCCGCCACCAAGACCACCGAGCCGGCGCCCGCCTGCGCCGCGGCGTAGAGCGCGGCCGACAGCACGACGGCGCCCACGGCGCCGTGATCCGCGCGCAGCGCGCCGAGGAGCGCGCCGCGCCAGATGGCCTCTTCGGCCACCACCACGAAGGCCACAGTGGCCAGCACCACGCGCGGCGCGCCCAGGGCACCGCGGTACAGGTCGTCGACCTCGCGCTCGAGCCCGGGGACCAGCGCGCACGCGGGCCCGAACAGCGCGTAGGTGGCGCCCACCAGGGCCCCGCCCGCCGCCAGGCCCCACAGCGCCGACGACAGGCGCGGGCGCCACAGCGCGCGCAGCTCGGGCACGCGCACGTGCAGCGCGGCCGTGACGACGACACCGAGGACCGCCAGCGCCGGCGCGGCCGCGCCATGGCCGTGCGCGACGGCGAAGGTGACGACCCACGCCAGGCTCGCCACCACGCACGCCGCGGTCACGGCCAGGGGGCGATCGCTCATCCCGTCCTCCGCGCGGGCAGGAGCACGCGCAGGAGCGCCTCGTAGAGCGCCGGCGCCGCGCTCACGCGATCGTCGTGCAGCGCCTCGATGGCCGCGCGATCGAACGAGGTGCGCGGCACGTGCGGCAGGTGCGCGAAGACACCGGGCTGCGGCGCCACCACATCGAGCCCCAGGCCCGTGGCCAGCGCGCGCGCCACCTCGACGTCCGCGCGGGTCACGAGCGGCACCACGCGCCCGGCGACGCGGCGAGGGAACGCGGGCACGGGCACGAAGCGCAGCTCGCGCCCCGCGAGCACCGCCGTACGCCGCAGGATGTCCTGCGCGCTCATGGTCTCGGGCCCGATGAGCGCGTGGGCGCCCGTCGGCAGCGCGGGCGCGGCCACCAGCGCGGCCACCACGTCGGCCAACGCCACTGGCTGTTGGCGCGCG
>CAZONM010000649.1:0-2096 GCA_964580865.1 uncultured Myxococcales bacterium | reverse complement strand
CCGGCGCCACGCCCGGCGGCAACAGCCCCTCGGCGACGGCGCCGCGCCCCTGTGCGTAGGCGGCCGCGAGCAGGTCGGCGCGCAGCGCTTGGCGGAAGCCGCGCGCGCCGAACCCGGGGTCGGCGAGGCCGAGCACGTCGGCGCGGCGGGTCTCGGCGCTCTGCAAGAGCAGCACGACGTCGGGGAAGGGCGCGAGCAGCGTGCCCGCGCCCTTCACGTCGACGCCTCCAGCCACCAGATCGGCACGCGCGCCAGGCGCCACGATCTCGATGGAGCCGAGCAGCGCCGGCGGCCCAAAGCCAGCGTTGCGCCAGCGCAACAGCCCGGGCCCGAACAGCGCATACGTGCCGGTGGCCCCGGTCTGCGGCGTGCGCAACGCGCACCCGGCCAGGAGCTCGGGCAGCGGCCCCACCGGCGCCGAGAACCGCAGCGTCACGTCGCCCTGTGTAGCGCTGACGTCGACGGTGACGCCGCGCGCGCGTAGCGCGTCGGCTGGCCAGCTGGCGGTGCCGTCGCCTTTCAAGCAGCGCGCCAGGGCGTCGCCCATGTTCACCGACTGCGCCTCGACCTTCACGTGCCAGGTCTTGCCGCCATCGGGGGTCGCGAGCTCGCTCACGAGCGACGAGCGCCACCGCGGGAACCCCTTGAGCGGCGGGCGTGCCAGGCGCTCGGCCGCGTCGTCGTCGCTGACGCGCTCGAGGAGGGGCGCGTACACGTGGGCCTCGGCGGTGGGTCCCACCAGCTCCACGGGCAGCGAGAGCGTCACCTTGCCGCCCGGCGCGGGCAGCCGGCGCGCGTGCGCCGCGGTCGCGCCGAGCGCCATCGCGGCGAGCGCCAGCAACACGGTGCCGCGCGCAGTCGTCATGGCGCGTACCTCAGGCGCCACGCCAGCGCGTCATCGCCGACCTCTTCGATGAGCACGACCTCGAGCCGGCCGCCGGGCTCGAGGCGTCCGGCGCCGGCGGCGACGATCGACCCTCCCGAGAGCTGGCTTCTGAACACCACGCTCGACGAGGCCACGGTGGGGGCCAGGCGCCGCAGCACCAGGTGATCGGGCTCGCCAGGCGCGCTGGCCGCGCTGGTCACGAGCTCGGGCTCGCCGTCGCCGTTGAGGTCGGCGAGCACGATGCGATCGCCCACGCGCTCGGCCGACAGCGCGACGGTGGCGCCGTCGCCGCTCTGGGACACGAGCTGGCCGTGCTCGTCCACCGCCACCCAGGTGCGGGCCCGACCAGGCACCGCTGCCACGTCGCGCACGAGAGCCGGAAGCCCGGTCTTCACCTGCGCGTCCTCGATGGTCGTGAGCGGCAGCCCGAGCACCGGCGAGCCCAAGCGCCAGCGCGCCGACAGGGGCGGCAGCGGCGCGGTACCGATCACGGCGCGCACGGCCGCGGGATCGGGCGCGCCCCGCAGCGGCACGAGGCCCGCCGGCGCGGCGTCGAAGCGCGCCTGCGCGGCGTCCCACAACAGCGTATGCCCGGCGCTGGTCACGAGCCACAGGCGCGGCCCGGGCACGGGCGCTATCCACCCCGTGACGACGCGCGGCCAGCGCCGATCCGGCGGCAACGTCTGCACCGCCACGCGCTCAAGGCGGCCACCTCCGACCGCGTACACGCGCAGCGCGTCGGCGCCGAGCACGGCGACCTCGTCGACGCCGTCGCCGGTGACGTCGACCAGCGCCAGGTCGAGGGCGCCCGGCGCCACGGCGCCCAAGCGCTCGAGCACGAAGCGCGTCTGCGCCGGTGTCACGGTGGCGCCGAGCGCGCCCTCGAGCTCCTTGTCGACGGCGCGGCTGACCGCCACCGCCGTGGGGCCGACGAGCGCGCCGCCCTCGCACAGGGCCGTGGCCCACACGAGGCCGCGCTCCTCGGAGATGGTGACGCGGCAGCGCACCGCGCCCTCGGCCGCCGGCACCACCACGCCGCCGTCCTTGAGCCGCCGCTTGAGGCGGGGCACGAACGCCCGCTCCACGCGCGCGGCGTCGATGCCGCGAGCCGGCTCCACGGCGAGCACCACCGCGCCGCTCAGGCGCTCCTGCTGCGCGCGGGCCTCGAGCGCGCGCGCCAGGTCGTCGACCAGCGCCTGCAGCGATCCCG
>CAZONM010000648.1:0-2096 GCA_964580865.1 uncultured Myxococcales bacterium | reverse complement strand
GCACCGCGGGGTCGCGCGCGCCGCGCTGGTCGCGGCTGCGCTCGTGGCGCCGGCGTGCGCCACCCACAAGCCCGCTGGTAGTGAGCGAGCGCCGTCGTCCCTGCCGCCGAGCGCCGCGGCCACCGAGGAGCCGTGGCGCGCGGACGGCACCGTGACGCCCGAGGCGCCGGCGGCAGCTACGCCCTCGGCGCCCGGGGACTTCGCGGATCTCCCTGTCGTGCGTCGCGTCGACGACGAGCGCTCCGACGGACCCCTGATCGTCGAGCACTACGGCACCAACCCCACCGTCGACACGCGCGCCGCGCCCGTGTCGACGTTCTCCATCGACGTCGACACCGCGGCCTACTCGCTGGCGCGCGCCGCGCTCGTGGGCGGATCGCTGCCGCCCCGTGGCGCCGTGCGCGTCGAGGAGTTCGTCAACAGCTTTCGCTACCACTACCCACCGCCACGCACCGCGGTCGCGCGCCCCGAGCCCTTCTCGGTGGTGGCAGAGGCCTTCCCCTCGCCAAACCGGCGCGGCTACCACGTGCTGGTGCTCGGCCTGAAGGGCAAGGTGGTGGACGAGGCGGCGCGCCCGCCTGCCAACCTGGTGTTCGTGGTCGACGTGTCGGGCTCCATGCGCGGCGAGCGCCTGCAGATGGTCAAGGACGCGCTCGGTCTGCTCGTCGATCGCTTGCGCGAGGACGACGTGGTGTCGCTGGTGGTGTACGGCACCAGCGCGCGCGTGGTGCTGCTGCCCACCAGCGGGGCCGACAAGGCGCGCCTGCGCGGGGCGCTGGCAGGCCTGCGCCCCGAGGGCTCGACCAACGTCCAGGCCGGCCTGTTGCTCGGCTACGAGGTCGCCGCGGCCCACGCCGACGACGGCCACGTCACCCGCGTGATCCTGTGCTCCGATGGCGTCGCCAACAGCGGCGTCACCGACGCCGACGCCATCTTCGCCACCATCGACGAGCGCGCGCAGCGCGGCATGGCGCTCACCACCGTGGGCGTGGGCATGGGCGGCTACAACGACGTGCTCATGGAGCGCCTCGCGGTGGAAGGGCAGGGGCGCTACGTGTACGTCGATCGGTTGGCGGAGGCGCGCGCCGCCCTCGTCGATGACCTCGGCGGCGCGCTCGTCACCATCGCCAGCGACGTCAAGATCCAGCTCGAGCTCGACGTCAACGGGGTGGAGCGCTACCGGCTGATCGGCTTCGAGAACCGCCGGCTCGAGACCCACGAGTTCGCCGACGATCGCGTGGACGCGGGCGAGATCGGGGCCGGCCATGAGGTGACGGCGCTCTACGAGATCAAGCTGCGCCCGGGCGCCGACCGCATCGGCTGGCTGCGCGTGCGCGCCAAGGCGCCGGGTGAGACGACGAGCCGCCTGATCGAGGAGGAGCTCGGGGCGCGCCTCGTACGCTCCACGCTCGCGGAGGCGTCGGGCACGAGCCGCCTCGCGCTGGTGGTGTCGTCGTTCGCCGAGAAGCTGCGCGGCAGCTACTGGGTACGCAACCTCGAGTGGTCGGCCATCGAGGAGCAGTGGCGCGCCTTGCCCGCCGAGGTGCGCCGGCGCGACGACGTCACCGAGCTCGGCGCGCTCATCGCCGCGGCGCGCGCGCTCGATCGGCGCGGCGACCTGTTCGCGGCGGAGGCGCCGCTCGGCGCCATGGACTTCGATCACCTGCCGGTGACGAGGCGCTGATGGGCACGCCGTGGCGCGCATCGCGGCAACGCCTGCGGCGCCTGTGGGCGCGACGCGGGCTTGGCCCGCTGCGCGCGGCGGTGGGCTTGCCCATCACGGGTCGCGCGAACGGGAGCGTGGATCTCACCATCGCGCGCGAGGCGGCGAACACGACCGGCTCGGCGGACCTGACGGTGCGCGGGGTGTCGCTCGGCGACGGCGAGACGCCGCTGGTGATCGAGGGCCTCGGCGCCGGCCTGACGCTCGAGCGCATGAACCTCGGCACGCTGGAGCTCAGGATGCGAACGGAGCGCGGGGTCGGGACCCTGGAGCGGCTCCGCGCGGACGGAGAGCACGCCCAGCTCTGGGGCACCGGCACCATGCATAACCGGGTGCGCATGATCGTGGCCTCGTTTCTGGTCAAGGATCTGCA
>CAZONM010000647.1:0-2106 GCA_964580865.1 uncultured Myxococcales bacterium | reverse complement strand
GACGAGCGCGACGATGGCGCGCTGCTTCGACAGGTGCGTGGCCACCTCGCATGCGGCGGCGAGGTCGGTGCCCGTGCCCGCGGGCCGCTTCGCCAAGATCTCGCGCACGCAGCGCAGGACGTGGGCGCGCCCCTTCTTCGGGCGCACCAACAGCTCCACGCGATCGGTGAAGAGCAAGAGCCCCACCTTGTCGTTGTTGCGCAAGGCCGAGAACGCGAGCAGCGCCGCCGCCTCGGCCGCCACCTGGCGCTTCTTCTGGCGCGTGCCCGCGCTCATGGAGCCCGACAGGTCGACGGCGAGGATGAGCGTCAGCTCGCGCTCCTCGACGAATTGCTTGACGAACAGGCCGGCGCCGTCGGCGCTCTCCTCGTGCAGGCGGCGCGCCGTGGCGTTCCAGTCGATGTGGCGCGGGTCGTCGCCGGGGGCGTAGGCGCGGCTCTCGGAGAACGACATGCCGCGGCCTTTGAAGCGCGAGTGGTAGGCGCCTTGGCCCGCGGCGGTCACGGTCTTGCGCGTGCGCAGCTCCACCAGCCGCACGCGCTTGAGCAGCGCGCGGACCTCGTCGTCGGTGGCGCTGGTGGTCGCGGCCATGGCCTAGGGCACCGGCACGGCCTCGAAGATGCGCCGCACCACGTCGTCGGGCACGACCTCCTGGGCCTCGGCCTCGAAGGTGAGCGCCACGCGGTGGCGCAAGACGTCGAGGCCGATGGCCTTGACGTCGTCGGGCGTGACGAAGGCGCGGTGTTGCAGGAACGCGTGCGCGCGCGCCGCCAGGTTGAGCGCGATGGACGCGCGCGGCGAGGCGCCGTAGGCGATCAGCGGCGCCAGGTCTTTGAGCTTGCCGCCGCCCACCTCGGCGGGCTCGCGGGTGGCGAACACCAGGTCCACCAGGTAGCGCTTGATCTTGTCGTCCACGTAGATCTGCTTCACGCACGCGGCCGCGCGCTCGAGCTCCTCGGGGCCCACCACGTTCTCGGCGGCGGCCTCGTGCCCCTCGGTCATGCGCTCCATGATCTGCCGCTCCTCGGTGCGCGTGGGGAAGCCCACCACCGTCTTCATCAGGAAGCGGTCGACCTGCGCCTCGGGCAGCGGGTAGGTGCCCTCCTGCTCCACCGGGTTCTGCGTGGCCATGACGAAGAAGGGCCGCGGCAGCTCGAACGTCGCCGTGCCGATGGTGACGCGCCGCTCCTGCATGGCCTCGAGCAGCGCCGACTGCACCTTGGCGGGCGCGCGGTTGACCTCGTCCGCGAGGAGCAGGTTGGCGAAGAGCGGGCCCTTCCGTGGCTCGAAGCGGCGCTCGGTGGGATCCCAGATCGACGTACCCGTGAGGTCGCCGGGCAAGAGGTCGGGCGTGAACTGCACGCGCCCGAACGACAGGCGCAGCACGCGCGCCAGCGTGGTGAGCGTGAGGGTCTTGGCCAAGCCGGGCACGCCCTCGAGGAGTACGTGGCCTTGCACCAGCAGGCCGATGAGCACGCGCTCGATCATGGTGCGCTGCCCGACGATGACCTTCTGCACCTCGCGCAGCGCGGCGTCGACGAAGGCGCTCTCGTGCTTGATCTTGTCGGCCAAGGTGGCGATGTCGTCGGCCGAACGGGGAGACTCGCTCATAGGGTGCTCTCGATCCTCTGGCACCGTGTCTTTTGGGCACGAAGACACACGTGTAAAGGGGCCCCATGCATGATCCGGCGCTCTTGAAGGAAGCCCTGGCCGAGCTGCCCGCCGACGTGGCCGACAGCCCGCTGTTCAACGCCGACCTGGCGCCGGTGCCCAAGGCACGGCGCGTGTGGACCACCTACAACTTCGCGGCGCTGTGGATCTCGATGGCGCACTGCATCCCCACGTACATGCTGGCGGGCGGCCTGGTCGCCGTGGGCATGAGCTGGTGGCAGGCGCTGTTCACGATCGGGCTCGGCAACCTGATCGTGCTGGTACCCATCCTGTTGAACGCGCACCCGGGCGCCAAGTACGGCGTGCCCTTCCCGGTCTTGGCGCGCTCGTCGTTTGGCACCCTCGGCGCCAACGTGCCCGCCGTCCTGCGCGCGGTGGTGGCGTGCGGGTGGTTCGGCATCCAGACCTTCATCGGCGGCGAGGCGGTGAAGACGT
>CAZONM010000646.1:0-2108 GCA_964580865.1 uncultured Myxococcales bacterium | reverse complement strand
GCGAGGGTGAGGGCGAGGGTGAGGGCGAGGGTGAGGGCGAGGGCGAGGGCGAGGGCGAGGGTGAGGGTGAGCCGGACGATGGCGCCTTCGTGGTGGCGACCTTCAACACCGGCAGCGCCGGCGGCTCGCGGCACGACGTCGGCCCCGACGACGGCTACTCGTCGGAGCAGGCGGAGATCACCACCGAGTACTATGGCAGCGGCCTCGCGTGGCGCCCCGCGGTGGAGGGCACCCGGGCGTTTCTCGCCGACGTGGTGCCTGACCTCATCGCGTTTCAGGAGATCTTCCACACGCCCGAGTGCGAAGCCATCCCTGACGACGCGCGCGTGGGCTACGTGTGCGAGGGCTGGCAGCCGGGCGACCCCACGGTGGCGCAGCTCGTGGTAGGCGCCGGCTATCAAGTGGCGTGCAACCTCGGCAAGCCCGACAAGTGCCTGGCCGTGCGCCGCTCGTTCGGCACCTTCCGTGGCTGCGCGCAGGACGTGTGCCTCGACGGGCTCGCCGGCGCGCGCGTCGACGAGTGCGGCTCGGGATCGCGCGTCGGCCGCGGCGTCGTCGACCTCGTCGGCGGCGGCGAGATCACGGTGGTGAACTTCCACGGCTCGTCAGGGGCGGCCGCCCACGACGCCGAGTGCCGCCGCCGGCAAGTGGAGCAGGTGTTCGAGGACCTCGACGGCGCGCCCGCGGCCAACGGCGCGCGCAACCTCATCCTCGGCGACTTCAACACCGACCCGGGGCGCCTCGCGCTCCTCGACGAGAGCGCCGAGCGCTGGAACGATTTCACCGAGGGCACGCCCTTCCACTTCGTCACCGAGTGCGGCTTCGACGCCACACCCACGTACGACGACGTCGTCAACATCGACCACGTGGTGAGCGACGCCTTCGACGGCAGCTGCGCGGCCGCCGGCATCACCGGCGGTCTGCCCGCGGTGCTCGACTTCACCTACTTCGATCACACGGCCATCGTGTGCACGCTGGCGGGACCGTGACCGCGAACAGCTCCGCCCTCGCTGCGGCGTTCACGCTGGTGGTCGCGGCGTGCGACGCGCCGGTCGCGGCGGTGGCCCCGCCGCCCGCCGGCCGCCCCGACGACACCGAGGAACAGACCGGCCCCGAGCTGCGCTGGGCTCCCACCGAGGGCGTGCTGCTGTTTCCCGACGACGCACCGGCGCTGGTCCCGGGCATGCCTCGTGTCGGCGCCGACGTCGACGCCGTGGGGGCGGCGCTGCTGGCGTACGTGGGCGCGCACGGCGGCGCGCGCGCCGACACGCCGTTGGCGCTCGAGCTGTCCCACAAGCTCGATCGCGCGAGCGTGCCACTGGCGGTGGAGCTGGTGCGCCTCGATGACGGCGCGCGCGTGGGGCTCGAGGTCGAGATCACCCTCGACGGCCGGGGCGCACGCATGCAGCCCGTGACGGCCCTCGACGTGGGCGCGCGCTACGCCCTGGTGGTGCGCGGCGGGGCGGGAGGGCTGCGCGGCACCGAGCGCGCGGCGGTGGCCTCACCGAGCTTCGCGTGCGTGCTGACGTTGGCGGGGCGCGCGCCCGAGCCCGACCGCGAGCACGCCGCGAGCGATCCGTGCGCCCGCGTGCCCGGTGGCACGCCCGAGGTCGTTGCCGACGTCGTGACCACGCTGGGGGCGCTCGGCGCTGCCCTGGCGCCGACCCTCGACCGCCTGCAGGCGCTGGGCGTCCCGCCCTCGACCCTCATCGGCCTCGCCACGTTCACGGTCACCGACGGCCCCATGGCGATCCTCGACGACACGCGCGGCCCCTGGCCGAGTGACCTGGCGCTCGACGACGACGGGCGCACGCGCCTGCCCGAGGTCGACCTGCCGGGTCTCGATCTGTCGACCATCGCGAGCGCGGTGGCCGAGATACCGGGCTTCTCGACGTCGGCGCGCATGCGCGTGCCGTTCTCCTGCGCCCTCGATGACGACGCGCGCGCGCCGGCGGCGTTCGCGCTCGACGAGGCGGCGGGGTTCCCGGAGGTGGCGCTCGAGCACGGGTGGAGCGCCGACCGGCGCCTGGCGTTCGCGCGCGCGCGCCCGGCGCTCGCGGCGGCGCAGCGGTACGCGCTGGTCGTTGCCACCGACGTCGCGTGCGGCG
>CAZONM010000645.1:0-2109 GCA_964580865.1 uncultured Myxococcales bacterium | reverse complement strand
GCGCGCGCGCGGCGCCTCGCGCCCCTGGCGAGCCGCCAGGCGCGCGAGCTCGCGCTGCGCGGCGTCGTCGAGCACCACGATGCCGCTCTTGAGCGTGGGGTCCGGGAAGTACCCCGCGCCGTCGCTCAAGAGCGCGGCGCGATCGAAGACGTTGCCGATGCCGAGCGTGCGCGGGTCCGTCGCCACACGCGCGATGACGTCGTTGTAGACCCACGCCAGCGTGGGCGACTCACACACGCGCTCCCAGCCCGTCATGCCCGCGCACCACATGCGCGTGCGCGCATGGACGTCGCCGCTCGCGACCAGCGAGGCGATCTCGTCTTCGCGATAGGGCCCGTGCGGCGTGCCGAAGATGGCGCACCACCAGACCGCGCCGTCGCGCGCCGCCGCGTCGAGCGGTCGCAGCCCGACCACGTGCATGGTGGCGCGGCAGACCTTGCATCGGACCTTCACGAACTTGCCGGCCACGCGGTCGTCGGGGATCTCGTAGCGGGTCGCGCAGTGCTCACAGGTATGCCGCATGGGGACTCCTTGCTCCGTCCGTCCCCTCTTTCGTACCGGAGGAACCGCGCGCCCCAAAGTTTTTGACCGGGATTTCTTGCGCCGGGTAGCTGCCATCGCCCCGCACGCGGCGCGGGAGTCAGCCCGCCGCCGGCCGGTCGGGCGCGAAGAAGACGGCGCGCTCGCGCACCACCGCGACCAGAAACGACGCCCCGGAGACGGCGGCCAGCGCCCACGCCATGAACCCGAGCGTGCGCGCGTCGCAGAGCTCAGCCCAGCCACACACGCCCACAGCCAGCGCCATGACGGTCGAGGGCACCACGCTCGAGCGTGCGAAGCGCGCGCGGTCAGCCGCCACGGCATTGTCCACCCCGCCGTAGGAGAGCTCGGCGCACAGGCTGATCATGGCGGCCACCACGAGCGCCGGGTGCTCATCGAGGAGCGGCACCAGCGCCAAGCCGTGCGCCGCCGACCACACCACGCGCGTGGCGTCGTGGGCCTTGAGGCCGGCCGCCAGGATGCGCCGGCCCGCGCCCCACAGGTAGTCGGCGCCGCTCACCCACGTGAGGCCCACCATCACCATGAAGATCCAGAACGCGGCCTCGAGCGGCTCGAGCCAGAAGCTCGCGACCGCGATGGCCATCCACATGACGGCGCCACCGACGAGCCACGCGGGCGGCAAGCCGCGCCGCTTGAGGGCGACGCCCACGGCCACCACCGACATCGTCACGGCGCACGCGAGCTGCACGCGCGGCATCCACTCCACGGGCTTGATGAAGAGCGCGAAGTAGTACGCGGCCACGCCGCCCATCTGCACCACGGTCTTGAGCTTGCCGAGCTGGCTGGTCTTGAGCGTCTGCGTGCGCACCGCCAGCGAGGTGCGCAGGGCCGTGATCAAGAGCTCCCGCACGAAGAGCGCGCCCGCGGCCCAGCCAGGGCACTCGCCGTGGGCCACCAGCGGCAGGAGCAGCATGGCGATGAACAGCTTGTCGGCCACCGGGTCGAGCAGTGAGCCGAGCACCGTGGGGCCCTGGCGACGGGCCAGCCAGCCGTCGACGAAGTCGGTGGCGCCGACCACTACGCCCACGAAGAACGCCACCCACATCCAAGGCTGCTCGGGCCTGACGATGAGGGCCCAGGCCAAGAACGGCAGCGCCAGGATGCGCGCGACGGTGATCTGGTTCGCCGTGATCTTCATGGCGCCGCCCCGGCTCCGCCGCCGAAGGCGGGACCGCCCTGCCCTGCATCGCCGGCGTCGACGCCGGCGGGCGGCGGGACGAGCAGCGCCTCCACCGCCGCGAAGCGTGCGGGCAGCGACACCTTCAGGCGCTCGAGCCACCCCACGGTCACCAGGCCCACGGGCGTGTCGGCGCCGAAGTCGCGCATGCCGGTGACGAAGACCGCGTCGACCAGCGCGCCCAGCGCGACACGCTCGGCGGCGCGCGCCGTGGCCACGGCGATGGCGTCGTCGGGCGACCGCGTGCCGACCGCTGCCACCAGCGGATCGCGGGCGCAGTCGGGCTCTGCGGCCGTGAGCCGCGGGTCGCCGTTGAGCGCCGTGACCGCGTCGAGCAAGGGCCCGGCCACAGCCGCGCGCAGGCTCGGCAC
>CAZONM010000644.1:0-2117 GCA_964580865.1 uncultured Myxococcales bacterium | reverse complement strand
AGGGCGAGGGCGAGGGCGAGGGCGAGGGCGAGGGCGAGGGCGAGGGCGAGGGCGAAGGCGAGGGCGAGCCCGTCTCGAGCCTGACCGACGACTTTGACGACGGCGTCATCGACGGCCAGTGGCTCGTCTCGGAGCTCGGCGGCTGCGCGGTTGATGAGGGTGGCTCGCTGCAGATGAGCCTGCCGGCCGGGGGGGCGTCGGTGTGCTCGGTGGCGACGTTCGCCGAGTGGGACCTGACCGGCGGCGCGGTCACGCTGCGCGTGGACCCCATCACCAACTTCGAGCCCGGCACCAGTTACGCGCTGGCCATCGTGCGCAACGGCGGTGGGCGCGCGCAGCTCGGCTTCGTGGGCGGGGCCTTTCGCTCGGGGATCGTGGGCGCCCTCGTCGAGACCGCCTACCCGCCTGAGCCGTACTACTGGCGCATTCGCGAGAGCGGCGGCGCGCTGTTCTTCGAGAGCAGCCTCGACAACGACGCATGGACGGTCGAGTCGAGCGCCGTGCCGTCGTTCTCGATCCGCCGCGTGCACGTCGTCATCGAGGCGAGGAGCGCGGCCGGCGACGCGAGCGCCATCGGCATCGGCACGGGTGGCGTGCGCGGCGAATAGGCGCGCGGCGACGACGCGGGAACGAGCATCGCGAGCGCCACCTCGTCAGCGGCGCGCCGCGAGGCCGACCATCAACGGCAGGCTCGGGACCCCCGGCGGCGTCGTGAAGCGCGCGCCCTCCAGGGGAACCAGGCCCGCATGCAGGCGGCAGCCGTTCGCGTACGGCCACTCGCGCAGCGCCTCCAGCGTGAGCCCCGCGTCGAGGACGGCGGTCACGATGTCGGCCACGGTGTGCTGGAAGGCGTGGGCCGCGTGCGGATTCGGCGCCGCCTCGCGAGCCAGGAAGCCCGACGGGGCTAGTGCCCCCCCGGACTCGCCCACGTAGTCGCTCACCGGCTGCGAGAAGGTTCGCCCAGGTGCGAAATAGGGGTCGGCGAGCTGGAAGCGCTCGTCGAAGGACCAGGCTAGCGGGTGGAACTCCACCATGACCACGCGCCCCCCGGGGGCCAGGCGCTCGCGCAGCAGCGCGAACAGGCGTGCGAGGTCGTCGATCCACGGCAGGAAGCCGTAGCTGCCAAACACCACGTCGAGCGGTGCGCGTTCGAGGTCGCCCTCGAGGAACGCGAACACCTCCGCCTGATGAAAGGTCGCGGCGATGCCGCTGTCCGACGAGAGCTGGCGCGCGAACGCCACCGCCTCGCCCGACAGGTCGACGCCGACGCACGCAGCGCCGCGCGCGGCCAGGCTCAGCGTGTCTTGCCCGCTGTTGCACAGGATGTGGAGCAGCCGCCGCCCGCGCAGGTCGCCGAGCAGCCCAAGCTCCTCGGGGAACAGGGTCGAGCCGCCGGCGCGCAAGAACGCGGCCTGGTCGCGCTTGTGCGCGTTGTGCAGGCGGGTGGCATGGTCCCAGCTCTGGCGCGTCTCATCGAGTCGGCGGTGGCGGTCCATGGCGCCCTCCTTGGTGCGTACGGCCGTCGCGCGGCGCTCCGCGTTTTGCACGCCGCCTGACTGCTTGCCAGCGCCACGCCGCCGCGGCGTTGGCGTGCGGCGCCAGCCGAGCAGGGGGTGAGGGGGGTCCGTCAGTCGGTGGACCGATGGCCCCACCGATCGCCCGACCGCAGGCGGGACGATATCGGCTGCGGCACACACCTTCGTACCGTTCCAGACAGGCGGAGGTGCTCATGCGCGCACGGCTGTCGGTCCTCGGCGTCATCCTCGCGGCGACGGCGTGCGCCAACCACGTGGAGACCACCGAGCCCGAGGGGCCGCTCGCCGCCGCCTTCCACGCTGCTGCCCGCGAGCACGGCGTACCGCGCGACCTCCTCGTCGGCGTCTCGTGGGTGCAGTCCCGCTTCCACCACGAGAGCGCGCGCGCCGCCGATGTGGACGGCGAGCACGCGCCGGCGCGCGCCGGCCTCATGGGCCTGCCCGCCGGCACCTTCGTCGACGACGACGAGGCGCTGCACATCGACGCCGCGGCACGCTTGCTCGCGTCGCTGCGCGCACCCGAGGACAAGGGCGCGGGGCTCGAGGCCTGGCGCGGGGCGCTCGCGCGCTACGCCGCGCCCG
>CAZONM010000643.1:0-2123 GCA_964580865.1 uncultured Myxococcales bacterium | reverse complement strand
GGGGTTGCCCGGGGCGCGCTGCGCCGGCGGCGGGCCCTGCACCGGCGGTTGCCCCGCCTGGCTGATGGGCCGCGCCGCCTGCTGCGCCGGGTGCGGCACGCCGGGCGTGTACATGGGCCCCGCCGGCGCGCCGGGCTGCTGCACCGCCAGGCTCGGCTGGTTCTGCATCTGCTCGGGGCGCATGCCCGGGCGCACGCCGCCGCTCGTCGCGTCGAACTGATCCCACTGGCTGTCGGACGTGCCGCCGATGCCGCTGACGCGCAGCGCGAAGTCGTCGGGGTTGGTGGCCTGCCGCAGCGCCTCCTCGTAGGTGATGAGGTGGTTCGACAACAGGAACATGAGCGACTGGTCGAAGGTCTGCATGCCGTACGAGGTGACGCCCTGGGCGATGGCGTCGTGCAGCTCCTTCGTGCGGTCCTTGTCCTCGATGAGCTCCTTCACGCGCGCGGTGGCGCGCATGATCTCGATGGCGGCCACGCGGCCGCGCCCGTCGGCGCGCGGCACCAGGCGCTGCGAGATGACGGCCTTCAAGATCGAGCCGAGCTGCAGGCGCACCTGCTTCTGCTGGTAGGGCGGGAACGCCGCCACGATGCGCGTGATGGTCTCGGGCGCGTCGAGCGTGTGCAGCGTGGAGAGCACCAGGTGGCCGGTCTCGGCGGCGGTCATGGCGATCTCGATGGTCTCGAGATCGCGCATCTCGCCCACGAGGATGACGTCGGGATCCTCGCGCAGGGCCGAGCGCAGCGCGCGCGAGAAGCTCTTGGTGTCGACGCCCACCTCGCGCTGGTTCACGATGCTGCGCTTGTCGCGGATGAGGAACTCGATGGGGTCCTCGACCGTGATGATGTGCGCCGTGCGGTTGGTGTTGATGTGGTCGATCATCGCCGCCAGCGTGGTCGACTTGCCCGAGCCCGTGGTGCCCGTGACTAGGATGAGCCCGCGCTCCTCGTGGGCGATCTTCTCGAGCGTCTTCGGCAGGTTGAGCTGCTCGATCGTGAGGATCTTGAACGGGATGACGCGGAAGACGATGCCCACGGTGCCGCGCTGCATGAAGACGTTGACGCGGAAGCGTCCGAGGCCGGGCACGCCGTAGGCGAGGTCGATCTCGCTGTCGTCCTTGAACTTCTCCTTCTGGAAGTTGTTCATGATCGAGAACGCCATGCGCCCGATGTCCTCGGGCGACAGGCGCTTGGCGTCTTTCAGCGGCACCAACGAGCCGTCGATGCGGAACATCGGCGGCAGACCGGCCTTCAGGTGGATGTCGGACGCGCTGCCCTTGATCGCGACCGTGAGGATGTCGTTGAGCTCCATGGTGCCGGCCCTCGCCCGACCACCCTAGCACGCGCCTCGTCGGACCATGACGCGCGGCGTGGCCTGCGGACGGGCTGCGGCGCCGGCCATGTACGGCGAGGTCAGAAGCGCACGCTGTCGACGTTCTCTGCCGCCGTGCCGCCCGTGTCGACGATGACGATGCGCCCCTTGGTGGAGCTCACGGTGCCGGTCGCCTCGCCGCCGCCGCGCAACAGCAACGTCGCGCTGTCGCCGCGCTTCACGCGCGTGGCCCGATCGACGGCGACGCGGACCTTGGTGGAGCCGCCGGCGTCGCTGATGCGGCCGACGACCTGGTTGGGCTTCAGCACGTCGCCCACGGCCACGGCGAAGCCCGCCAGCTTGCCGCTCATGCCCGCCACCACCGGGACGCTCCTCGACGAGGCCTGCAGCGCCTCGAGCCGCTGGCGCGCGTCGCGCAGCTGGCGGCGCGCCTCGTCGTCGTCGATGCCCTCGAGCGACGCGATGCGCTCCTTGAGCGTGCTGAGGTCGTCTTCGTTGCCCCCGGCGTCGAAGGTGATGAGCACCTTGCCGCGCTCCACCACGTCGCCGTCGGCGGCCTCGACCGACTTGACCTTGCCGCCGCGGGTCTTGAGCGTCTCGCTCTTGCCGCTGTCGACGGCGGCCGCGAACACCTTGGGCTCACCGTCGGGCGCGTCGGCGGCGGGCTCGGCCGCGCTCTCGTCGCGGCGCGGGCGGGGGCGCCGTCGCTCCTCGTCCTTGGCGATCGAGGGCGCCACGGCGGGCTTTTCGGCGGTGGCCGCCTCGTCGGCGGGCTTGTCGGCGGGCGTGTC
>CAZONM010000642.1:0-2126 GCA_964580865.1 uncultured Myxococcales bacterium | reverse complement strand
GCGCGCCGCGGGACCGCAGGCGCTCACGCCGCTCGACGGGGGCCCGCCCGCGCCCGTCGACGCCTTCGCCCAGCCCGACCCCGCGCTGGCCGCGCACCTCTATGGCCGCGTGGCGCGCTTCCTCGTCGAGGGGCACGCGCCCGCGCGCCTGGCCGACGCCACCTTCCTCGACCTGTACGCGGGCACCGGCGGCTTCGCCCGCGCCCTCGTCGACGCCGGGGCGGGCCGCGTCATCGCCGTGGAGCGCGCCGCCGCCTCTACGAGCACGCTGGTGCCCGGATCGGGCGTGGTGCCGCTGCCCAGCGCCGTCGAGGACGCGCTGCCGCAACTGCAGGGCTACGCGCAGCGCGGCGTGGCAGGCCTGGTGGCCGACCCGCCCAAGCGCGGGCTCGCCGAGCTCGGGCCCGCGCTGGCCGCGCTGGGCGCGCCGCGCGTGGCGCTCGTGGCCT
The DNA here is from genome assembly GCA_964580865.1 of uncultured Myxococcales bacterium. GTDB lineage: Bacteria > Myxococcota > UBA727 > UBA727 > VGSZ01 > JACOUT01. The sequence continues at coordinate 1,677 of CAZONM010000642.1, read as the reverse complement.
GCGATCCCGATGCGGGCGCGCGCGACGCCCGCGCCTTCGTCGACGCGGGCTACCGCGTGGCAGCGGTCGAGCCCCTCGACCTGTTCGCCGGCACCATCGAGGTCGAGACGGTGTTCTTGCTCGAGCGGTAGCGGTCAGAACGCCGCGTGCTTCGCGACCATGATCCACAGCGCGAGCATGGCCACCGCGAACGCCGGCACGCCCAGCGCCAGCCACACGCGGTTGTCGCGATGGAACGCGTCGGGCAGCGCGGTGCCGTCACGGGCCGCGGCCTCGGCGTAGCGGCGCATGCGCAGCTGCAGCCACGCGGCCGGCACCCACAGGGCCCCGGCGAGCGCGTAGCAGGCGATGCCGAGCGCCACCCAGCCGCGCGTGAGCGGCTGCCCGAGCAGCGTCGCCAGCCACACGCCCGTGAGCGGCAGGGTCACGCCCGAGGGCAGCGTGAAGATCCAATCGGCGAGCACGATCTCGCGCGCGTACCAGGCGATGACCTTGGCGTCGCGCGCGCGATCGGCGCGCACCTTGTACCAGGCGGTCATGAGGCCGGCGCCGAGGAACAGCAGCGCCGACAGGATGTGGGCGGTCTTCACCGCGAGATAGAGCATCGACGCGCCACCACGATGGTGCCGACGATGATCGGCACGTTTTTCCAGAGGGGAGTGAACGGGTGCACCCACAGGAGCGGGTCGTGCTGCGCCACCAGGATCGGCAGCACCAGAAGCGCCGCCGTCTGCAAGCACAAGAGCACCACCAGCGGCCGCCCGCGCAGCACGAGCACCGCCACGCCCGAGGCGAGCTGCGCGGCGCCGAGCAGGTGCAAGAACGCCGTGGCGTCCATGGGCACCAGGCCGCTTGCGCGCACCACCTCGAGTTCCAGCTCCTGCACGAACAGGATCTTCGGGATCAGCCCCTCGGTGATCCACGGCAGCGCCATGGCCACGCGCAAAAGCCAGAGCGCGCGCGCCGAGAGCCCGTCGTGCGCCGCCATCGTGGCCACGACGAGCGCGCCCACGAGCGGCAGGTTCTTCGAGAGCACGCCGAACGGGTGCGCGAGCAGCATCGGCTCGAGCGCCGCGAGGATCACGGTGAAGGCGGCGACGGGCGCCACCTGCGCCCAGCACAGCGGCCACGTGGGACGCGCGAGCGCGACCACGGCGCCGAGCACCAGCTCGGCCGCGCACGTGGCCCACATCAGCCAATGCGGCAGGCCGAGCCGGTCGAGGTACGCCTCGCCCACCGCGCGAAAGTGCGGGTGCGCCACCAGGAGGGCGGTGACGAGCCAGACGAACGCGACCGAGCGCGCGAGCGCGCGCGCGTCGTTGAGATCGAGCGCCCCCGGTCCGGTGCGACCTGTCACGGGCGCATGGTACTGCGCCGCCCGTCGCCGGGCGCGTCGCGCGGTGCCGCCGAACGCTCAGCGCTCCGCCTGCACCGCCACGCGCACGCGCTCGGCCTCGGGCACCATGGCCGTGACCTCGACGCCGCGGGCCACGGCCGCCTCCTTGAGCGCGAGCACGAAGCGCGCGGCCGCCTTGCGGTCGCCCTCGAAGCCGCCGTCCACGGCCACGAGCCCGGCCTTGGCGGCCAGGTCGGCCACCAGCGCCGGCGGGAAGCCCGGCGCCACCACCGTGGTGACGGCGGCGCCGTGTCCGCCGAGGCCGGCGGCCTCGGTGCCGT
>CAZONM010000641.1:0-2127 GCA_964580865.1 uncultured Myxococcales bacterium | reverse complement strand
CAGAGGGGCCCGGGCGCGCTGTGGTTGCGCGTCGCCTTCGCGCTCGGCGCCGCCGCCGCGCTCTTGTGCGCGCTGGCGCTGACGGGCCCGCGCGTGCTCGGCGAGCCCGACCCGGCCACCACCGAGGGCATCGACCTGGTGGTGGCGCTCGACCTGTCGGGGTCCATGCGCGCCGCCGACTTCCAGCCGAAGGATCGCCTGTTCGTCGCCAAGCAGGTGATCGAGGATGCGGTGCTGGTGCGCCCGCGCGACCGCGTGGGCCTGGTGGTGTTCGCGGGCGCGGCCTTCACGCAGGCGCCGCTCACGCACGACAAGGGCCTGTTGCGCGACGTGCTCGAGGGCCTGCGCATCGGCGTCATCGAGGACGGCACCGCCATCGGCGACGGGCTCGCCACCGCGCTCAACCGCCTGCGGGACAGCCGCGCCAAGACCCGCGCCGTCATCTTGCTCACCGACGGCGACAACAACGCGGGCCTGATCGCGCCCGAGAGCGCCGCCGACCTCGGCGTCGAGCTCGGCGTCAAGGTGTTCACCATCCTCGTCGGCAAGGGCGGGCAGGTGCCGTACCCCGACGGCACCGACCTGTTCGGCCAGCCGCGCTACGTCTCCGTGGAGATCCCGGTCAACCCCGACCTGCTCAAGAAGATCGCCACGCGCACCGGCGGCACGTTCTACCTCGCCACCGACGCGGCCTCGCTCAAGAGCAGCTTCCAACAGGTCCTCGACAGCCTCGATCGCAGCCTGCTCGACGGCGCGCCGCCCGTGCGCCAGAAGATCCCGCTCGCCCCCCTGCTCCTCGTCGTGGCTACGCTGTGTGGCGCCCTCGCCGCGGCGCTCTGGCTCGGGCGCGCGTCGCCGGTGCCGTGACCATGCGCTTCGCCTCGCCCCTCCTGTTGCTCGCGCTCGCGCTGGTGCCGCTGTTGGCGCTCCTGTGGCTGCGCGACGAGCGCGCGCGTCCACGGCGCCTGGCCGCGCTCGTCGACGCGGGGCTCGTGCCCGCGGTGGTGCTCGGCGTGTCGGTGCCCAAGCGCGCGTGGCGGCGCGGGCTGGCGCTGGTGGCGCTGGCGCTGCTCGTCCTCGCCGCCGCGGGCCCGCAGTGGGGCAGCAGCACGGTGCTGTTGCCCCACAAGGGCCTCGACGTGCTCTTCGTCCTCGACGTGTCGCGCTCCATGCGCGCACGCGACGTGCTGCCCGATCGGCTCGAGCGCGCCAAGGCCGAGGTGTCGGCGTTCCTGCCGCGCCTGGCCGATCACCGCGTGGGCGTGGTGGCGTTCGCCGGCACCGCCTTCGTGCAATGCCCGCTCACCACCGACGCCGAGGCCGTGCGCCTGTTCCTGCGCGGCCTGGCGCCCGAGAGCGTGCCCCAGGGCGGCACGGCGCTGGCCGCGGGGCTGCAGGTAGCGCTCAACGCGCTGCGCGCCGAGGCCGAGAGCCACGGCGACGACGGCGCCAGCACCAGCGGCGGCAGCGCCAGCGCCGGCCGCGTGCTGGTGGTGGTCACCGACGGCGAAGACCACGACGGTGGCATCGACGAGGTGGCCGGCGCGCTCAAGGGCGAAGGCGTGGAGGTGGTGCTCATCGGCGTGGGCTCGGCGCTCGGCGAGCCCATCCCCGTCATCGACGCCACCACGGGCGCCGCCAGCGGCTACCTGAAAGACAAGAAGGGCCAGACGGTGATGTCGCGCATGAACGCCGACGCGCTCGCCAAGGTCGCCGCCACCGTGGGCGGGCGCTTCGTCGACGGCACCAACGCCGCCGACCTGGGCCTGCGCGAGGTGGAGGCGCGCATCGCCGGCCTCGAGAAGCGCGACCTCGAGACGCGCGTGCGCACCGAGCACACCGACCGCACCGCGCTGGCCGCGGGCGCGGCCGTGGCGCTCTTCCTCGCGGCGCTGCTCATGGGCGAGCGGCGCCGCGGCGCGGGAGGCGCGCCATGATCCCGCTGCTCGCCCTCGCGCTCGCCGCCGGTACCGCAGCCGCCGACGTCCACGCCGGCGACGAGCGGCCGCTGTTCTCGCGCGTGGAGCCCTCCATCGCCGACGGCGCCGCCGCCTTGGCCGACGGCGACGCCGCGCGTGCGCTCGAGCGCTACCGCGCCGCCGTGGCGCGCACGCCTAACCAGCGCGC
>CAZONM010000640.1:0-2129 GCA_964580865.1 uncultured Myxococcales bacterium | reverse complement strand
AAGGCGAGGGCGAGGGCGAGGGCGAGGGCGAGGGCGAAGGCGAGGGCGAGGGCGAAGGCGAGGGCGAGGGCGAAGGCGAGGGCGAGGTCGACGAGTGCAGCCCAACGACGTTCGCCACCACCTGCGACGGTGACGACATCATCTTCTGCGGCCGCGCCTCGCCGCAGTCAGGCTACAGCGTGCGGCGCCAAGACTGCACCTCCGAGTACGTGGGCCGCGACGGCGAGCCCTACGACGAGCCGACCCTCACCTGCGTGGAGCCCGCCGCCGCGGGCGAGGTCCCCGCGGCCATTCGGGGGCAGTGCTGGGGCGAGGGTGACGGCGCGGCGTGCCTGGCGGGCTCCGACGTCATCCTGCGCGGGCCGAGCGCGTGGTTCGTCGGCTGCGCGCCCGGCTACTCCTGCACGCTCGACGGCTGGACCGAGCGCTGCGCGCCAGCCCCGTCGACGTGCGCGGACCTGGGCATGGGGTGCGACGGCGATCTGCTCGCCATCTGCGGCATCGGCGGCGCGGACTTCCTCTTCCTCGACCCCGCCATCGTCGACTGCGCGGGGCTCGGCGGTGCGTGCGTCGAGGCCGGCGACTTCCGCGGCTGCGTAGGGCGCGAGGGTGCTCTGTGTTCGCCACGCAATTACCTGGCGGTGTGCGGCGCGGGGCTCGAGTGCGTGGCCGACGCGTCGGGCTTTGGTGTCTGCGCGCCGTGACGAGGGCCGACGCGCTCACCGAATAGGACGCGCGTGGCGCCGGTCAGGGCGCGGGGCGGGCGCGGTGCTCGCGAAAGGCGGCGCGGATCGTCTCGAAGCGCCGCGGCAGCATGCGCCCACGCCGCTGTACCGCGTACACCGGATCGACCACGTCGTGCTCGAGCGCCAGGGTGCGCACGGCGTCGCGCTTGGCGAACGCGTGCACCGCCGCCTCGGGGAGCGCCGTGAAGCCGAAGCCCAGCGCCACGGGGTCGAGGATGCGCAGGATCTGGTTGTTGAACGCACGCAGCGGCAGCTGCTCCATGCCCGAGAACCCCGGGAAGTTCGCTCGCAACAGCCGCGAGGCGTGGTGCGCCCCGTCGGGGTGACCGACGAAGCCCAGCCGCACGAGGTCGTCGAGCCCCCGCACCTCGGCGTCGCGGGGCACCACCAGGCACAGGCGCTCCTGATCGACGACGTCCCAGGCGAGCTCGGCGCGCGCGGGCTCGACGGTGACGAAGCCCACGTCGATGGTGTCGTCGAGCGCCGCGGCGATGACGTCGGGGTTCGGCCGGTACACGTAGTGGATGACCAGCGCGCGGTGCCGCCGGTTCAGCTCGAGGAGGAACGAGTACATGAGCGTGCCGAAGGCGCCTGGGCTCGCGAAGCGACAGAGCCCCGCGTGGGGATCGTCGGCGGCAACCTGCACCTGCAGGTTGCGCGCCTCGTCGAGGAGCCGCGCGCCGTGGTCCACCAGGCGGCGGCCCGCCTCGGTGAGCTGGAAGCTCGCGGCGTCGCGATCGACGAGCACCACGCCGAAGTGCTCCTCGAGCTTGGCCACGTGCTGCGACACGCCCGGCTGCGTCATGTGCAGGACCTTCGCGGTCTTGGTGAAGCTCTGCTCGCGCGCGAGCGTGACGAAGGTGGTGAGGAACGCGAGGTTCATGGGGCCAGTGCCACGTGAGGAGCAAGCTACCCCGGTTTGGGTGTGGCACGACGGCGCGGTGAAGCTGCCCGGAACGACCGCGCGCGCTCTCCGCTGCGCGGCGGACTGCCTCCTGGGCTTGACGTTCCTACTTCCACTGCGCTGTTCGCCATGCGACTACGCGTGCGTCCGGTCGGTTTTCACGCTTACAGACACGAGGCCGCTCATGCTGAAGACGCTGCTCACTTTGCTACCCGTCGCCGCGCTGATGGTGCTCACGGCGTGCCCGCCCGCCGGCGAGGGCGAGGGCGAGGGTGAAGGCGAGGGTGAAGGTGAAGGCGAGGGCGAGGGTGAAGGTGAAGGCGAGGGCGAGGGTGAAGGAGAGGGCGAGGGCGAGGGTGAGGGCGAGGGCGAGGGTGAGGGCGAGGGCGAGGGCGAGGGTGAGGGCGAGGGCGAGGGCGAGGGTGAGGGCGAGGGTGAAGGCGAGGGCGAGGGTGAAGGCGAGGGCGAGGGCGAGGGTG
>CAZONM010000639.1:0-2133 GCA_964580865.1 uncultured Myxococcales bacterium | reverse complement strand
CGGCGGGGCGGTGCGACGGCGCGGATCCCGAGTAGGTCGATGACATGCGGATCACATGCAGATAATGTGTTCCGCATGAGCAAGATGATCCAGGTCAGAAACGTCCCCGATCGCGTCCACGCCGTGCTCCGTGCGCGGGCGGCGGCCGCGGGCATGAGCCTGTCGGACTATCTGGGCGCCGAGCTCAGGGCCATCGCGGGTCGCCCGTCGCTCGAGGAAGTGCTGCAGCGGATCTCGCACCAGGGACGCGTCCGCTTGCGGGAGTCGCCGGCTGCAGCGGTGCGCGCCGAGCGCGACGCGTGATCCTGCTCGACGCCTCCGCGGCGCTCGAGCTCTTGCTCGACACGACCACCGGCGAGCTCGTGCGCGATCGCATCCGCGCCGCTCCAGGCGGTATCGGCGCTCCGCACCTGCTCGACATCGAGGTTGGGCACGTGCTGCGTCGCTACGAACGTGCGCGCGAGCTGACGCCGAGCCGCGCGCAGCTCGCGCTGCGCGCGCTCGAGGATCTCCCCTTGTCGCGCTACGCGCACACGCCGCTCCTATCGCGCATGTGGGAGCTTCGGGGGAACTACACGTTCTACGACGCCGCCTACGTCGCGCTCGCAGAGGCCCTCGCGGCGCCGCTCCTGACCTGCGACGAGAAGCTCAGGGCCGCGCCGGGCAAACACCGTGCGCGGGTGGAGCTCGTCCAGGGCTGATCGGCGCCGCGTGCGCACGGGATCACAACGAACGCGCGCCGGCGCCGCGGCCCCCTCAAGGGGCCCCGGCGCCAGCGCACCCACGGAACTGTGGTTGACTCAGGGACCAGCGGGCTCTTCGCCGGCAGCGGCCTCCTCGCCGGGTGCCTCCTCCTCGCCGCCCACGGGCTCACCGGCCACCGCCAGCACCTGGATCGAGAACCCGCTGATGCCCAGCGACACCGGCATCTCTCCCTCGAGCGGGCTCGGCGACAGGTCGAAGGTGCCGAGCTCGTTGGCGCTGCCGTCGCGCTCGCCCCACGCGAACGAGTCGTCGATGTGGAAGGTGACGCCCACGTCGACGGCCTGGGGCATGTTGTGGTTGACGTTGACGGCCTCGGGGCTCAGGAAGGTGACGCGGTACTGCCCCCCGGAGGTGTCGACGACGGCCCCCGGGTAGGGGGCAGGCCAATTCACCGGCTGCGACGAGTCGAGCGGCATGCGGAAGTCGGGCGAGTCGAAGTCGGCGTGGTACTCGCCCTGCGCGCGCGGGCCGAGCTCGGCGTCGTCGTAGTCGGACAGCGCGTAATCGACGGCCAGATCGCCCGCGTGATCACCGCCCGAGAACGGCACGTGCGCGGTGGCGTCGACGGTGAAGCGCGTGTTGGCCAAGGTCACGCGCATGAGCGGGTAGGTGCCCGGCGGGATCGAGCCCACGTCAACGTCGACGAAGGTGGCGCCGGCCACCAGGTCGGTCTCGACGGGCGTGTCGTTCTGCAGCAGCACGTGCGGCTCGGTGTCGAAGGGCGACCGCAGCAGCTCCACCGACAGGATGCCGGCCTTCAGCTCCGACGGCGTCTGTCGACCGAGCACGCCCTCGAGCAAGTTCGGCACGCAGGTCTGGCAGTCCTCCTCGGCGGTGAGCGCGGCGACCTTGAGGTTCTTGCCCGTGGTGACGGGCGTGAAGGCGTCGCTGCCGCCGCAGGCCGCGACCATGAGACCGCACGGGATCAAGGGAACGAACGTCATCAGGCTACGCATGGCAGCGCTCTCCTCAGCTTGGGTGGTACGCGAGCGCAACAGCGGAGGTCAGGTGAGTTGATCGAGCCCGGCGAAGGAACTTGCCACGAGGCCGAGGAGCACCGCAGGCCCGTACCTCGTGGTACGGGCCGAGGACGCGACGAAGGGATCGTGGCAAGGACCAAGCCCGGCGACCATCAACGCACCTGACCTCCGCTGTAGGCGCTCGACGCGCGTTCTCTTCGTGAGAACACCATTGCTTTTCCGGTGGAGCCGAAGACCTTCCCGGATCTGGATCCGCGGCGCCGGCGATGGACAAAAAAAGGCTCTCCTGACGTTTCCGTGGGTCACCGAGGAGGGGCTGAACAGATGCGGGAAAAGAAGAAGAGCAGGGGGCCTATTCTCTCGCCGTCATCATCGATCGCTGCTCTCG
>CAZONM010000638.1:0-2135 GCA_964580865.1 uncultured Myxococcales bacterium | reverse complement strand
GCATGGCGCGCGCGCCGGGTCGGTTCCCCGTCGTCATCGTGCGCCGGGTGGTGGCCGCGCCCGTGGCGCAGGTGCGCGCCGCCATCGAGGACCGCGCCCGCTACCGTGAACGCATCGACGTCGTGCGCGACGTCGCCGTGACCGGCAGCGCGGTGTCATACACGGTGGCGGCCTTCGGCGGGCGCGTGAGCTTCGGGACCGCCGCCGCCACCACCGACGACAGCGAAGGCACCGTCGTCATCACCGAGGCCGTCACCGGCGGGGATCTGGCGGCGGGCGCCGGGCGCTGGACCTGGCGCGTGCGCCCGGTCGCCGGCGGCACCGACGTGGAGCTCGCGTGGGATCTCGACGTCACCGCGGGCAGCGCGGTGTTGAGCGCGCTGGCAGCCACCGATCAGGCCGCGCGCGAGTCGCTTGCGCTCCATATGGCGCTCTCGCTCATGGGCCGCGTCATCGGCGGGCGATCGCTGGGCCCGGCCACGCTGGCGTCGAACCCGTAGCCGGCGGGGCACGTGGCGTCGTCAGGGCTCGACGGTGACGCGCGCGGCGTCGCGCACGTCCTGCGTGAGGCGCTTGGGCTTCCCCACTAGCGTCACTTGCGCGCTGCGCTCGGCGCGCACATTGACGACGTCACCGCGGGCGCGCACGCGGCCGGCCTCGCTGACGGTGAGATCGAGCGTCTTCACGATCAGCGCGGCGGCGTCGACGCGCGACGTCTGGCGGACCTCCAACGTCAGCGCGTCGAGGCGCCCCGCCGCCATCGAGACGTGCGCGCCGCGCAGCGCCGTCACCACGAGCGCGGGCCCTTCCACGCGCACGCGCGCCACCGGTCGCACGCCGCGCGCGCGCACCGGCGCCACGATGCGCAGGCGGCCGGCGCTTGGGCCGGTCACCTCCACACCTTCGCCTTGCACCTCGAGCGGGCGGGCGGCGCCCACGCTCACCTCGACGCGCACGTCGCCCTCGACGGTGAGGTGCGCGATGGCGCCCGCGCCGTCGGGCGGTGCGGCGAGCACCAGGGCCAGCGCCATGGCGATCACGCGTCGCTCGCGAGCCCCGGGATGCGCGACGCGCGCAGCTCGGCGGCGAACAGGCGTCGCACCAGCGCCGCCAGCTCGGCGGCGCTGTCGGCGCGCGGCGCGTAGTCGGTGCGCGCCAGGCCCTTCCTCATCTCGCGCGCGCTCTGGTAGCGATCGGCGGGATCGAGCTCGGTCGCGATCTCGATCACCATGCGCAGCTCGTCGGGCACCGAAGCTGGCACTGCTCGACGCAGGTTGCGCTGGTGCGCGCGCAACAGCGCAGCGTCGTCCTTCTTGCCGCCGAAGCGCCCGCCGAGGTCGAAGGCGGGCTCGCCCGTCAAGAGCTCCTGCAGCACGAGCCCCACCGTGTACACATCGCTGCGGTGGTCGATGGGGCGCAGGAGTGCCTGCTCGGGGCTCAGGTAGCCGGGCGTGCCCACCACCGCCTCGGCAGGCTCTTGCTTGCTCGCCAACGACGAGCCGAAGTCGCCCACGCGCACCTGCCCGTCGTAGCGCACGAAGATGTTCTTGGGCGTGAGGTCGCGGTGTACCAACCCGAGCTCGCGACCGGCGCCGTCGGTGAGGCGGTACGCGAAGTCGATGCCGTCGAGGATCTCGCCCGCGACCCACGTGGCGACGTTGGGCGCGATGGCCTCCCGGGCGGCCTTGGCGCGCGCCAGCACCGCCGCCAGATCGGGGCCGTCGACGTACTCGAGCACGCCGTAGTCGGCGCCGTTCTGCGTGCCCTTGGCGATGCCGCGGATCAGGTTCTTGTGCGTACACAAGAGCGCGAGCTGCAGCTCGCGATAGAAGCCCGCGTGCTTCTCGGGGTCGAACTCGAGGTCCGGGCGCATGCGCTTGATGACCACGATCTCGCCCGAGCGCGTGTCGCGCGCGCGGTAGATCTCGGCCACGCCGCCGGTGGCGAAGTGGTCGATGAGCTCCCAGGAGCCGATGCGGTTGGACATTGGCGACGCGCCCGACCCTCAGAATGGCACAGCCGCGGGCAGGCGGGCGCGCAGCTCGAGCGCGAGCCCGCCCCCCTCGGCGGTGGCGCGGGCGACCACCGGGGCGTGGTCCGCCAGGGCGAGCTCGCGCGGCAGGAGCCCGGGGAGC
>CAZONM010000637.1:0-2137 GCA_964580865.1 uncultured Myxococcales bacterium | reverse complement strand
ACCGCGAGCGCCGGCGCCGGGCGCCGCTCGGGCATGCGCGGCGGCGGCTGCGCGGGGGGATCGTCGTCGTCCTCGACGGCGGGCACGGGCGGACGGCTCTTGCTCGCGGGACGCGGCGGGCTCGAGGGCGCGCCGGCGCCTTTGAGCTGCATGCGGAACTCGTCGATGGTGGTGCCGAGCTTGCTCGACAGGTCGGCCGCGCCGCTGCGCCACAGCGCCAGCAGGCGATCGCCCAGCGCGTCGCGCGCCGTGGCGCCCGCGGGGATGTCGATGCCGGGCTTGGTCTGCACCCGGTAGCGCGTCATCAGCTTGCGCATCTCGGCGTCGGCGTGGGGGCCCGGCGGCGTCGCCGTCATCGCCACCACCTCCTCGTAGAGCTTCTCGCGCGCCGTCGTCATCGTCGGTCACCTTGCCTGGGATCGCTGATGCAGCCCAGGTTTCGCATACCTGGTCCCGGAAGAAAACTCGCGGCGGTGTGACCGCGGTTCGTCGAGACACCGGCGCCGCGCCGCGGCGCCGGCCGGTCCGGCCCCGCGGCCGTCCTACACGGAGGTGGTGACGCGCCGGCGGGTGGGGTCCACTACGTCGCGCTCCACCAGCGCGCGGATGCGCGACGCGAGCACCGCCAGGAACGCATGCATCAGCCCGGGTCGGTCGGTGAGCAGGTCGGTGAACGCGTCGCGCTCGATGACGAGCAGCCGCGCCGAGCCGCGCTCGGAGATGCGTCCGGTCAGCGGGCGCGGGCCGCGGTCGAGGAAGGTGACCTCGCCGGCGCTCTGACCCGTGCGCAGCTTCATCACCGGGCGCCCCATGCGGCTCAGCTCCACCTCGCCCTCGACGATGACGTACATCTGCGTGCCCGACTCGCCCTCGCGGTACAGGAACGCGCCGGGCGGCAAGGTCAGCTCGTTGGTGATGGCGGCGATGGCCGACAGGTCGTCGGTGGGGAGCCCCTCGAACAGCTCGACGTTCTCGAGGAGGAACAGGCGTTCGACGAGCGCGTCCGGCATGTCGGCTCCCTCCAGCTCGAGCGCGCCCGGGCCCACCTTGGCGTACCCCTCGGCGGGGGCCGCGAGCCCGAGCACGCCCACGCTCCTGCGCGCGAGCGCGCGCAGCAAGGGGTCTTTCGAGCGGCACAAGGCGCGGCACCGATCGTGCGCCGCGCCCAGCTCGCGCGGCACCGGCTTGCGCTCGAGCAGCGACAGGAAGTCCTCGCGCAGCGGGTCGCCCGACAGCGCCGCGTCGAGGAGCTCGAGCGCGTCGTGGCGCTGGGCCTCTTGCCCGCTGGCGAGCCCCGCGTACACGGTCTGCATGCGGTCGAGCCCGCGGTGGATGCCCAGGAGGTCGAGCGCGATCTCGAGGTTCTGCAGGCACCGGTCGCGCACCGCGCGCCGCAACAGGCCCAAGCCCGACGACGGGTCGGCCGCCAGGTCGCGCAGCGCGTCGTCGTAGGCGTCGTAGGCCACCAGCCGGCGGCCGATGGCCTCGTCGGCGCGCTTGCGATCCACCGCCACGCCCGGCGCGCGCCGCACGATGCCCACCAGCGCGTGCGCGATGCGCTGCTGGAGGTACGCGTCGTCCTTGGGGTTCGAGAACAACAGCGCGTGCACGGCGCCGTCGGTGCCGATGGCCTCGAGCACGCGCGGGATCGGCATGCGCTCCTGCAGCGGGCGGCTGCGGTCGTCGAGGATCGCCTTGAGCGGCTCCACCGCGTCGTCGCCGTAGCGCGCCAAGGCGGCGATGGTGCGCGCGCGCACGCGGCGATCGGCCAGGTGTTGCACCAAGAGCGGCACGTGCGCGGCGTGGCGCTCGCGCCCGGCGGCGTCGATGGCGAGCGCGCGCACCGTGCCGTCGGCGTCGTCGATGAGGCGCGCCAGCGGCCCGTCGTAGCGCGTGTCGTCGAGCGCGCCCAACAGGCGCGCCACCTCGCGCCGCCAGGCCAGGTGGCGCTGCGGCAGGTCGGTGAGGATGTCGTCGAGCCGCGCGCGCGCGCGCGCCTCGAGCGCCGCCAGCGGCAGCGCCACCTCGATGGCGGCGGCAACCACGCCGGGCTCGTCGTCGTCGAGGTAGGGCGTGATGATCGCCGCGGCGGCGTCGCCGCGCTCGCGCGCGAGCGCGCGCACGGCCTCGGCGCGCG
>CAZONM010000636.1:0-2176 GCA_964580865.1 uncultured Myxococcales bacterium | reverse complement strand
CGCCGGGGGCCGCCGCCGCGCCCGCGCGCGCCGCCACACCGCCGCCGCGCCCAAGCGCGCCCAAGCGCGAAGAGCCGGCACCGAGCAAGGACGAGCTGCAGCGCCTGTTGGCGCAGCACCGGGGCAAGGTCAGCGACGTGGCGCGCGCCACCGGGCGCTCGCGCACCCAGGTATACCGCTGGCTCGAGCAGCACGGCTTCGACCTGCGCCAGTTCCGCGCGTGAGCGCTCAGAGCGACAGCTCGTCGGGCTCGGGGCGCTGCGCGGCGGGCAGGGGCGCGCCCCACAGGCGCTCCACGCAACCCTCGCGCGCCCGCACCGCCACCGAGCGCCGCTCCTCGCCAGCGGCGCGGCGCAAGGTGACGTCGACGCGGAAGTAGGGCTCCGCGCCCACCCAGGCGGGCTCGCTGTGGTCGACGGTGTAGCCGTCGATCATGCCGATGGAGGCTGCGGCGCGCGCCTTGCCGTCGCCCGTCATGTCACACAGACCCGTGGGCGCCACCTTGGCCGTGGCCTCGTCGAGCAGGGCGCGCACCAGCGCCTCGGCCGCCGGCGCCGACGCCGTGCGGAGCGTGGGCGCCGGCTGCACGGGCTGGCAGGCCGCGGCCCCCAGGGCGGCCACGAGCGCGCAAAGCTGGCACGCCGCACGCGCCCTGTGCCAAGTTGCGCCCTGGACCTCTCGTCTGTCACCGGCATTGTCACCGGTACTGTCGGTATCACCGGAATCTATCGAGGCGCGCATGGCCAAGAGCCCGCTCAAGGACAAGGACTTCATCCCCGACGACGAGTCGCTCAAGAAGATCCTCGCGTCGAGGTTCCCACGCTATCAGGAATGCCTCGAGGAGCTGAAGAAGAGAAACCTCTACCCCGAGATGTACTGGTACGGCCCGTCGTCGGGCTGGGCGCCGCGCTTCTGCATCGGCGAGGTCACGGTGTGCGGCATCTACCTGGCGCAGAACCCGCTCATGGGCCTGGTGGGCGTGGGCGACAAGGTGGGCGCGTACCTCGACCGTGATCAGGGCCTGTCGCAGCGCGCGCGCGCGCTCTACGAGATGACGCCCAAGAAGGGGCCGCTGCGCTGGATCGAGGCGCAGCTCGCCACCCGCAGCGATCTCGAGGCCTTCCTGTCATTGGTGGACGGCAAGCTGCGCGCCCTGGCCGAGGAGGGCGTGCGGCCCACCGAGGGCCCGCCGCCGCCGCGTATGCGACGCAAAGACCCGGGGCCAAAGAAGGAGCCCGGCAAGCCTGGCCGCAAGCCCACCAAGCTGCCGAAGCCGAAGGACAAGCCCATCCAGGTGGGGCCGTCGGCCAAGCTGACGCCGGCGGTGCTGGTGGCGGCCGGGCGCGGCTGATCGGCGGCGCGGCGCCTGCCGTCAGCGCAGCCACCGCGCGACGGCGAAGAACACACCCGCGAACCCGGCCACCACGGCCGCGCGCAGCGCCAAGCGCAGGGCCACCGCGCGCGGGCGACCCAGGGTCACATGCACGGGCTCGAGGACGAGGCGCGCGCGGTGCTCGCGCCGCGCGATGAGCGACACCTCGTCGCCAGCAAACAATGCGCTCTCCACCACGGTGACGTCGCGCCCATGGCACCACAGGGCCGCCGACACGGGCAGGCGCGCGCCCAAGAGCGCCGCCAGCGCGGGCGTGAGCGCGGTGAGCGGCTGGCTCGTGGAGCGCACCTCCGAGAGCGGGATGGCCCGGCCCTGCACGGCCACGCGCACGCGCCCGGTGCCGTCGTCCACCCAGAAGGGCCGCGCGTCGTGTAGCACCACCACGTCGGGCAGGCCGTCGCTCAGCTGCCCCGGCTTCACGGGCGCGCGCGACACCACCAGCTGCCACTGCGCGCAGCTCTTCGCCGACACGGGCGCCAAGAGCGGCGCCTCCAGGTGGACGCGGCCGCGCACGTCGACCACGCTGGCGCCGGCGCGGTCGATGGCGCCGGCGCTCGTGCGACGCGCGCGCCACAACACCAGCGCGTGCCGCACGTCGGAGAGCGCCCCAAGCGCCAGGCCGGCGCCGAGCACCACGCAACACAGCATGAGGATCGTGAGGAGCGCCGACATCACGCGCGCTCGCGCGCGCGGCGCCCCGCGCCCAGCACGCGCGCCGCCGTGGGGTGCGTGAGCAACGCCTGCCACGCGGGCAGCTCGAGCCAGGCGGCGCGGCGCGCGCGC
>CAZONM010000635.1:0-2190 GCA_964580865.1 uncultured Myxococcales bacterium | reverse complement strand
AGGGCGAAGGTGAGGGCGAAGGTGAGGGCGAAGGTGAGGGCGAAGGTGAGGGCGATCCGTGCGTCGTCGTGCCACCGGACCCGGCGGCGTGCGGTGGGTTGTGGGCGGTGCGCGACGCGTTCGACGTCGGCACAGCGCCCGCCGCGGTGCGCTGGGGGCTGGAGATCGGCAGCGGCTCGTCCGCCGCCATCGAGAACGGCTCGCTGGTGATGGAGGGCGACAACGTCGAGGTCTTCGCGCGCGCCGCGACGCTGGTGCGCGACACCTCCGCGGTCATCGATATCGAGGCGCTCACGCCCGACGGCGCCACGGTGGGCTTCGCCATCCGCGCCCTCGATCCGGTGTCGGACGATCACTCCGTGCGCATCGAGCTCGACGGTGGCGTCTTGGTGGGACGCGTCCTCGACGCGAGCGGCGCTGATGCTGAAACCAGCACCTCACGCACCTTCGACGTGGCGGAGCGGTATTGGGCGATCACCGAGCACAACGGCACGCTCTACTTCGAGACCTCGTCGGACTACCTGTCGTGGAACCGGATCGGCGACCTGCCGACGCCGAGCTTCCTCGTCGCCGGCTACGTGGCCTTCGACGTCAGCGGGGGTGGCAGCCCGCAATGGCGCGTCCGCGACCTGAACGGCAGCGAGCCGCCATCCGAGCTGTGCAGCATCGACACGCTGGCCGACTCCTTCTGTGACGGCCCGCCGGAGCCCTGGTTCGTCGCCGTCGAGAGCTCGAGCGGTGGCGGATCGGACGCGTGCGTGTTCGACGAGGGTCCAGCCGGCGTCGAGATCACCGCCGCCGGCTACGACGACAACGCGTGCGTGTACGCGGCGCCGATGAGCTTCGCGCTCCTCGGATCGACGGTCTCGGTCCCGGTGGACCTGACGGGCCTCGCCGACGGCTCCGGCGAGGTGCTCGAGTCCGGCTTCACGTTCGACCTCCGTTTCTCGGAGGTCGCGACGCGGCGGTTCATCGGCGCGACCATCTACGAGAACGGAGGCGCAACGTACCTCGGTTGTGGCTCGTACAACGATGGCGTCTTCCCGGCGCCATCCCGGGAGATCCAGGCCCTCTCGGACGTGCTCGACGAGGTGCCGCGCACGATAACGCTCACGTTCAGGGCAGCCGGCATCCGGTGCCGAGCACTACGCGCCAGCGGGGCGGAGTTCCTCGCTCTCGACGTGAGTGTCGCAGACGCGCAGAGCCGCTTCGACCCCGCGATCTTGAATTTCGGGATCTTCGGGTTCAACGGTTTCTCCGGCCCGCGCACCGCGCGGGTGGGCCCCATCGGGCCGTGACCGAACCATGAAGATCCGGCGACACCCCCGTGGTCGCCGGCTGCGTTGTCTCCGGCACGCTCACCCATGAGCCCGGAGGAACCATGTGTCGTCGCATCCTTGCCATCATCACCGTTGTCGCAACGTGCTCATGTGCTGCCGCGCAGAAGCACGCCGCGCTGCCGCCGCTCGCGCTGGCCACCGAGGCCGCCGCGGACGCGCCCGCCGCCCGACCGACGCTGTTGACGGAGAACCACTTCGCGCGCGACGCGCTGGGCGGCCTCACCGAGGCGCAGCTCAAGGACATCCTGCAGGCACCGGTGTTCCTCGAGGAGAAGGCACGGCTCGGCGTGGTGCCGGTGCGCGAGGGCTATGGGGCGGATGAGGAGCTGCCGCTGGCGGGGGTGCCTGGGGCGCTCGCCAGCACCCTCGACGAGACCGGCCTGTTCGAGGTGGTGAGCGAGGTCTCGACTGACTTCCCCGCCACCGGCAGCCTGGCGGGCCTGCGCGAGCTGGCCGCGCGGTACCGCGCCGACTACCTGCTGCTCTACCGCCACCGCTTCGTCGACACCGTGTATCCGAGCGGCTGGGCCTGGACCTGGGCGACGCTGGTGGGGCCGATGTTCGCGCCCGCCAACGTGCTCGAGACCGAGGGCGTGATCGAGGCCACGCTGTTCGACGTGAAGACGGGTACCATCCTGTTCACCACCTTCGAGCGCATGCGCGAGAAGCAGGAGGAGTCCGTGCTCGACACCGAGCGCAAGCAGAAGCGCCTCAAGGAGCGCGTGCTCGAAGACGTGGCTGGCAAGGTCAGCGACGCGGTGGTGGCGCAGGTGCGCCGGCTCGCGGCCGCCCGCCCCATCGAGGGCGCCGTGGCCGCGGTCGAGGGCGCCCCGTGAGCGGCCGCGCACGT
>CAZONM010000634.1:0-2193 GCA_964580865.1 uncultured Myxococcales bacterium | reverse complement strand
TCCGATCTGCTGCGCGCCCCGCGCCTGCCCGTGGAGCTCGGCGCCGACGCGCCCGGCCCGCCGTGGCCCGAGCTCTACCTCGCCGCGGCGGCCATCCTGACGGCCCTGGTGGCCGCGGCGGGCCGCGCGCGCCAAGTGCCGCCGCTGGCGCTCGCCGCCGGCGTGGGCGCGGTGCTCGCGGTGTGCGGCGGCCTGTACGGCGTGCTCCTGCTCCTGGGGCGCTGACGTGACCGCCCCGCGTTGGCCGCGGGCGCGCGCCCTGCTAACCCTGCACCGAGAGCGCCATGGAGACCCTCGGCCGCTATCGCATCGACAGCAAGCTGGCTGAGGGCGGCATGGGCTCGGTGTACCTCGGCACCGACGTCGACGGGCGCATCGTGGTGCTCAAGGTTCCGCACCGGCACGACGCCGACTCGGTGGCCGCCCTAGGCGACGAGGCGCGCACCGGCATGCGCCTCAAGCACCCGGCCATCGTCGAGACGCTCGATTTCTTCGTCGACAACGGCCGCGGCGTGCTGGTGGTGGCGTGGATCGAGGGCAAGACGCTGTACGAGCTGCGACGCGCGGGCCCGCTGCCAGCCGCCGCGGTCGCCACGCTCGGGCAGCAGCTCGCCAGCGCGCTCGACGTCATCCACGGCGCCACCGACGAGGGCGGGCGCCCGCTAAACGTGCTGCACCGCGACATCTCGCCGAACAACGTCATGGTCGATGCGTCAGGGCAAGCGCGCCTCATCGACCTGGGCATCGCGCGCTCGTCGGACCGCCAGCAGCGCTCGACGCAGGTGGGCGTGGTCAAGGGCACGCTGCGCTACCTGGCGCCCGAGATCCTCGGCGGCGGCGACCACACGCGCGCCACCGATCTGTGGGCGCTCGGCGTCACGCTGTGGGAGGCAGCGGTGGCGCGCTTCTCCGTGCCGGGGGACGAGGTGCTCACCATCAAGGCCGCCATGGACGGCACCATAACGGCGCTGGCTGCGGGCGAGCGCGTGGACCCGGACCTGCACGACGCGATCCACGCGCTGGTGGCGCCGAGCGATCGCCGCTTGAAGAACGCGCGCGCGGCGCACGCCGTGTTCTCGCGCCTGTCGAGCCGCATGCCAGGCGGGCGCGACGCGCTGGCCGCCGCCGTGGCGCGCGCCGCCGCGCCGGCCGCCGCCAAGGGCAAGGCCGCCGCGCCCGCGCGACCAGCGCCCCAAGCGCCGCCCGACGCCACCGAGCTCGTGTCGCGCACGCTGCTCGCGCCCGCGCTGCCCTCCAAGAGCGACGTCGACCTCGTGTTCACCATGACGGTCCCGAAAGACCTGGTGATGCCCGGCGGTCTCGCGCCCACCATGCGCCTCGACGAGGAGGAGTACCGCCGCCAGGCGGGCCGCACGCCGAGCGAGGAGGCGGCGCTGCAAGACTCGGAGACGCCGTTGGAGCCGCGCGCCCACCTGCCGTCCACCGACACGGCCGACACCATCATGATGGACCCGGCGCAGGCCGCGGCGGGCCGACCGCACAGCGATCGCAGCACCGACAAGTCCGTCGCCCTCGATGTCATCGTCATCGACGAGAGCGACGAGGAGACCGAGGTCTGACGGCGCTCGACGCCGGTTGGGCGGCGCGCGCGATGGCGCCCGCGCACTGGACCACCCACGAGAGCCACGGGATCGCGACCCGGTACTCCTCGCCG
The DNA here is from genome assembly GCA_964580865.1 of uncultured Myxococcales bacterium. GTDB lineage: Bacteria > Myxococcota > UBA727 > UBA727 > VGSZ01 > JACOUT01. Next base: position 518 of record CAZONM010000634.1, on the reverse strand, counting down.
TCGTGCCAGGGGCTGCAGAACGTGCCGCTGGCGTGGCCGTCGATGTAGCGCTCGCTGGTGGCGTAGCCGTAGCCGCCGCGCTTGCCTTCATCGCGATAGCTGCCCTCCCCCGGCACGCGCGCCAGCGTGAGGCGCGGCGCCGCGCGACCGGGGACGCACATGGTGTGCAGGTGCCCGTCGTCGTGAAACCGCGCCTCCACCCCGTCGCCCAGGTCGAGCTGCGCCAGCAGGGTTTCGTCGACGGGGAGGAGATGGGCGCGCGCGTGCAGGCCCGGATCGAGCGCGACCACCGCGCGGTACAGCGTTGCGCGCGCGCGCTCCAGGCGCGCGCTGGCGGCCTCGTGCTCGAACAGGAGCACAACCCGCGCGTCCGACAGCCACCGCCCCAGGCGCGTGGCGAGCACGAGCGCGCGCTCGTCGGTGAGCGCGTCGTGCTCGGCCAACATGCGCCAGAGCGTGCTCGCCAAACGCACGACGCCGCCGTCGCGCGCGGCGCGCGCCTCGTCGCGGACGGGTCT
>CAZONM010000633.1:0-2201 GCA_964580865.1 uncultured Myxococcales bacterium | reverse complement strand
CCCACCAGCGCCACGCCCGCGGCCGCCAGGCCCGCGGTGCGCGCCGCGTCGTCGAGCAGGCGCAGCGCCACGAAGGTGAGCACGAGCGCGGCGGCCGCGAGCAGGTTCGGCCAGCCGGCGATGACGCGCGCGTTGGGGGCGGATTCGATGGGCGCCATGGTCAGCCCCTCCACCGCCGCGCGCCGAGCACGGCGGCGGTCGCGAGCAAGAAGCCGTAGGTGAGCGCGCCGTAATACGCGACGCTCGAGAGCTTGACGGTGCCGCGCGAGAAGGTGCGGTAGTGCTTGTCGAACAGGTCGAGCCAGCCGATGACGTCGCCGAGCACGCCGTCCACGTTGCGCGCCACCAGCCACGCCAATACCAGCACCACCACCACCGCGCCCGACAACACCGCGGCCGCCACCTGGTTGGGCGCCACGCTCGAGGTGAACGCGCCGATGGCGATGCAGGCGGCGCCCAAGAGCGCCAGGCCCAGGTACCCGGCGAACAGGTGCCCAGCGGTGACCTTGCCGTTCACCATCACCAACACGGGCATGTAGAGCGACAAGGCGAGGAACAACACCAGGAAGCCCCAGGCGCCGAGGAACTTGCCGAGCACCACCTCGGCCTCGCGCGCGGGCGACGCCTCGAGCAACACCAGCGTGCCCATCTGCTTCTCCTCGGCGAACAGCCGCATGGCGATGAACACCGACGCCACCATGGTGGCGCCCGAGTGGAAGTAGAAGAAGGACTGCAGCACGTCGAAGGACTTCTTCTCGCCCGACATGGCGAAGGCGTTGAAGGCCAGGCCGTCGAGCAACAAGAGGACCGCCAGGATGATCCATCCCGACGACGACGAGAAATATCCGCGCAGCTCACGCCGCGCGATCAACAGCGCCGTGGTCACGCTTCGGCTCCCTTGGTGAGCTTGAGGAACACGCTCTCGAGGCCGACCTCGGTGTCGGCCACCGTGCGCACGCCCAGGCCGCGCTGCACCAGCGTGGCCACCAGGCGCTCGCGCGCGAGATCGCCGGCCACGCGCGCGCGCAGGCGCACGAGGCCGTCGCCGGCGTCGGCGACCTCGAGCTCCGAGACGCCCTCGAGCGCCGTGAGCTCGGCCTTGGCGACGTCGGCACGGGTGCCGCGCGCCAGCACCTCGACCGGCGGCGACACGCCGGCCGCCAGCGTGGCCTCGGTGCCCTGGGCCACGATGCGCCCCTGGTGCAACACCAGGATGCGGTCGCAGGTGTGCGAGATCTCCGAGAGGATGTGGCTCGAGAGCAGCACCGTGTGCTTCTCCTTGAGCCCGCGGATCAGGCCGCGCATGGCGACGATCTGCGCCGGGTCGAGGCCCGAGATGGGCTCGTCGAGCACCACCAGCTTCGGCTCGTGCGCCACCGCGATGGCGATGCCCACGCGCTGGCGATAGCCGTGCGATAGCCACTCGATGAGGTCGTCGGCGACGGCGCCGAGCCCGCACAGCTCGAGCACCTCGGCCACGCGGCGGTCGACGCGCTCGGCGGGCAAGCCGCACAAGCGCGCCGCGTACGCCACCATCTGGCGCACCGTCATCTCGGGGAAGAGCGGCGGCCGATCGGGGAGGAACCCGATGCGCTTGCGCAGCTCGCGCGGCGCGTCGATGCCGTCGATGCCGTCGACCGACACCTTGCCGGCCGAGGGCACGAGCAGGCCGCACAAGACCTTCAGCACCGTGGTCTTGCCGGCGCCGTTCAGGCCCAAGAAGCCCACCACCTCGCCCTGCGCGATGCTGAACGACACGTCGGCGAGCGCGCGCCGCGCGCCGTAGTACTTGGAGACACCGACCGCTTCGATCACGAGGTCCTCCGGCTGCCACCGGGATGCAGCGCTGGATTCAACACCGTTTGGCGCCGCGCGCAAGGGGCAAGGTGGGGCCGCTACTCACCCCCCGCCGCGCTCATCATCGCCGCGCCCACGAGCGTCGCCCCCGCGCCAAGCCCGATCGCCGAGAGCCCCCACTCCGTGAGCGCCTCTTGCGCCAACGACACGCGCCCGGTGGCGGCGTCGAGCGCGGCCGACGTGGCGCCCGCGCTCCGCAGCCGCTCGACCTCGGCGGCGCCGAGCGCGCGATCGAGGAACGGCCACAGGCCCGCGCCCGCCAGCGTAACGCCCGCCACCGCCAAGCCGCCGCCGAGGATGAGCCCGGGCGTGCCCCACCCGAGGCCGTGGCGGATGGTGCCGGG
>CAZONM010000632.1:0-2214 GCA_964580865.1 uncultured Myxococcales bacterium | reverse complement strand
GCCGACACGTTGACGATGCCGTTGGCGTCGATGTCGAAGGTGACCTCGACCTGCGGGATGCCGCGCGGCGCCGGCGGGATGCCGTCCAGGTGGAAGCGGCCCAGGGTGCGGTTGTCGCGCGACATCTCGCGCTCGCCCTGCAGCACGTGCACCTCCACGCTGGTCTGGCTGTCGCTCGCGGTGGAGAAGACCTCGGTCTTCTTGGTGGGGATGGTGGTGTTCCTCGGGATGAGCACGGTGTTGACGCCCCCGAGCGTCTCGATGCCGAGGCTGAGCGGCGTGACGTCGAGGAGCAGCAGGTCCTTGACCTCGCCGCCGAGCACGCCCGCCTGCACCGCGGCGCCGAGCGCCACCACCTCGTCGGGGTTCACGGAACGGTTCGGCTCCTTGCCGAACAGCTTCTTCACCGCCTCCTGCACCATGGGGATGCGCGTGGAGCCGCCCACCAAGATGACCTCGTCGACGTCGCCAGCCTTCATCTTCGCGTCTTCCAGGCACTTCTTCACCGGCGCCAAGGTGCGCTGCACGAACGGGTCCATGATCTGCTCGAGCTTCGAGCGCGTGAGCGTCATGGCCAGGTGCTTGGGGCCCGTCTGGTCGGCGGTGAGGAAGGGCAGGTTGATCTCGGTCTGCGCCACCGACGACAGCTCGCACTTGGCCTTCTCGGCCGCCTCCTTGAGGCGCTGCACCACCATCTTGTCGCCGGAGACGTCGATGCCGCTCTCCTTCTTGAACTCGGCGATGAGGTAGTCCATCACCGCGTTGTCGATGTCGTCGCCGCCGAGGTGCGTGTCGCCGTTGGTGGCGATGACCTCCACGACGTTCTCTCCCACCTCGAGGATCGAGATATCGAAGGTGCCGCCGCCGAAGTCATACACGGCGACCTTCTCCTCCTTCTGCTTGTCGAGGCCGTAGGCGAGCGCCGCCGCCGTCGGCTCGTTGACGATGCGCTTGACGTCGAGGCCCGCGATGCGGCCCGCGTCGCGCGTCGCCTGGCGCTGGCTGTCGTTGAAGTACGCCGGCACGGTGATGACGGCCTCGGTGACGGTCTCGCCCAGGTACGCCTCGGCGGCGGCCTTGAGCTTCTGCAGCACCTTGGCGCCCACCTCGGGCGGCGTGACCTTCTTGTCTTGCACCTTGATGATGACGTCGCCGTTGTCGCCGGTGACCACCTCGAAGGGCACGCGCTTGATCTCACCCGCGATCTCGCCGTAGCGACGACCGATGAAGCGCTTGGCCGAATAGACGGTGTTCTTCGGGTTGGTGACTGCCTGCCGGCGCGCCACCTGGCCCACCATGATGTCGCCGTCCTTGCCCCACGCCACGACGGACGGGGTGGTGCGCGCGCCCTCCTGGTTGGCGATGACCTTGGGCTCGCCGCCCTCCATGATGGCGACGACCGAGTTGGTGGTTCCGAGGTCGATACCGATGATCTTGCCCATCGCGTGCTCCTGGCCGGCGGCCTCTCTGAGGTGGCCCGGGACGGGGCCCGGGTGCAACGGGGCGACAATAGGCGCCACCCGGACCCGGTCAAGCCAGCCGGGCGCGGCAAGCGGGGCCTCCCTGGCCGCCCCCTACGAACTTCGGGTCCGAGGCACTAGGCTTGCGCTGTGAGCGTGCAACGGTGCCCGAGCTGCGGGCGCGCCTGGGACGGCTCGAGCTGCTTCGCCTGTGGCCACGAGGCCGGCAAGGCAGTGGCGCAGGCCTCGGGGGCGGCGTCGGCGCGGGTCGAGGCCCCGGCGACGACCTCCCCAGCTCCAGCCGCGCACCAGTCGCTGCCGCTACCGTCGGTTGACAGCCCGTTCACGCGCGAGCCGACGTCACCGCAGCCGCGCGCGGCTGTGGCGGCGGCGCCGATGCCGTCGGCCGTCGCCACTCCGGCCTTCGACCCGCGGCCGCCGTACTCGCCCACGCCGATGGCGCCGGCGGCGCCATCGGCGTTCAGCGCCCCGAGCACCATGCCGGGCGCGAGCGGCGGACCTTCCTTTGCCCCGTTGCCGCCGCTGCCTCCACTGCCGCGCTCGCCCTCCGGCGCGTTTTCGCCCGGCCCAGCGCAGGGAGGCCCGGGCGCGCTGCCGCGCCCGCCCTCCGGCGCGTTCACCCCGCGGGCTCCGCCAAGCGGCCCTCCCGCGCTGCCGCGCCTCGACGCTCAAGGGACCGCGCCGGCACCGGTGCCGAACCTCGGGCCCCCTTCGTTCGGTGGGAACGCCACGG
>CAZONM010000631.1:0-2224 GCA_964580865.1 uncultured Myxococcales bacterium | reverse complement strand
GGCCGGCAGCGTCACGCGCGGCAGCTCGCGCAGGCCCGGCGCGCGGCGCGCGAGCTTCGCCGCTTGGCGCCAGCTCCCGTCGGGGACCACCAGCGTCAGCGGCTGCCCGTCGGCGAAGCGCGCGAGCGGCTGCGCGTCGTCGCTCGGGAACAACACCAACGCGCGCTCGCCGGGCGCGAACAGGTGCGCGGGCGGTGGGCGCGCGCGGTCGCCCACCACCACCACGCGCGCGCCCGGCAAACAGCGCGCGGCCAACAGCCCGCTGTTGGTCGTCTTGCGCTCCTCCTCTCGGTGCACCACGAGGACGAGCCGCGTGCGCGCCGCGATGCGCGGCAACAGCGAGCACACGCACAGCGGGCGAGGCAGGCGACACGCGTCGCACCGGAGCGCGGTGTTGCTGCGGCGACTCACGTCCCCGAGCGTACCCCGCGCTCGACGGTTCCGTGGTACATCGCGACGTAGCGCGCGGCGCCGCGCCGGGAGGACTGGGCATGCGCATGATCGTCGTGGGGCTGGTGCTCGCGTCCCTTGCGTCGGGGGGCGCGCGCGCGACAGAGGCGGCGGCGACTGGCTTGCGCCTGGACGAGCGCCTGCTCGACGACGTGGCCGAGCTGCTCGGCGTGACGCAGGCGGCCTCCGGCACCGGCGTCACGGTGGCCGACGACGGCGCGCCCCCGTCCACGACGTCGGGCACGCAGCTGGCGCCCGCCGGCGCGGCCTCCACCCCGCAGGGTCGGCAGTTCGGCATCGGCCTCGAGCTCGGCTACCCGGTGGCGCTGACCATCAAGTACATGCTCAAGCCCGATCAAGGTATCGCTGCGGGCCTCGGCGCGTTCTCGGGCTTCGTCTACAACCACTCGAGCGTCACCATCTACGTCGACTACGTCTATCACCCGCACGTGATCACGTCGGGCGAGGCGTTCGCGCTCACGTGGTACGTCGGCGGCGGCGGCCAGGTGATCATCAACGATCGCTTCAGCACGCCGTGGGTGCCGGGCATCCTGTACACGGGCTACGGCTACGGCAGCGTGTGGTTCGCCGCGCGCGTGCCCATCGGCGCCAACCTCACGCTGACGCAGGCGCCCATCGAGGTCTTCCTCGAGGCCACGCCGAGCGTGCTGGTGTTCCCGGTGCTGTCGTTCGGCGTGGGCGGCGCCATCGGCATGCGCTTCTACCTGTGACCCGCGCGGCGAGCGCCGCGCTCAGGGGCTCACCACGAGGAACGAGGGCTCCTCGGGCTTGCGGCTGGGCCGCCGCTCGCCTTCCTTGATGATGAGCGGCAAGAACGACGCGCTCGTGATCGCGCCGCGCTTGTTCACCACCACGCGGTACAGGCGGCTCTCTCTCGTCGCCGGGAGCTGCTCCTGATCGAAGACGAAGTTGCCCATGCTGTAGATGATCAACTTCCCCCGATAGAGCTCGGCGTCCTGTTGGACGTGCGGGTGGCCGCCGGCCACGACGTCAGCACCCAGGTCCACGAGCTTGCGCCCGAGCGCGCGCTGTCGCCTGTTGTGCACCAGCCGATACTCCTTGCCCCAGTGCATCGACACCACCAGCACGTCGACGCGCGCGCGTAGCGCCGGCAGGTCGCGCTCGATGGCCTCGTCGGTGGCGCGCGCGGGCCCCACGGGGAAGGGCGCGAACTCCTTGGCGCAGCCGTAGTCGGACTCGGGATCGCAATAGGCGAGGATGCCGATGCGCACGCCGCGCGCGTCGAAGATGAAGGGCGCTTGTGGCTCGTCGCCGTGCGCGATCCCCACCCACGGCACGCCAGCGCCATCGAGGTGCGCGATGGTGTCGTCGAGGGCCACCGGGCCGAAGTCGAGCGCATGGTTGTTGGCGAGCGAGAACACGTCGAAGCCTGAGCGCGCGAGTGCCGGCACGGTCTCGGGCGACGCGTTGAACATGTGCAGCTTCTCTACCTTCTCGCCTCGTCCAGAGATCGGGTTCTCGAGGTTGGCGAAGGCCAGGTCGGCGGCCTCGAGCAGCGGCCGCACCTCGTCGAACAGGAACGACCAGCTGCGGCCGTTGTCGCGGATGCTCTTCTCGACGTTGCGCGCCAGCATGACGTCACCGGCGAGCATGAGCACCCGCTCGTCGTCGGCAAGGGGCGGCAGCGGCTCGAGCCGGTCGCGGTCGGCGTCGGGGATGCCGCCGCGGGGACCGCTCAGGAGCCACGCGGCGCCGCCGCCGAGCGCCAGCACCACGAGCCCCGCCCCCGCCG
>CAZONM010000630.1:0-2241 GCA_964580865.1 uncultured Myxococcales bacterium | reverse complement strand
CGCCCACCGCCACCGGCGCGGCGACCCCCAGGCGCAGCGCCAGGCGCGGCGGCAGGGCGGCGGCCTCGCGCACGGGGAGGCGCGGGCGCAGCTCGGCGAACGCGTCCTTCGCCAGCGCCCTCACCGCGCGCCGCTCTCGGGCACGATGAGCACGAGCTCGTCCTTCTTCACGTAGCCGAGCTCCTCGCGCGCCGCCTCCTCGACGACGCGGGGGTCGCTCCTCAGGCGCGTCACCTCGTCGGCGAGGGCGGCGTTGTCCTGCTGCGCGACCTCGAGCTGTCGGTCGAGCTGTCGCTCCTCGTCGGTGAGGGAGAACCACCGGGCGAGCCCCGAGGGCGCGAGCACCGTGTAGGTGCCCACCGCCAGCGCGGCCACGACGGAGACGGCGAGCACGACGCGGAGCCGCATGGAGCCAACCGGTACCATGGGGCAGATCGGCACCGCAAATAACTCGGCGCCATGCGATCCGGGTGGTCGTGCCGCGGCGCACGCGTGCCGCGAGGAACAACGGAGCGCGCGCACAGCGATGAAGGCGAGCGAGCGCGCGGCGCGGTGACCGCGCGCGCGGCGATCACGAGGGGCGAGGCCCCTCGGTGCGCCCCAAGAGCCGGGCGATCAGGCGTCTTGGTTGGCGAAGGGCAGCAGGCCGATGGCGCGGGCGCGCTTCACGGCCTTGGTGATCTTGCGCTGGTTCTTCGACGACAGCCCCGTGCGGCGCCCGGGCAGGATCTTGCCCTCGGGCGACACGAAGCGGCGCATGAGCTCGGTGTTCTTGAAGTCGATCTCGACGCCCTTGTTCTGCAGGAAGTAGTCCTGCAGGCGGCGGCGCGCCTGGGCGCGGGCCTTTTGCGGAGCGGCGGAGGTGGAGGGCGCGGTGGTGCTGGTCATCGATCGAGATCCTTCGCCGGTTGGCGGACGGCGCCTTTCGGCGCGGTTGGCGTGATCGGTACCCGTTGGCGTGTCGCCTGGCAAGCCCCCGTTTTTGCGGGTTTTCGTCGTGGTGCGTAGACTGCCCTCGGGCTGGGCTTTGGCGAGGTGCTCTGGGCGTGGCGAAGAACGGGCTGCTCGATCTGAAGGCGCGCCTGCGTATCCCGCTGCCGGCCAAGCTGTTCCTCTCGTACCTGCTGCTCCTGGCGGTGGCGGCGCTGCCCACGTTCATTTACGTCCGCGCCAGCCTCGATCGCGACCTCGTGGGCGACGCGGTGCAGGAGCTCACCGGCGCCGCCCGCCGCGGCGCCGCCGTGCTGATGGAGGTGCCAGCGCCCGGGCGCGCGACGCGGGCCCGCGACCTGGCGCTCATGACCGGCGATCGTGTGACGCTGATCGCGGCCGGCGGGCAGGTGCTCTACGACTCCGAGGTGCGCGATCTGGCGAGCCACGCCGACCGGCCGGAGGTGATCGCGGCGCTGGCGAGCGGCCTCGGCACCGCGCAGCGCCTGAGCGACTCCACGCACGTGGAGCTCTTGTACGCGGCCGCGCGCATCGGCGCGCCCGGCGACGAGCCTGCTGTGTTGCGCGTAGCGCGCCCGCTCTCGCGCGTGCGCGACGCCACCGAGGCGCTCACGGGCTTCGCGCGCAACGTGCAGGCCGCCGCCGTGTCCATCGCCATCTTGCTCTCACTGGTGGCCGCCGCGCAGTTCGTGCGCCCGCTGCGGCGCGTGATCGCCGCGGCGCAGGCGCTCGGCGCCGGCGATCTGGCGGCCCGGAGCGGCGTCGACGGCAACGACGAGGTGGGCGACGTGGGCCGCGTCATCGACACCTTGGCCACCGAGCTGCGCCGCCGGCTGGCCAACGCGGGCTCGGGCGACGCCGTGCTGGCGCAGCTCGTCGACGCGGTCCCCGTGCCGTGCGTGGTCTTCGAGGTCTCGGGCGAGGTGCTGGCGCTCAACGGCGCGGCGCGCACGGCCCTGCGCCTGGAGGGGCCGAACGCCAGCCGCCGCCTCAAGGAGGTGGCCTCGTCCGCCGAATTCGAGCGCGCGCTCGCGGTGGCCGAGGGCGACGGCGAGCCGGAGCCGCTCATCGTGCCCCTCGCCGATGGCGGCGCCGTGGGCGCGCTCGTGCACGTGCTGAAACGCCCGGGCACGGCGCCGCTCTACGTGCTCGTGGGCGTCGACGCGCCGGCCGCGCCCGCCACCACGCTGCCGCCCATGGACGCCGTGGTGCCGCGCCCGTTCATCGAGGTCATGAGCGCGGCGCGGGGCGAGGCCGGCGCCGCGCTCAGCCGCGCCGGCGTGGGGCTCA
>CAZONM010000629.1:0-2258 GCA_964580865.1 uncultured Myxococcales bacterium | reverse complement strand
CGCGCGCGAGCAGCTCGGGCAGCGCGCCCGCGCGCGCGCGCTCGAGCGCGCGGTCGTCGACGGGCAAGACGGCGCATGCCACCTCGAGCCCGCGGCCGCGTACCGCGCACGCATCGGCGTCGACGCGCGCGACCGCGCCGGTGGCAAGGGTGACGGCGCGCGCCACCTCGTCGAGGTCGCCGGCGAAGGCGCCCGTGGGGTTGTCGACCACGCCGGCGAACGCCGAGAAGCCAGTCAAGAGCACGCGCCCGTCGTCGGGCAGGTGCGCGAGCCAGCCGCGCAGCGCCGCCGCCACCACCTCGCGCAGCGCCGTGTGTCGATCGCGGGCCGGCGCAGGATCACCCGTGGTCTCGGGGTCGGCGGGCACGTGCAAGAAGCCGATGAGCGGCTCGCCCTCGCCGTCGACGACGGCGGACGCGCCCGGGGCGCCCGCCCAGCCCGCCACCGTCCACCACGCGTGCGCGCAGTAGTACGAGCCCGCGTTGTCGCTGGTGCGCACGGGCACGCCCGCGATCTCGGCGATGACGTCGCCGTCGTCGCGCGCCTCGTCGGACAGGCCGTCCTCGAAGCGCTTCATCGGCGCCTCGTGGTGCGCGCGAGCAGCACACCCACCTCGTCGAGAATGTGCCAGGCCACCTCGTCCTTGGTGGCCTGCGGCAGCCAGCGCTCCTCGTTGGGCCACACCAGCAGCATGCGGTTGGTGTCGACGTCGAAGCCGCTGCCCTCCTCGCCCACGTCGTTGGCGCAGATGAGGTCGCAGCCCTTGTGCGCGAGCTTGCCGCGCGCGTAGCCGAGCACGTCGCCGGTCTCGGCCGCGAAGCCCACCAGCACCGGCCGGCGCGCCTTGCGCTTCTTCCGCGCGGCGCCGAGGTCCGCGAGGATGTCGCGCGTGGGCACGAGCTCGATGCGCGCGAGCTCGCCCTTGCTCTTCTTGAGCTTCTTGGTGGCGCGCGTCTTCGGGCGCGCGTCGGCCACGGCCGCGCACAGGATGGCGGCGTCGGCGCGCGCCGCGCTCCTCGTGGCCGCCTCGTGCATCTCGGCCGCGCCGCGCACGGGCACCGCCGTCATCCCAGGCACCGCGGGGACCGCGATGCGCACGGGGCCGTGCACCAGCGTCACCTGCGCGCCGCGCCGGGCGGCCTGCACCGCGAGGGCCACGCCCATGCGCCCCGATGAGCGGTTCGAGAGGAAGCGCACGGGATCGAGATCTTCGACGGTGGGCCCGGCGGTGACGACGATGCGCGCACCCGCGAGATCCTTGGTGCACACGGCCCACGCTGCGGCCTCGACCACGTCGTCGACGGGGGCCATGCGCCCGGCGCCGCTGCGCCCCGACGCGAGCGGCCCCTCCACGGGGCCAACGAGATGCACGCCGCGCGCGCGCAGCGTGGCCACGTTCGCCTGCGTGGCGGCGTGTGACCACATGTGGCTCTCCATGGCCGGCGCCGCCACCACGGGGCCCGGGAAGGCGAGCAGCGTGGCCAAGAGCGCCTCGTCGGCGAGCCCGTGGGCCATCTTGGCGAGCAGGTCGGCGGTGGCCGCGACCACCAGCACGAGGTCGCAGGCGTGCGCCTCCTCCACGTGCGGGATGCGCCCGTGCTCCACGTCGAGCACGCCGCCCAAGCACGGCGCGCCCGACAGCGCCTCGAAGGTCATGGGGGTGACGAACGCCGCGGCCGCGCGCGTGGGCGCCACGCGCACGGTCGCACCGAGCTCGCGCAGGCGGCGCACGACGTCACACGCGCGGTACGCGGCGATGCTGCCGCCCACGCCCACGAGGACCCGCTTGCCGGCCAGGGGGTTTCGCATGCCGGCAGGCAGCATAGCGTCCCTCCGTGCCGATCCCGAAGGAACAGGTCGAGGACGCGCTGGCGCGCGCATTCCTGCGCGGCGGCGCGCTGCGCAAAGAGGACCGGCAGAAGGCGCTGGAGCTGGCCCCGCTCCTCGACGAGATGGCGCGCGCGTTGCCTGGCTTGACGGCCCGCAAGCCAAAGAAGCGCCCGGCCACCATCGTGGACGCATGCGCAGGCAAGTCCGCGGCCGGCATCCTGTTCCTCGCGCTCGCCGACCCCGGCGCCCGCGCGCGCGTCCTCGCCCTCGACGCCGACGCGGACCGCGTCACGCACGCCCGCACGGGCGCCCGCGCGCTCGGCGTGGACGAGCGCGTCGAGGCTCGCGTCGCCGACGTGCTCGACGCGTCGGCGTGGCCCGAGGCGCCGGACGCGGCGGCGGCGCTGCACGCGTGCGGCGAGGCCAGC
>CAZONM010000628.1:0-2266 GCA_964580865.1 uncultured Myxococcales bacterium | reverse complement strand
TGCACGCCCGCGGCCTCGGCCAGCTCGGCCACCACGCGCACGAGCTCGGCGAGCAGGCCCGCGAGGCGCACGTCGTCGGCGCTGGCGGGCACGAGCGCGCGCCCGTCGCCGTCGGTGGCCAGGCGCAGCGAGAGCACGAGCTGGCCCGGCGTGAGCGCGCGCATGGGCTGGTCCGCGGGGCGGTCGTCGGGTCGCTCGTCGGCAGGAACACCGATGGCCAGGGGGTACGGCAGGTGGCGGGAAGAGAGGGGCGCGCCCCGTCGACGCAGCGCGCCGCCGCCTGTGCCCATCGCGAGCGTGCCCACGGCGGGAATGCGCTCGGACGACGCAGGGGCGAAGCCCACGCTGAACGCGCCGTCGGCCCGCGGCACCACCCACTGGATGAGCTCCATTGTATCCTCCGTCGATGCCGAGCCCGTCCCTCGTCCACCGCGCGTCGCCGCCGGTCAAGCGGGTGCGCGCGCGCCGTGGGAGGTACCGTGGCTGACGGCGCGCGCGGCAAGAGCTCGTGGTTCGTGGGCGGCGACGAGCGTGAGCTGCGCGCCGCCGACGGCACGCTCCTGGTCACGCGCGTGTGGCGCGACGGCGAGGGCACACCGCTGGTCTTGTGCGATGGGCTCGGCTGCGACGGCTACATCTGGAAGTACGTCGAGCGGCGCTTCGCCGGCGAGCGGCCGCTGGTGCACCTGCAGTACCGCGGGCACGGGCGCTCGCAGGTACCGCACGACCTCGACACCCTGCGCGTCGACGTGCTCGTCGACGATCTGGCGCGAACGCTCGATCACGCGGGCGTCGAGAGCGCGGTGTGGCTCGGCCACTCCATGGGCGTGCAGGTGGCGCTCGAGGCCTACCGGCGCCTGCCGCGCCGCGTGCGCGGGCTCGCGCTCTTGTGCGGCGCGTGCGAGCGCCCCATCGACACCTGGCACCACGCCGCGTTCCCCGGCGAGGGCACGCCGCTCGGCAACCGCGTGATGCAGCGGATCTTCGACGGGCTCTCCCGCGGCGTCATCGACAACTGGCACACGCTCAAGCCCGTGTGGCAGCGCCTTGCGCGCTCGCGCACCGCCTATCGCATGGCGGTGAACGGCGAGCTCAACCCGGACCTGGTGCGCCCCGACGACTTCCGGCCGTACTTGTTGCACCTGGCCGAGATGGACATGCGCGTGTTCGCGCGCCTGGCGCGCGATCTGAGCGAGCACTCGGCGCGGGACGTGCTGCCCGCCATCGACGTGCCCACGTTGGTGGTGGGCGGCGGGCGCGATCGCTTCGCGCCCCTGTGGGTCATCGAGGAGCTGCACGCGCTCATCCCCGAGGCCGAGCTCCTGCCCCTCGTGCTGGGCTCCCATGCCGCGCCCATCGAGGAGCCGCGGCTCATCGAGCGCGCGCTCGTGCGCTTGCTCGAGCGCGTCGATGGGTAGCGCGCTCGCGCTGGTCCTCGCGCTGTTCACCACGGGCGCGGCCGCGCCCCACCTCGACTGGCGCACGCTGCACGGCCGGCGCTGCGACGTGCACTTCCCCGCCGAGCTCGAGCCGGTGGCGCGCCGCCTGGTCACGCTCACCGACGAGGCCATCGAGGCCGCGAGCGCTGAGCTGGCCAGCGCGCCGCTCGATCGCGTGCAGGTGGTGCTCCACGACGTCACCGACAGCGCCAACGGCTTCACCACCGTGGTCCCCTATGACCTCATCGAGCTGCGCGGCGTGCCGCCCGACAGCGACAGCGACCTCGGCGTCACCGACGACTACCTGCGCATGCTGGTGCTGCACGAGATGGCGCACATCGTCCACCTCGACACCATCAGCGGGCTCCCGGCGTTGGTGAACCTGGTGGTGGGCAAGGTGTGGCCGCCCAACATCGTGCAGCCGCGCTTCGTGGTGGAGGGCTTGGCGACGTGGATTGAGACCCGCCGTACCTCGCTCGGCCGGCTGCGCTCCACGGCCTTCCTCTCGCATCTGCGGCTGGCCGCGCTGCACGGCGACCTGTGGCAGCTCGACGACCTCTCCAATTACTCGCGGCGCGAGCCCGCCGGCGGCGCGGCCTACGTCTATGGCGCCGCCTTCGTCGATTGGCTTGCGCGTCGTCACGGGCCGGCGGTGTGGCCGGCCATCGCGCGCGACTACGGCGGCGCCGCCATCCCCTACGGCGTCCAGCGCGCCATCGAGCGCGCCACCGGCGTCGACGTTGGCGCCGACTACCAGGCCTTTCTCGACGACGTGCGGGCCGACGCCGCCGCGTTCGCGGCGACCAAGGCGGCGCGCGGCGGCCCTA
>CAZONM010000627.1:0-2284 GCA_964580865.1 uncultured Myxococcales bacterium | reverse complement strand
GAGCGTGCCCGCGGGCACGGCGTGGCGCCCGTCGAGGGACGCCAACGGGTGAAAGCTCGCGATGATGGTGCGCGCCGACAAGGAGCCGAGCACGTCGAGCCCGCGGGCGCCCGAGAGGTGCGCGACCACTGGCGGCAGCGCGGGCCAGGCGGCGAGCGCGCCCACCACCTCGGGCAGCGCGTCGTCGGGCACCGCGAGGAAGAGCGTGGCGCGCGCCAGCGCTCGTCGTCGGCGCGCCAGCGCCGGCAAACGCCGCGCGCGTGCGACCACCGGCAGGCGCGCCGTCGCGAACGACGCCACGAGCGAGCCGCCTGCCTTGCCCAAGCCGAGCACGGCCAGGTCGCGCATGCCGGTGCGCGCCGTGGTCAAGACGCCTCGATGCGCCGCTCGGCGCGCGACGCGCGCGCCAGGAGCTTGCCGCCGCTCACCTGCAGTCGGATGCGCGCGCCCTCGGAGACCTCACCGCGCAAGATCGCGTCGGACACCGGCGACTCCACGAGGCGCTGGATGAGCTGGCGCATGGGGCGCGCGCCCGTGGTCGCGTCGAACGACCCTTGCTCCACCAGGAAGCCGAGCACCTCGTCGTCGAAGCGCAAGGTGATGTTGCGCGTGGTCTCGAGCGCGCGCGACGACGCCACCAGCAGCAGGCGCGCGATCTCCACGAGCTCCGCGCGCCCGAGCGGCGAGAACACCAGCTTGTCCTCGATGCGTCCCCAGAGCTCCGCGGGCACGCTCTTCTTCGCGACGTCGAGCACGGCCTCGACCTGCTTGGCGCTCAGCCGCGCGTCCTCGGGGCGGATGGTCGAGGCGGCGCCGAACCCCATGGGGCGCGCCTTCTGGGCGGCGGCGGCGGCGCCCAGGTTCGACGTCAACACCACCAGGGCGTGGCGGAACGTGACCGTGCGCCCGCGCGAGTCGGTCAGGCGCCCCTCGTCGAGGATCTGCAGGAGGATGGGCAGCACGTCGGGGTGCGCCTTCTCGATCTCGTCGAGCAGCACCACCGCGTGCGGCCGCGCGCGCACCGCCTCGGTGAGCTGGCCGCCGTCGTTGTAACCGACGTACCCCGGCGGCGCGCCCACCAGCCGCGCCACCGTGTGCGGCTCGGCGTACTCGCTCATGTCGAGGCGGATGAGGGCCTTCTGCGTGCCGAACAGGAAGTCGGCCAGCGCCTTGGCGAGCTCGGTCTTGCCCACGCCCGACGGCCCAAGGAACAAGAAGCTGCCGAGCGGGCGGTGCGTGGTGAAGCCCGCGTAGTTGCGCCGGATGGTGTTCGACACGCGCGCGATGACATCGCGGTGCCCCACCACGTGGCGCTCCAGGAACGCGTCCATCTCGATGAAGCGCTGCGTGTCCTCGAGCAGCACGCGCTCGACCGGGATCTTGGCGACGTCGGCGCACACGCGCGCGACGTCTTCGCGGCTCACCACCTTCTTGCCCGCACGGCGCGCGCGCGACATCGCCAGATCGAGGAGGTCGAGCGCCTTGGCCGGCAGGCGCTTCTCGTGCAGGAAGCGCGACGACAGCTGCACCGCGGCGAAGCAGGCGCTGTCGTCGGTGGTGAGCTGGTGGTGCCGCTCGTACAGCGGGGCGGCGCCGCGCACGATCTCGAGCGCGGCGGCGTCGTCGGGCTCGTCGACCACGATCTTGACGAAGCGACGCTCGAGCGCCGGGTCTTGCTCGACGTGCTTGCGGTACTCGTCGTGGGTGGTGCTGCCGATGCAGGGGAAGTCGCCGCGCGCCAGCGCCGCCTTGAGCTCGTTGGCGGCGTCTTGCGGGCCGTCGCCGGTGGAGCCCGCGCCCATGAGCGTGTGGATCTCGTCGATGAAGACGATGATCTGGCCCTTGGCGCGCTGCACGTCGCGCTTGATGCCCTGCATGCGCTCGGAGAACGACCCGCGCAGCGACGTGCCCGCCACGATGCGGCCCATGTCGAGCTCCACGATGGTCTTGCCGAATAGGGGCGCCACGTCGAGGTCGCCGCGCACGATGCGCACCGCCAACCCCTCGACGATGGCTGTCTTGCCCACGCCGGGCTCGCCCACCAGGCAGGGGTTGTTGGCGCGGCGCTTGCCGAGCACGTCGATGAGCTGCTCGAGCTCCCGCGCGCGCCCCACCGACGGGTCGAGGCCGCCGTTGGCCGCCACCGCGTTCAGGTTGCGCCCGAGGGCGATGAGCCACGGGAAGCGCTCGGCGTCGAGGTCCCAATCGGTGGGCGGCATGGTCGCCTGCGCCGGAATCGCGGCCTCGGGGCGCCGCCGCGGCTCGGTCTTCGGCGGTGGCGCTC
>CAZONM010000626.1:0-2296 GCA_964580865.1 uncultured Myxococcales bacterium | reverse complement strand
CACCGGGCGCTCGCGCTGGATCACGGGGGCGCCTGCGCGCGCGCTGGTGCACGAGCTTCGCGACGCCGTCGACGCCGTGGTCGTCGGCTCCGGCACCGCGCTCCGCGACGATCCCGCGCTGACAGTGCGCGACGCGCCGCCGCGCAACGACGGCGCGCCGCGGCGCGACCCGCGGCGCGTGGTCATCGACGGCGCCTTGCGCTGCGATCCCCGCGCGCGCGTCTTCGGGGAGAGCGCGCTGGTCATCCACGCCAGCGCCGCCAGCGTCGAGCGGCAGCGCGCCTTCGACGACGCCGGCGTCGCGCGCGTGGTGGCGGGGGCAGGGCCCGTGGACCTGGCCGCAGGGCTCGCCGTCCTCGCGCAGCGCGGCATGCACTCGCTCCTCGTCGAGGCGGGCCCCGGCTTGGCGGCGGCCCTCTGGCGTGGTGGCCTCGTGGACGAGCTGTGGTGGATCACGGCGCCCCGCGTGCTCGGGGGCGACGCCGTCCCGGCGGTCGGGCCGCTCGAGCTGGCCAGCCCCGACGAGGCGCGCCGCCTTCGGAGCGCCGGCGCGCACCCCTTTGCCGACGGCGACACCATGGGCGTCTTCGTGACGTGACCTCGAACGAGCCCCCGAAAAACCCACTGGCGCGCCAGGAAACGGCATGGCACATCGTCGGTGCGTCGAGTGATCGCGGCGCCGTTCTTGCAGCGGTGTGCATCACCCGACGAACAGTGTGCGCCAGACGCACGCTCGACGTCGCGCGCGGGGTCCCCGCGGGCTTGTGGGTTCGTTCGTGTCGCGCACCGGCGCGCACGTGGTTGAACGGTTTGTGCGGGCGCGATCGCCCGTCGCGAAGGAGCATGAGTCATGTGTCGTAACACCATCGTCAGCCTCTCACTGCCGGCGCTCCTGCTCGGCGCGTTCGTCGTCGGCATGCCGCTCGCCGCGGGTTGCGAGGGCGAGGGCGAGGGCGAAGGCGAGGGCGAGGGCGAGGGCGAGGGCGAGGGCGAGCCCGGCGCCGAGGGCGATCCCTGCGACGTGGGCCCGCTCAACTCCGCCGGCAGCTGCGGCGAGAGCCTGGTGTGCATCGCGCGCGACAACGATCCCGAGCGCGGCGTGTGCCGCATCAAGTGCGGCGACGTCGAGGTCAACGCCGACGGTCAGGCGACCGGCATCACGCGCCTCGACACGGTCACCTGTGGCGGGGGCACCGAGTGCCTGACCGTCACGCCCATGCCCGATCTCGGGCTCGCCGGCGTCGCGTGCGTGCGACCGGCCGACGCCAAGGACTCGCCCTGCAGCTCGTTCTATGACGAGCTGTTCGAGGAGGGCGCGTGCCCGACCGGCATGGACTGCTCGATCTCGGGTATCGACTCCGACGGCCAGACCGTCACCGCGCTGACCTGCAAGGAGGTCTGCGATCTGACCGCGACGACCAACCCGTGCCCAACCGAGGGGGAGGAGTGCCTCAAGGCGCCGGTGCAGCTCCCCAACATCCAGACCAACGACGACGGTGACGAGGTCCGCTGCGACACCGGCACCGCCGGCACGGAGGACGCCGCGTGCGCCGACGGTGACGACACCAACTGCGCGTGCGACCTGGCCGCCGGGTACCGGTGCGCAGAGTTCAACCTCACCGCTGGCGGCACGGGCTGGTTCTGCAACAAGGACATCGGCCACTGCGCGGTGCCGGTGCCCACGATGACCGCGGAGATCGTCGAGACCGTGACCGGTGCCGTCGGGAACCCCGACTACCACTGCAACGAGATCGACGCCTCCGACTACTGCGAGATCGACCCGTTCGCCGGCGTGACCGAGGACCCGGGCGCGAACATCTGCGTGGGCATCTCGTCCAGCAGCAACGACGGCATCTGCTTCGCGTTCTGCCGGTCGCCGGCCTTCGACTCCAACGGCGACGGCGACTACACCGACACCGACGACAACGAGCGCACCGACTACCAGTGCGCCGACGGCTGGCAGTGTGAGACGGACCTTGGCCAGCTCATCGGCTTGGCCATCTGGCCCGACGTCGACGTCGCCTGCGACCCCGAGGAGTGCCCCACCGGCGTGCCGTGCCCTGCCTGCCACTCCGAGAACCTCGGCGGCGATCTCTACTGCCTCGACATCGAGGGTGGCCTGTGCGCCGCGCCGTACGGCTCGTGCGAGCTCAGCGCGAGTGAGGGTGAGGGTGAAGGCGAGGGTGAGGGTGAAGGCGAGGGCGAGGGCGAAGGCGAAGGCGAAGGTGAAGGCGAAGGCGAAGGCGAGGGTGAAGGCGAGGGTGAAGGCGAGGGCGAAGGCGAGGGCGAAGGCGAG
>CAZONM010000625.1:0-2306 GCA_964580865.1 uncultured Myxococcales bacterium | reverse complement strand
AGCCCGTCGACGCGCCGCCGCCGCCGACCCAAGCCCCGGCGCCCGACGACACGAGCCCGCGCTGGTACGGCAACGGCTGGGGCTACGCGGCGCTCGGCGCCGCGGCGGCCGCCGGTGCGGGCGCCGGCGTCACCGGGTACTTCGCCCTGACGCAGAACGACGCCGCCAACGCGCGCGCACAGACCGATCCCGAGGGCCCGAACCAGCGCAACCAGGCGCTGAGCCTCGCCATCACCTCCGACGCGCTCAGCGTCACGGCCGTGGCCGCCGCCGTCACCGGCGTCGTGCTGTTCGCGACCGGCGCGGGGCTGCCCGAGTAGCGCAGGTCGCGCGGCCGCGCGGCATGAACGACACGAGCCCGCCGCGTCCTCGTGGCGCGGCGGGCTCGTCGACGTTCGTAGCGCTCAGCCCTGCACGAGCGTGAAGCTGGCCGCCACGTCCAGGGGCCCTGCGCCGCCACCACCGCTCCCGCCGCCGGTCTCGCCGCCGTCGCCACCGGGCGGCGGCAGATCGCCGTCGCCGTCACCGTCGTCGTCGGGCAGATCGACACCGTCGTCACCGCCCGGATCGCCCACGTCATCGCCGCCGTCGCCGTCGTCGCCGTCGTCGGCGCCGTCGTCACCGCCGGGATCACCCACGTCGTCCTCGCAGTCCTCGTCGAAGGTGGCGGCCAGGGTCACGCGCAGCGCGCCGGGGTTCTCGGGGTCTTGCTCGGTGTCGATGGCGACCTCGCACGGATCCTCGTCATAGGGCGTCTCGGAGAAGATCATGCCCATCTGCGTGTTGCCGGTCTCGGGCCCCTCGCAGCCAAGCGACCACACGTCGGCGTTGCGCACGTGTCCCGGGCGGAACTTGAAGCCCATCCCCGGCGTCAGCCACGGCGTGCCGTCGGCGGTGCTGATGGCAAGCATGAGCATCACGCGTTGGCCATAGGAGCCGCGTGCGTACACCTCCATCTGGGTGTACCAGCCGTCGTCGTAGATGAACGCCAGGTCGGCGGGCGCGTCCAGGTTCTGCGAGGTGCCGAGGTCTCCCACGAAACGATCGCCCACTGCTGCAACGAACGAGCGCGTGGGATCCCAGGCCGGCAGCGGCGTCTGGTCACCTGGTGTGCGCTCCGGGTCGCCCACGCCGGGCTCGTCGCGGTCGTCGCGCTCGTCGTCCAGGTCGGGGACCTCGTCGGCCGGCCTGGTGAGCGCGTCGAGCACCTCGACCTGAAAGGCGCAGGCGGTGAGGAAGAGCGGGGCGAGTGCGTAGGCGAGCTTGCGCATGTGTCCTCCGAGGAAGAGCGTCGCCGAAGTCGTACAAACGCGCCCATCGGATGATCGGCGCGCAGGTATCGGCACCTCGGCTGGTGCGACATCCACCCCCTCGCCCCGCGCGGCGTTGGGACGCAGCGCGGCGCGCGCCGTTCGTCCCGCGTGCGCGCTGGTGTACCGCCCGTCACCGAACCCAGAGCTCGGCGCCGACGAGCGCGATGTCCTCGTTGCCGCTGCCGTCGGTCATCATCAGCCGCAGCTCCAGCGGCCCCGGGACCTCGTCGGGCAGCGCGCGCGCGAAGGTGGCGGCCGACTCGGGCGCGCCCACGCAGGACGCGTCCTCGATGCCGGCGCCGTCGAACAAGGTGTCGTCGACGTCGAAGAAGCGCTCGTTCAGGTCGCTTGGGTTGGCCGAGCGCTGCGGCTCCTCACAGAGGTAGTTGGCGCCTACGAAGGCGGGCGCCGTGGTGCCGCCATCGCACGGGCACGACGCCGCCGCCTGATCGCCGAACACCTCCGAGGTCCCCTGCGCGAAGCTGAAGACGTGTTGCCGCGGCGCGCCCGTGGTGAGGCTCATGCCGTCGAGGTACGTGCCCTCGAGATCGCCGCCGCCGTCGCGGAACGCGTCGGCGCCGCCGAAGCCCGAGGCGCGCAGCGCGCCGCGCACCTCGGCAAAGGGGTAGGGCGCCGCGATGATCACCGAAGCCTGGCTGGCGCCGCTCGCGTCGGGCCGTCGACACCCGCTGGGCGCCGCCACCAACGCGCCGGGGCACGGATCGTTGGCGCGCCAGCGCCACGCGAGCCCCCAACCGCCGCCGTTCGTGTCCATGTCGCACTCGACGTCGGTCGCCACGCCGCCGACGAGGAGCGCGTGCACGCCGCTGGTCGCGGCGGGGTCGAGGAGCAGGAGGTCTGCACACGAGGACGCGACCGGCTCGCCCTCGCCCTCGCCTTCACCTTCGCCTTCACCTTCGCCTTCACCTTCGCCTTCACCTTCGCCTTCACCTTCACCTTCGCCTTCACCTTCGCCTTCACCTTCGCCTTCAC
>CAZONM010000624.1:0-2316 GCA_964580865.1 uncultured Myxococcales bacterium | reverse complement strand
GCGGCGTTGGCGGGAGGTGCCGCGCGCGTGGCGCTGGCGCGCGCCGCCGCTGACGATGACGTCGACGTACGCTGCGCCAGCCTGGCGGCGCTCTTGGTGCTCGGCGGGCTCGAGGCGCGCGCCGCCGCCAAGGGCGCGCTGACCGATCGGGCGCCCGAGGTGCGCGCCTTGGCGGTGCAGGTGCTCGCGCGCCTGGGCCACCACGACGACATGGCCACCCTCGCCGACGACGCCGACGCGCGGGTGCAGCGCGCTGTCAAGGAGGCGCGCCTGCTCGCCCAGGCGTGAGGCAGCGGCGCCGGCCGAAAACGGGGCGTTGCGGGGCCGACACGCTAGAGTCTCTTCATGGGCCGCGGGATCGAGGCTGCGTTGACCGCCCTGGGCGCCAGGGGCGAGGGCGCCCGCTGGGCGCTCGACCTGGCGACCCTCGACCTGTCGTCGGTGTTCGGCGGGGCGCTCAAGGGCGAGGCGGCCATCGACGTGGCCTCCGACGAGGCGCTCAGCTTCTCGCACCCCCCCGAGATGGCCGCCCTCGGCTCGCTCTGGGTGCCCGGACTCGAGACCGGCGAGGCGCTGTCGGTGGCCATCTGCGAGGCGCACGAGAGCCTGCGCGCTCGGCTCGACAGCGACCTCGAGAACCTCGCGCGCCTAGGCATCGACGCGCGCCTGGGCGCGCCGGTGGCGCGCGCGCGCGGCGCCATCCAGATCGGCGACGACGACGTGGCGGTGGAGATCGACCCCTCCGGCGAGCTGGTCGTCACTCACATCGGTGGCGCGCGCGTGCGGGACGGGCAGGGCCGCGCCCTCGGCGCGCCCGAGGACACCGAGGCCGACGAGGCGCTCGTGCGCATTACCCGCGTGGTGCAGCGCGTGCGCGAGCGCGATCTGTTCGAGGCGGCCGCGGGCGGCGACGACGAGGGCATCGACGTCGACGTCGATGTTGACGACGACGTCGACGCGGCGCCCGGCGCCGGCGGCTGGAGCGAGGACGAGCACACGCACGCCGTGGGCGACGACTCGCAGCGGCCCGACACCCAGCACCTCTCCGACGAACAGCTCGCAGCGGTGCACGACGCGCTCAGCGATGAATCCAGCGAGGCGCCGGATCTGAGCGACGAGGCCGAGCCCATCGTCGACGGCGGCGACGACGACTACCTGGTGACCGCGCCCATCGCGATCCAACCCACCGCCGCCGACGCCGCGCCCCTGCCGCAGCCGGTGGTGGCCGGCGACGACGACGAGGTCCGCACCGTCAGCATCTCGCTCCGTCAGCAGTCCTCGTTGCTGCGCGCGCTCGACGCGCTCGGCAAACAGCCCGACCCGCCCGCGCCCACCGCAGGTATGCCGCCCGTGCCGTCGACCGGCCACTCCGACGAGTCGGTCGACGGCACCGAGGGCGATCGCTCGGAGATCGAAGACCAAACGCTCAACCTCGCGGCGCCGCCGCCCGTGAGCATGGCGTCGATGCCCGACCTGCCGCCCGGCTCCGACGATCGCGAGGCGCAGCCCACGGTGGTGTTGCCGTCGTCGGCGCGGGCGTCGGGCGAGGAAGCCGCGGCCATGCCGCCGCCCACCTCGATGGTGCCGCCGGTGCCGGCGCGGCTGCCGTCCGACGAGATCGAGTCCATCGCGCGTGGCTTCGACGACGGCGACGACATCGACGACAGCGCGGTGGCGCCGGTGGCGGCGCCGGACCACGCCGCCGAGGAGACCGCCGGCTACCAGTTCGACCGGCCGCCGGCGCAGCCCACGCTCGACGACGCGCCGCCGGCGACCAACGTCACCGCCAGCCAACCCGCCGAGCCGCCCGTCGCCGCGGCCTCGATGGAAGAGCCCTCTGACGAGGAGCCCGTGGCCTCGTCCGCGGCGCGGCCCGCGGACGAGGCTAACGGCGTGGCCGATTCCCTGGCGCTCCTGCCGCCCGACGAGCCGCCGGCGTCGCCACCCGACGCGGCGTTCCAGGCCGCCGGCTTCGACGGCGACGAGGAAGAGCCCGCACGGCCGCTTGCCGCCGCGCTGCCGCCCGACGACGGCGTCGACGTGCTCGCCCCGGCCGACACCACCTCCATCAAGCTGCCGGAGAGCGCGCGCGGCACCGTCGATGCGCGCCCGCCCGCCTTGCCGTCGGGCGCGCCGCCGCCGCTCGTGTCCAGCGACGACGACGACGAGCCGCGCACGCGCCAATTCGCCCCCTCGGACCTGCTGGGGCTCATCAGGCGCACCGTCGAGCCCGACGACGCGGCGCTCGAGCCAGCGGCGCTCGAGGCGCGCGCCGACGCCCTCGAGGCCGAGGCGCGCGAGCTGCGCTTGCGCGCC
>CAZONM010000623.1:0-2333 GCA_964580865.1 uncultured Myxococcales bacterium | reverse complement strand
AGCTCACCACCCGGGGGATCGCCGAGCGCGGACGCGCCCTGGTGCGCGCCGCGCGACCGGCGCGCGCGGTGCTCGAGCTGAGCGCGCACCGACCGCCCGCCGACGTGGCGCCCGCCGAGCGCGACGAGCTCGAGGTGCAGCTGGTGACCGCGCTGGTGCGTGCCGACCGCGTCGACGACGCGCTCGCGCGCTCGGCCGCGCTGGCCGCGACCCCGTCGGCGAGCGACGCGCTGCTGAAGGTGCGCGCGTGGACGCTGTCGAAGGCGCTGCGCTACCGCGAGGCGCAGGCCGCATGGAGCGCGCTGGCGCAACAGACCACCGACGTGGCGCTCAAGGCCGAGGCGCTCTTCTACGACGGCTTCGCGCGCTACGAGGCGGGCGAGCTCGACGACGCGCACCGTTTCTTCGCGTCGGTGGCGCTGGCCGACGGCTCGGCGCTGTTGGGCTCGAGCTTCGAGCCCGGCGCCCGCTGGTACCTCGCGTTCACGGCGCTGTTGGCGGGCCGACCGGCCGACGCCGTGCACGCGCTCGAGGAGCTGGTGGCGCGCTTTCCGAGCGACAAGGAGGTGCTCAAGCACCGCTACTGGCTCGCGCGCGCGCGTATCGGCGCCGGCGACGAGGTGCGCGGCAACGCCGACCTCACGGCGCTAGCCGCCAACGAGCCCATCGAATTCTACGGCCTGCTCGCGCGCCGCCGCCTCGGCCTGCCACCGGTGAAGGGCAAGGCGATCGCGCACGACGCCGTGGCGCGCCTCGGCGCCACCGGCGCCGACGCCGAGCGTGCGCGGCTGTTGTATGCCCTCGGGCTCGACGACGACGCGCGCGCCGCGGCGCGCGCCATTGGCACCGACCTGCCGGCCATCGGCCTGTGCCAGACGCTCGACGACGCGCTCTACGGCTATCGGCGCGGCGCCGCGTTCGTGCCGGTGCCGCGCACCAACGGCGGCGCGCTCAAGGGGAGCGCGGGCTGGCGCGTGTCCTATGCGGCACCCTGGCCCGACGTCGTCGATCGCGCCGCCGAGCGCGCCGGCATCCCCGCGTCGTTCCTGTACGCCATCATGCGCACCGAGAGCGGCTTCGATGCACGCGCCGTCTCGGTGGCCGGCGCCCGCGGCGTCATCCAGCTGTTGCCCTCGGCCGCGCGCGGCGCCGCGACGCTCGCCGGGCGCCCCGAGGCCGACGCCGAGCGCATCTTCGAGCCCGAGGTCGCCATCGATCTCGGCGCCGCGCTGCTCGGCGCCGAGCGGCGCGAGCTCGGCTCGCTGCTCCTGGCCGCGGCCGCGTACAACGGGGGCGCCCCCAACGTGGCGCGCTGGCTCACGCAGTTCCGCGCCCTCGAGCTCGAGCTGTTCGTCGAGCGCATCCCGTTTCGCGAGACGCGCGACTACGTGAAGCGCGTCCTGGCCGTGGAGGCGACCTACCGCGCCCTGCGCGGCGCTCCGTTGGCGCTGGAGCTGCCGGGCGAGCTGCCGGCGCCGCCCGAGCGGCTCACCCACTTCCCCATGGACGAGTAGCGGCGTTCAAGACCGATAGGTCTCGACGCGCCCCAGGCGATCGGTCAGCTGCTCGAGGCGCTCGGACAGCTGCTTGATGCGCTGCAGCTTGTCGGCGATCTCCGCCTCCTTGAGCGCGTTGTCCTTCTCGAGCGCCTCGACGCGCTGCTTGAGCGAGCCGACCTCGGCCTCGACCTCGGGCGCGCGCTTGCCGGCCTCGAGGTCGGTCTTCATGCGCTGCACCTCGGCGAGCGCCTGGTTGTGCGCCACGCGCACGCGCGTCAGCTCCTCGTCGACGGCGATGCGCCGCTGGGTCTCGGCCGCGGCGCGGCTCTGGTGCGCAGTGAGATCGGCCAGCAGGCTGTCGCGCTCGCGCTCGGCCGACGCCAGCGTGCCCGACAGGCGCTCGATCTCGGCGACGTTGAGCATGCCGTCGCTGCGGGCCTCGGCGAGCTGCTCCTTCAGGACCTTGAGCTCGCCCTCGAGGCCCGCGACCGCATCGCCGGCGTTGCGCTGCCGCTCCGCCAGCTCGCCGTCACGGACCCGCAGCACGCCGCGCGTGTGCTCGAGCGTGGCCTCGGCGACGCGCAGGCGCTCTTCCGTGCCCTGCCCGTCGTTGAGCGCGGCTGCCGCGCGCAAGCGCTCGCCTTCGAGCGCGGCCTCGTGCGCCGCCGCGCGAGCGCGGAAGGTCACGCGCGCGTCGTCGAGCTCGGCGGCGAGCAACGTGGCGTACGAGCGCGCCTCGGCGGCCGCCTGCTGCGCCTCCGAGAGCTGCGCGTCGAGCAGGTCGGCGCGCGCGCGCTCGAGCGCCAGCCGCTCCTGCGCCTCGGCCAAGAGATC
>CAZONM010000622.1:0-2344 GCA_964580865.1 uncultured Myxococcales bacterium | reverse complement strand
GTGTGCTCTCGCGAGAGCAGCGATCGTCAATGATGGCACCGCGACAAGCACCATCATCATCTTCTTCTTCTTCTGCGCTCAGGCCCTCATCGCCCCTGCAATGCTGAAAATCGGCGGCCGCTGCCCCTCACTGCCTGTCCGCCGCGCCCACGGAAACGTTAGTTGAGCCAAAAATTTCCGCGCCCGCCATGGCGCCCGTAGGCTCCAGGTGTCTCCCGGAGGACACCATGGTCGCCGCCGCGCGCCTCGCTCCCACCCCTCGCCACGCCGCCACCAACCTCGTGCACCGCAAAGACGCCGCCGAGCGCGTGCTGGAGGCGCGCAACCACCAGCGCGCGCGCATCGCCCTGCGCGCCTGGCTGTGCGACGACGAGGGCGCGGCCCGCGCCTACACCCTCGACCTGTCGCCCGACGGCGCCCGCGTGGGCGGCGCCGGCCAGCGCTTCGCCGTGGGCCAGAGCGTGCTGTTGAAGCTCGTGCTCGACGACGCCGAGGCGCCGGTGGTGCTGAGGGCCGAGGTGCTGCGCTACCAGCCGGGCGTCTCGGTGCCCGACGTGTGCCTGCGCTTCCTGCCCACCTCCCACGTCGACGAGCTGTTCCGCGTGGCGCGCTACGTGGCCAAGCTGCGCGCCTGACCGAGGGTCCGCGCGCGCTGGGCCGTTGAGTCGCGGGCGCCGGTGTGGTGTGGTCCGCCCATGGCCGAGCGGACCGCCAAAGACGACGTCTGGGTCGAGGTCGAGGTGCTCAAGGGCACGCTGGTGAGCGTGTACCGCGGGCGCATCGGGGGCGCCGACTTCGAGGCGTGGCGGAAGGGCGAGCTCAAGGGCGCGGTCGCCCTCAACGACACCTACTGGTCCTACGACGAGGGCGACGGCAACGAGGGCTGGGTGGTGGTGGGCGCCACCGCGGGGCCGTACGCCTCGGCCGTGGGCACCACCTGGGTGCGCGCCGATCTCATCCTGGTCATGGTCCCGCTGCGCGACGGCTCCGAGCGCGAGACCCACAAGCTGCGGCCCGTGGGCGGCGCGCGCGACGACGTGTACTGATCCCTTCGCGCAAACGCGCGCGCCACCACGCGGATGAACGTCGAGGGAGCGCGCATGGGCAAGCCCGAGACCGTCTTCACCTGCCAAAGCTGCGGCCACGTCGAGCGCAAGTGGTCGGGCCGGTGCACCTCGTGCGGCGGCTGGTCCACGTTCGTCGAGGAGCACGCCGGCGAGCGCAAGCGCGCGCCCACGGCCGTGCGCAGCAAGGCGCAGCGCATCACCGACGTCGACGGCGCGCAGGTGCCGCGCGCCCCTGTGGGCATGGGCGACCTCGACCGCGTGCTCGGCGGCGGCCTGGTGCCCGGCTCCTTGGTGCTCATCGGCGGCGAGCCCGGCGTGGGCAAGAGCACGCTGCTCCTCGAGGTGGCCCGGCGCTTGGCGGGGCAGGGCGCGCGCGTGTTGTACCTGTCGGCGGAGGAGAGCCCGGCGCAGACCAGGCTGCGCGCCGAGCGCCTGGGCGCCTTGCACCCCGAGATCTTGCTCCTGGCCGAGACCGATCTCTCGCTCATCGAGGCCGAGGCGCGCGCGAGCCACCCGAGCGTGCTCATCGTCGACTCGGTGCAGACGGTGCGCGCGCCCGAGCTGACGTCGGCGGCGGGCTCGGTGTCCCAGGTGCGCGAGGTGACGGCGCGCCTCACGGAGCTGGCCAAGCGCGACACCATCACCACGCTGTTGGTCGGCCACGTCACCAAGGACGGCGCGCTGGCCGGGCCAAAGACGCTCGAGCACATGGTCGACGCCGTGCTCTCCTTCGAGCAGACACGCGCCGGCGCGCACCGCGTGCTGCGCGCCACCAAGAACCGCTTCGGCAGCACCAACGAGCTCGCGGTCTTCGAGATGCGCGGCGAGGGCCTGGCCCCCGTCGACAACCCGTCGGCTCTGTTCTTGGCCGAGCGCCCCCTCGGGCGCCCGGGCTCGACGGTGGCCGTGACCGTCGAGGGCACGCGCCCCTTGCTCGTGGAGGTGCAGGCCCTGTGCGTGCAGACGCCGTTCGGCAACCCGCGCCGCACCACCACCGGCATCGATCAGGTGCGCGTGGCCATGCTGGCCGCCGTGCTCGAGCGGCGCGCCGGCCTCTCGCTCCTCGGGCACGACCTGTTCGTCAACGTCGCCGGCGGCGCCACCCTCGACGAGCCCGCCGCCGACCTGCCGGTGGCGTTGGCCGTCGCGTCGAGCCTGCGGCAGCGCGCCATCGACCCCGCGCTGTGCGCCTTCGGCGAGCTCGGGCTCTCGGGCGAGGTGCGCGGCGTGGCGCGGGCCGAGGCGCGGCTCGAGGAGGCGCGGCGGCTCGGCTTCAC
>CAZONM010000621.1:0-2351 GCA_964580865.1 uncultured Myxococcales bacterium | reverse complement strand
AGCACGGCGATCAACGCGGCGGCGCGGCGGCGTGGCGGCTGCCCCGCCCTCGGCAGCACCACGGCGGTCGCCAGCGCCGACTCCCTCCATGGGCTCGAGGCCGACGGCGGCGTCGATGACGCGGCCGTCGGTGACGACGTCGTCGCCTGCGCCGGCACCCCGCCGGGCGCGCTGGCACGGCGCACGGTGTCGGCGAAGGCGAGCTCGGGCAAGGTGGCCGGCGCCAACGTGATCGTGGGCGACGGCGGCGGATCGCGCGCGAGCATGGCCTCGATGGCGCGCACCTCCTCGAGCGCGATGCTCATCACCGGGCTCGACTGGTCCGGCGGCAGCGTGTCGCTGCCGGCGCGCGCGGTCTCGATGCGCGCCAGCTCGGGTTGCGCGACGTCGCGCACCAACGCGCCCAGGCGCGCGGCGGCGTCGACGGCGCCGCCGCGCACGGCCAAGAGCCGCGCGATCTGATCGCGCAGCCCCCCGGAGGTGGCGGTGCGCTCGGCGGCCTGAGGCGCGATGGCCGCGCCCACCACGGCGCGCACGTCGGGTGCCAGGCGCGCGAGGCCGGGGGGCACGTAGGTCCCCGTGCCCGCGCGCAGCCAGATCTCCTGGTGCTTGAGCTCGCCCCAGTAGCGCTCGCCGGTGAGCAGCTCGTAGAGCACCACGCCGAGTGAGAACACGTCGGCGCGCTCGTCGAGCGGGCGGCCGGTGGCCTGCTCGGGTGACATGTACGAGAGCTTGCCCAACACCACGTCGCGCTCGGTCTGCGCCTCCTTCAGCGACGAGAGCGCCAGGCCGAAGTCGATGATCTTGACCATGCCGTCGACCGAGCACATCAAGTTGTGGGGCGAGATGTCGCGATGGACGATGCCGAGCGGCTCCCCGGTCAACGGGTGCCGCGCGTCGTGCGCGAAGCTGAGCCCGTCCGCCGCGCACCCCACGATCCACAGCGCCAGGTCCTCGTCGATGGGGTAGCCCGTCTCGCCGGCGCGCAGCACGAGCTGGCGCACGTCGATCCCCTCCACCACCTCGAGCGCGATGAACAACGTGTCGCCGACGCTGCCGGCATCGACCGTGCGACACACGCACGGGTGCGAGAGCAACAGCGCGACGCGGCTCTCGTCGACGAAGCGGGTGCGCGCCTCGGCGTCGGCCACCAGGCCCTCGCGCAGCGTCTTGACGACGCACAGCGAGGGCGCGCCCGGGACGCCCTCGGGGCGCGCCAACCACACCTCGCCCATGCCGCCGCGCGCCAGCGCCTCCACCAACAGGTACCGGCCGAGCCGGCGCACCACGCCCATGCGCAGCGAGGCTAGCAGAGGCGCGCGCTGGAGCGTTTTGCTCCGCCGGTGGTGCACCATGCCGCGCCGCGATGCACCCGTGACGTCGTGGGCGCGCGTTGACAGCGCGGTGCCGAGCCCTTACCCGCTCGGCCATTGGGAGGTCGTCATGCGCGCGTTCGTGTCACCGCTGTCCGTCACCCTGCTGCTCGGCGCAGCCACGCCCGCGCTCGCCGGCGCCGTCACGCTCACGGATCCCAAGGGCGACGACAACGGACCGGGCACCTACACCTACCCCACCGACGCCGCCTACAAGAAAGGCAGCTTCGACCTCACCGAGGTGGAGGTGAAGGACAAGGGCGCCGAGCTCGAGATCACCATCGGCGTCAACGCGACCTTCGAGGATCCGTGGGAGAGCGCCAAGTGGCCCACGCCGGGCAACGGCTTCTCGCTGCAGATGTTCCAGATCTACGTCGACACCGACGGCAAGGCCGGCAGCGGCGAGCAGCACGCGCTGCCGGGCATGAACGCCACCTTCGCCGACGACGCGCGCTGGGAGAAGGTGCTCATCGTCTCGCCCCAGGCCAACAAGGAGATCACCTCGCGCCTCGAGCAGAAGGCCAAGGCGCAGAAGGACAAGGTGGTGCTGCCCACCAAGGTCACTGCCAAGGGCAAGAAGGTCACGGCCATCGTCAAGAAGGCCGACCTGCTCGGGACCACCGCGGCCGAGAAGGCCGGGTGGCAGGTGTTGGTGTCGTCGAACGAGGGCTATGACAAGGAGCCGAACAACGGTGTGCTCACGCGCATCGTCAACGAGTTCGAGGGCCAGCACCGCTTCGGTGGCGGCGATGACGGCGACAGCGACGCCAACTTCGTCGACTGCCTGGCCGGCAAGGCCAAGGGCGGCGACGACGAGAAGGCGGCGCAGGCCACCATGCTCAAGTTCGACGCCAAGGCAAAGAAGCGCCCCGTGCTGTCGATGGTCCGGCTGTGACGCGCGCGCGCGCGTGGTGCGCGGCGCTCGCGCTCCTCGGCGCCGCCGCCGTGCGCGCGCAGGAGGGCGAGGCGCCGGCCGAG
>CAZONM010000620.1:0-2367 GCA_964580865.1 uncultured Myxococcales bacterium | reverse complement strand
TCACGCGCGGCGCGCTCGGCTACAGCGGCCACGCCGCTGACGACGCCGAGGCGCTGGCCGCGGCCGTGGACGAGCCGGGCGTGGTGGTGGGCAGCGAGGTGCCCACCGCGCGCCGGTTGGCGCGCGGCCGACCCGTGGACGGCGAGATCGAGGCGCGCGAGATCGTCGGCGGGCCGTCGAGCCGGCCAGAGCCCGGCGTGGTGGGCCGCGACGATCTGCTCGATCAGCTCGCCGCCATCTCCGTCGAGGCCGACCGCGGCGCGGGCGGCGTGGTGGCGCTCTCGGGCGCGCCCGGCACCGGCAAGAGCGCGCTCTTGAACGAGGCCGGCGCGCTGCTCGCGTGGAAGGGCATGTTGACGGCGCGCGCCTCGGCCTCGCTGCGCGCGGCCGTGCCGCCGCTCGACGTAGTGGTGCAGCTCGTTCGCTCGCTCCTGCTCCAGATGGCCTCGGAGGAGCGCTCCACCGTTGGACTGCCCACCGTCGATGCGGGCTTGCAGGCGTGCGGGTTCAGCCCCATCGAGGCCGCGCGCGCGCTGCGCATCTTCGCGCCGCAGCCCGACAGCGAGCCGACGCCGCTCGCCCAGCGCGCCGCGGCCCTGCGCGCGACGCTCGCGCGCATCTTCCTGGTTGCTGCACGGCGCTACGGCCTGGGCGTGCTCATCGATGACGCACACCTCTTAGACGGCGCCTCGCGCGCCTTGCTCGACGGGCTGTGCGCGCGGCTCAAAGGCGAGCGCGCCCTCGTGGTCACTGCCATAAACCCCAAGCACGGCGCGCCCCCGCTGGCGGGCGCGCGACCGCTGCGCGTCACCGCTCTGGCCGACGACGCCATCGCGCGCATGGTCGAGGGCACGTGCGGCGCGCTCGCGTCCGACGTCAGTGCGCACATCTGCGCCGAGGCCGCGGGCAACCCGCGCGCTGCCCTGTGCGCCGCGGGACTCTTGGTGGCGGACCAGGCGATGACCTGGGACGGCGCGCGCTGGTGCTTTGGTCCGCGCCCCGCGCGCAAGCGCGCCGCCACGGTGGAGGCGCTCTTGGCCAAGCTCTCGGCGCAATGCCGGGCCCAGCTCGCCGCTGTGGCGGTCGCGGGCGGCGCCTTGCACGACGACCCGGCGCTGCTGGCCGCCGTCGATGAGGCCGCCGCGGTGTGGCTGGTCCCGCGGCGTCTCGCCGGGCGACCGGCGCCGCTGTCGCCCACGGTGCAGCGCGCCCTCGTCGACGATGCTCAGCGCGGCGGACCGTTGGCGCTGGCGGAGCTGCACGCCGCCGCCGCCGCGCGCGCCGCGGCGCTCGTCGGCAGCGACGCCGCGGCGCTCGAACAGCTCGCGTACCACCGCCGCCGCTCGAGCCCGTCGGGCCTCGCGATCCTGGAGCAGCTGACGGCGCTCGAACGGTGCGCGCGCCTCGGCGTGCTCGAGCCCCTCCTCGAGCTCGGACCCGCGCTGTGCGCGGCCATCGCCGGCGGACAAGTGACACTCACGGGCGATCAGGCGGACCCGGTGCTCGACGCGGTCGCGGCCATGCTCGAGGCCGAGCTCACCATCGACGCCGGCGCGGCGCTCGCTCACGCCGACGCGGTGCTCAGCGTCGTGCCGCACACGCACGCGTCGGCGAGCTTGGCGCGCGTGCACCGCATGCGCGCGCACGCGCTGGCGCGCACCGGGCATGCGGAGGCGGCGCTGTCGCCGCTGTTGGCGGCGGTCGCCATGGCCAACGCCGTCGATGCCACGGCCGTGGCCGCCGCAGCGCTGGTGGACCTGGGGCGGGCCCACGAGGCCCGCGGCGCCTCCGACCCCGCGCGCTCGTCGTACGCCGACGCGAGCGCGCTGTCGCCGAGCGGCGGCGTGGGCGAGGAGGCCGCCACCTGGACGGCGCCGCTCGCGGGCGCGGCGCTGCTGGCGCGCCTCGGCGAGGCCGACGAGGCCCGCGGCATCATCACGGCGGCCAGCGCCCTGGCGCGCGAGAGCCCGTGGGCCGAGAGCGCCGTGTCGTCGACGCTGGCCATGCTGCCCGACGCGCGCGCCGAGCAGGCCTTGGGCCACGCGCAAGACGCCCTGGCGTCCGCCGATCGCGCCGGCGACATCGTGCTGCAGGTCTCGACGCGGCACACGCTGGCGCGCGGGCGTGCCGCGCTCGGCGAGCGCGACCTGGCGCGGCTCACGCTCACCGACGCGGCCATCCTCGCCGAGGACGGTCTGTACACCGCGGGCCGCGACGCCATGCGCGTGGCGCTCGAGGAGCTCGACGCACGCCGGGCGTGAACCGCCGTCGGCACGCGGTGACGCGATCCAGACAAAAAAACGAGCGCCCTCCCCCTCGCACGCGAAGGGAAGGGCGCTCGCACGGACCGGACCGCGGCTCAGGGAG
>CAZONM010000619.1:0-2384 GCA_964580865.1 uncultured Myxococcales bacterium | reverse complement strand
CGCGTACGGCGCGCGCGATGGGCCCCACGCCGAGCAGCGGCCCGAGCAACGGCGCCAGCCGCAGCGCGCGGCGCAGCTTGCCGCCCACCACGAGGTAGGCGCGCACGGCGGTGGCGCCGGTGGACACGGCCGCCGTCACGACGTCGGCGAGCGGGGCGCCCACCGCCAGGTGCTCCTTGCCGTCGCCGAGATCGAAGGCGCGGCGGCGCGCGCCGAAGCGCGTGGACACGAGGCGCCCGCCCGCGCGCTCGGCGCTCTCGCCGCGAAACTGCGACAGCGCGGTGGCGGCGGTGCCGTGCGAGGCCGATCCGAACGACGCCACGCACAGCTCGAGGGTGGTGGCGCCGGGCAGGCGCCGCGTTACGTGCAGCGCCAGGCAATCGGAGGGCACCACGTCGAAGCCCACGGCGGGCAAGAGCATGACGCCGCGCCCCCGCGCCTCGTCGTCGCGGCCGCGCAGGGCCTCGAGCACGGGGATCTCGCCGGTGACGTCGAGGTAGTGCCGGCCGGTGCGCAGGCACGCGTCCACCATCGGGCGGGCCGTCTCGGCGAAGGGGCCGGCGCAATGCAGGACGAGCGGCGCCGACGCGAGCAGGCGATCCAGGCCGGCAGCGTCGTCGAGCGCCACGACGGCGTGCGGCAGCCCGAGGCGCGCGGCCAGCGCTCGCAGGGGCGCCTCGCTGCGGCCCGCAAGCGTGGGCGCGAGGCCACGCGCGACGCATGCCTCGGCGATGAGCTGGCCCGTGTAGCCCGTGGCCCCATAGAGCACGAAGCTCATCACTCCCTCCAGGCGCGCGTGTCGATTGACACCATCCGAGGGGTGCTTTTGCACGCACCGCCGGCGCGGGGAAGCCGCCTGGACCGCCGCCGGGCGCGACGCGGCGCCACGGAAGTGGCACGACCTATGCGCAGGGGTGGCCCATGAGCCGCCCCCCGACGATCGTGAAGGACCCGGCGCGCCTGCGCGTGCCGCCCAACCTCGACCCCGCGCGCGTGGGCGCCTTCTCGTGGGACGAGGCCCGGCGCGCGCTGTCGGGCTTGCCGGGGGCGCGCGGGCTCAACGTGGCCTACGAGGCGGTGGATCGACACGTCGCCGCCGGGCGCGGTGACAAGATCGCGCTGCGCTTTCTGCGCAAGAAGGGCAACGTCGACGATGTCAGCTACCTGACGCTGCAGCGGCGCACCAACCGCTTCGCCAACGCGCTGCGCGCGCTCAACGTCGCGCCGGGCGAGCGCGTGTTCTCGCTGCTCGGCCGCCAGCCCGAGCTGTACGTGGCCGCGCTCGGCGCGCTCAAGGCCAAGGCCGTGTTCTGCCCCCTGTTCTCGGCGTTCGGCCCCGAGCCCATCCAGACGCGCATGGACATCGGCGACGCCAGCGTGCTCGTGACCACCGAGCGCCTGTTCGAGAAGAAGGTGCGGCCCATGCGCGACCAGCTGCGCGCGCTGCGCCACGTGGTGCTGGTGGGCGACGACGGCGCGCGCACCGCGATGCCCGAGACGCGCGACTGGACCGCGCTCATCGAGGCCGCCAGCGATCGCTACGAGATCGCGCCCACGTCGCCCGACGACCCGAGCGTCATGCACTTCACGAGCGGCACCACGGGCAAGCCCAAGGGCGCCCTGCACGTGCACGGCGCCGTGGTGGTGCATCAGCTGACGGGGCGCGTGGTGCTCGATCTCCACGAGGACGACGTCTTCTGGTGCACCGCCGACCCCGGCTGGGTCACGGGTACGTCGTACGGCATCGTGGCACCCCTCACCTGCGGCGTCACCAGTGTCGTCGACGAGGCCGACTTCGACGCCGAGCGCTGGTACCGCGTCCTGGCCGAGCACAAGGTGAGCGTGTGGTACACGGCGCCCACCGCCGTGCGCATGCTGATGAAGGCCGGCGCCGAGCTGCCCAAGCGCTTCGACCTGTCGGCGCTGCGCTTCGCCGGCAGCGTGGGCGAGCCGCTCAACCCCGAGGCCGTGTGGTGGGGCCACGAGGTGCTCGGGCTGCCGTTTCACGACAACTGGTGGCAGACCGAGACCGGCGGCATCATGATCGCCAATGTCGCCGCCATGGACATCAAGCCGGGGTCCATGGGCAAGCCCATCCCGGGCATCGAGGCCGCCGTGGTGGCCAAGAGCGACGACGGCGCGCGCGTCACCGTCATCACCGAGCCCAACGTCGAGGGCGAGCTCGCGCTGCGCCCCGGGTGGCCCTCGATGTTCCGCCAGTACGTCAAGGAGGAGGCGCGCACCAAGAAGTGCTTCGTCGACGGCTGGTACCTCTCGGGCGACCTCGCCAAGAAGGACGCCGACGGCTACTTCTGGTTCGTCGGCCGCGCCGACGACGTCATCAAGTCGTCGGGCCACCTCATCGGGCCCTTCGAGGTCGAGAG
>CAZONM010000618.1:0-2389 GCA_964580865.1 uncultured Myxococcales bacterium | reverse complement strand
GCCGGGTTGCAGCGCGGCCGGGTCGGCGCCCCGGTGCAGCGCCGCGCGCCGTCCGTGCTCGCTCAGCCACGGTGCGAGGAGACACAGCGCGGCGTGCGCGGTGCGCGTCAGCTCGCGCTCCTCGCCCCCAGCCCGGCGCGCGATCTCCGCATGGAACGTCGACATTGCGGCCTCCACGTCGACGTTCGCCGCCGACGCAGAGGATCGAAGCGAGATCCGTGCCACCCACCGGGGACCTCGGTCGCGCGGCCGCTCAGCCCTTCACGCACACCACCTGCCGCAGGGTATGGACCACCTCCACCAGCGCGGCTTGCGCCCCCATGACGGCGTCGATGGGCTTGTAGGCGCCCGGCGTCTCGTCGAGGACGCCCTCGTCCTTGCGGCACTCCACGCCCGCGGTGGCCTGCACGTGGTCGTCCACCGAGAAGCGCCTCTTGGCCGCGGTGCGCGACATGAGCCGGCCGGCGCCGTGGGAGCACGAGCACAGGCTCTCGGGCTCGCCCTTGCCGCGCACGATGAAGCTCTTGGCCCCCATGGAGCCCGGGATGATGCCGAGCTCGCCGGCGCGCGCGCGTACGGCGCCCTTGCGGGTCACCCACACGTTGGCGCCGAAGTGATGCTCCTGCTCCACGTAGTTGTGGTGGCAGCTGACCGCGTCCTCGTCGACGGAGAAGGGCCGCAGCTTGCCCGAGGCGCCGAGCGCCTCCATGGTGGCGCGCATCATCACCGCGCGGTTCACGGCGGCGAAGTCCTGCGCCCAACGCACGGCCTCGACGTAGTCGTCGAAGACGGCGCTGCCCTCGGGGAGGTAGGCGAGCTCGGCGTCGGGCAGGGCGATGAACCAGCGGCGCATCTCTTCCTTGGCGCGCTCGATGAAGTACGAGCCGATGCGGTTCCCCACGCCGCGCGAGCCCGAGTGCAGCATCACCCACACGCGGTCGTCCTCGTCGAGGCACAGCTCGATGAAGTGGTTGCCGGTGCCCAGGGTGCCGATGTGGACCACGTGGTTGCTCTTCGCCACCACGGGGTGCTTGGCGGCGATCGCGTCGAAGCGCCCCGCGAGGGCGGCCCACGCGCCCGCCACCAGCGGAGGCAAGTCGTTGGCGTCGTGCGCGCCCGAGCCCACGGGCACGGCGCGCTCGATGGCGCTGCGCAGCGGCCGAAGGTCGGTCGGTAGGTCGGACGCGCGCAGCGTGGTGCGCGCCGCGGACATGCCGCAGCCGATGTCGACGCCCACGGCGGCCGGGATGATGGCGCCGCGCGTCGGGATGACCGAGCCGATGGTGGCGCCCTTGCCGGCGTGCACGTCGGGCATGACGGCCACGTGCCGATGCACGAACGGCAGCGCGGCCACGCGCAAGAGCTGCGCCTTCGCCTCGTCCTCGAAGGGAACGCCCCTGGTGAAGCTCTTGATGGGCACGCCGACGTCGCCCTGCAGGACCTCGTAGGGGAGCTCGCGCTCTTTCGTCACGGCGGCTCCTGCCGCGCCGCACGGAGCGACGGGCGACGCGCCGAACACGTCATGGGGTGCGCGTCAGCTCCACCAGGAAGCCCTGGCACGCGTCGATCACGCGCACGCGCCCATCAGCGGGGGCGTCGACGCCCGACAAGCAGAAAGTGCTGTCCTGCGGGAACGTGTCGCGCGGCGCCTGCCCGTAGAGCGTCAGGACCGCGCCGCTGCCGTCCACGATGGCGGCGCCGCTGGCGCCGACGGTCGCGGTGACCAGCCGAACCGCGCGCGTGGAGGTCACGAGCAGGTTGCCGTGCGGGTCGATCGCGAGGCCGCGCGGCGCCTCGACGGGGAATGAGCGCGCCGGGGCGCCGTCGCCGGCGGACGCCGCCTCGCCGGTGCCGAGCACGTCGACGGCCTCGACCACCGTGTCGCCCGCCACCGCCAGGCGCCGCACGCGGTGGTTGAAGGTGTCGGCCACCAAAAGCCCGCCCTCGACGTCGACGGCCAGGGCCATCGGCGTATCGAGCAGATCGGTGTCGGCGCCCGGGAGCCCGGGCACGCCGAAGATCGTGGTGACCGTGCCGTCGTCGAGCTCGACGCGGCGCACGGTGGCGTCGTCGGCGTCGGCCACGAACAGCGACGCGCCCGACGGGTCGAGTGCGAGGCCGCAGGGCCCCACCAGGCGCGCGGGCCCGTCGGCGCTGTCCACGTGCCGGCGGTCGCCGGGCGCGCCCGCCACCAACGCCACGGTCCACGTGCTCGGGTCGTCGACGTCCGCCAGGCGCACGCGCGTGATCGCGCCGGCGCCCCGATCGGCCACATAGACCGCGTCGACGCCGTCGAAGACGAGACCGCATGCGTCGCCCAGGCGGTCGAGGTACGCCCCGCGCGCCTCGCCGCCCACCGGCGAGGGGTCGCCAAGGCGCCGCGGTCGAG
>CAZONM010000617.1:0-2400 GCA_964580865.1 uncultured Myxococcales bacterium | reverse complement strand
GTGACCGATCAGCGACGCCGGGGTGACGGCCACAATGGGCGCAGGCACGATGCGCGCGGAGGCGTGCGGGCCGCCATTGCGCGGCCGCGCTCTACGCCATCGTCTTGCGGAAGGCCGCGGGGGTGAGCTGCTCGATGGGCAGGTTGAACACATCGCGGTGTGTGCCGAGGCGCTCGAACGCCCACGCGAGGTACTGCTGCACGGGCACGCCCTGGGCTCGGCAGGTGGCGACGATGCCAAGCAAGACGCACGCGCGGTGGGCGCCCTCGGTGCTCCCGGCGAAGAGCATGTTCAGCCGCAGCTTGGCCACGTTCTGAAACAAGCGTTCCGTGGGGGAGTTGTCGATGGGGACGTCGGGATCGTCGATGAAGCGGTAGAGCGCAGCCTTGTGGACGCGGTAGTAGCGCACGGCCGCCAGTAGCGGCTCGCTCGGCAACAGCGCGGGCTCGACCGCCGCGAGCCACTTGTCGAAGTCGTTGGCGATGGGGCGGATGCAGCGTCGCCGGTGCGCGAGGAGTTCCTCACCCGTGAGGCCCTGGGCCTGCGCCTTCTCCTCCTCGCCGTACATCGCGCCGATGAAGGCGCCGCCCTCGCCGGCGAGCCCGGGCTGCGTGGCCTCGGCGTCCTTGAACTTGCGGCGCCCGTGCGCGTTACAGCCGGCCTCGACGACGCGGCCGCTCGCGAACACGCCGTTGAAGCGGTGCTCGGCGTCGGCGGTGAGCGTGCCGGAGAACGGCGCGAGCTTGCTCTCGACGGTGGCGCCGCTCTTGTCGGCCTCGTACTGGAACACCGCCAGGTCGCGGTTGCGGTACAGCTCGATGTAGCCGTTGTGCGCGGTGGGGAGCTTCGGCACGAGCACCTTCAGGCCTGTGCCGTCGGTCGCCATCCAGCGGCTCGCGAGGAGCTGTCGCCAATGCAGGCCGTCGATCTGCTCAAGGAGCTCGGCGGCGCGCTCGATGAACGAGACATAGGTGCCCATCGCCATGGGGACTTTGCGCTCGGCCAGGTCACGGCGGAGGCGGTCGAGCGGCGTCAAGAGCCCGAACTTCTGGTGCACGAACCAGGCGAGCCACTCGCAGGTCACCTTGGAGCGCTCGTAGGGTGCCGGCAGCGAGCGTGGCGTGGTGCGCGCCCCGCACTTCCTGCAACGACACGTCGTGCGGCGCACCACGCGGCGGCGCTGGTGCTCCTTGACGACGTGCAGCTTCTCCTCGACCAGCACGTCCGCGGCGTCGAGCTCGTCGCTGCCGCACTGGCCGCACGCGTCGGGGTGCAGCGCGTGCTCCTCGGCCTCGAGGTGCGACGGCAGCGGCTTGCGCCCGGTCGGCTTCCTCGGCTTCGAGCCCTTCTTCGGCTCGGGCGGTTTCTCCGGTGGCTTCGGGCGGCCCTCGTAGGTGAGCTTCGCCTCGGGCGCCAACGCTGGCGGCGCCGGTGGCGGCTCCGCAGGCGCCGCCGTCGTGCCGGGCTTGCGCTGCCGCCGCTGCGCCACCACCAACAGCTCCGCCATGCGCTCGTTCATCTTCGCGAGCTGCATCGTGAGCTTCTCGATGACGCCATTGAGCTGCGCGACCACCGTGCGAAGCTCGGTGTTCTCCTGTCGCAGCGTGACAAGCTCGTTCACGCAGCCTACAGATCACAGCGCGCGATCGGCGTCGATCCCCTCACGGCGGTCCCGCCGGTACCAACCCCGCCTCGCGGCGGTGAAGTCGATGCCCGCCAAGAGCGATGCGAACGATACGCCGTCGATCTGCACCTGCCGCTCATCGCCTGAAAGCGCCGGCAGCTGGAAGGTCCCAGCCTCGAGGCGCTTGCCGAGCACGCACCACCCAGAGCCATCGAACCACAACGCCTTGGCGAGGCGACGACGCCTGTTGAGAAACAGGTAGACATGGCCGTCGACCGGGTCGAGGCCGAGCCGACGGACCGCGCCGGCGAGCGCGTCGAACGAGCCGCGCATGTCGACCGGCGCGACCGCTACGAACACGCGCACGGACGAGGCCCAGCTCAGCATCTCAGCTGAGCACCTGGAGCACGCGCCGCAAGGTGTCCGCCGAGCACGCATCGCCAAACTCGATGCGCGCGTTGCCGAGCACGAGCGCGTACTGCGCGTCACCGACGCGCCGCGCGGGCGCCGCCACGAGCTCGACCAGCGCCGGGCGGGTCTTGGGCCTCGACCTGCGCCGGCCGAGGTTGAGCCTCCACGCATTCAGCGAGCGCCCGTCGACGCCGCGCGCCCGCGCCCACCCGGACGCGGCGCCGCCCGCGGCACGTTCCGCCGCCAGGCATGCCCGCGCGTCCGCCTCGTTCTTGATCCTTCGACCTGCCATGCGCCACCTCCGAGAGGGACGGAGGATCGGGCGGCCGGCACGGCCTGTCATCCCGGCTTCGCTGATGGGTCAC
>CAZONM010000616.1:0-2406 GCA_964580865.1 uncultured Myxococcales bacterium | reverse complement strand
GCGCCGTCGTCGGCACCGGGCGGCGCGGCAAGGCGATGTGGATCGACGTCGAGGGCGGCGCCGGGCTCTTGGTGCGCCTGGGCATGACCGGCCGGCTCGTCATCGAGCCCGCGCGCGCACCGCGCGTGCCGCACACCCACGTGCGCCTGGCGCTCTCGGGCAGCGATGAGCTGCGCTTCGTCGACCCGCGGCGCTTCGGCTCCGTGGTGCCCTACGACGGCGCGCCCGCGCGCGTGGCGCTGCTCGCGGGCGTGGGCCCCGACGTGCTCACCATCGACGACGACGGGCGCGCGGCGGTGGTGGCCGCGCTCCGCGCCACGGCGCGCTCGCTGAAGGACGCGCTGCTCGATCAGCGGGTGCTCGCCGGCGTGGGCAACATCTACGCGTCCGAGGCGCTGTTCCGCGCGCGCCTGTCGCCGTACCTGCGCGGCTCTGACCTCGACGAAGGGGCCGCCCGCCGCCTGCTGGCGGAGGCCGAGGCCACCCTGGCGGACGCCGTGCGCAACCGTGGCACCAGCTTCTCCGACTTCGTCGACGCCCGCGGGGCGCGCGGCGACCACCTGGCGCACCTCCTGGTGTTCGGCCGCGAGGGCGAGCGCTGCCGCGCGTGTGGGGGCCTGGTCCGTCGCCAGACCCAGGGTCAGCGCTCGACGTACTGGTGCCCGCGCTGCCAACCGCGTCGCTCGGCGCGCGCGGGCCGTTTGCGCTAACCTCGGGCCGCCTTGAGCCTCATCTTCGGCAAGTACGAGAAGATCCGCCGCATCGCCCAAGGGGGCATGGGGGAGGTGTTCCTCGCGCGCCAGACGGGCGTGATGGATCGCCTCGCCATCCTCAAGAGCCTGCGCAGCGACCTGGCCAAGGAGCGGGACTTCGTCGAGCAGTTCCTCGACGAGGCGCGCGTGGCCGCCACGCTCAACCACCCGAACATCGTCAGCATCTTCGACGTGGGCGAGTGGAAGGGCACCTACTACATCGCCATGGAGTACGTGCAGGGCGAGGACCTGTCGAAGCTCTGGTACGCCGCCGCCAAGGCCGGCGTGGGCCTGCCGTTCCAGGTCAGCGTGCGCATCTGCTACGAGGCGGCGCTGGCGCTCGATCACGCGCACCGCGCGCGCGACGTGCGCGGCAACCCGCTCAACATCGTGCACCGCGACGTCAGCCCGCAGAACATCATGGTCCGCGGCGACGGCGTGGTGAAGCTCGTCGACTTCGGCATCGCCAAGGCGTCGAACAAGGCGTCGCGCACGCAGGCCGGCATGGTCAAGGGCAAGCTGCAGTACATGTCGCCCGAGCAGGTGCGCGGCGAGGCGCTCGACGGGCGCAGCGATCAGTTCTCGCTCGGCGTGGTGCTGTGGGAGATGTGCACGGGTCGCCGGCTGTTCAAGGCCGACAGCGAGGTCAACACGCTGCACAAGATCCTGCAGGCGCCCATCCCCAAGCTCAGCCAGCACGTGCCCGGCTTCCCGCCCGAGCTCGAGGCCACCATCTTGCGCATGCTCGAGCGCGACCTCGATCAGCGGTTCCGCTCGCTGGCCGAGGTGGCCGCCGACCTCAAGGCCTACCTCGATCGCAGCTCCATCGCCAACGGCGAGTCCAGCGTCGCCAGCTTCGTGCAGCAGATCCTCGGCGACGACATCGACGACAAGGTGCGCGATCTCACGCCCATGGAGCCCACCGAGGCGGGCGTACCGACCCCGCGCAGCGAGGCGCACGGCGCGACGTCGTCGCGGCCGTCGCGCGCGACCGATCAGCGCACCGTGGTGGTGCGCGACGAGGCCGGCGCGGGGCCGCGCACCGTGCCCCTCATGGCCAAGGCGCCGGCGCCCGAGGCTGTCGCAGGCGGGCACGATCCCACCATCACCAAGCCCATGGCCGCGGCACAGCTCGGCGACACGCCGCTCGACCCGCCGAACCCCGCCACGGTGCAGCTCAACCTCGCCAACGTCGCCGACGCGCCGGGGCCCGGGTTCTCCTTGGGCGAGCTGCCGCAGTCGGCCACTGGCCAGTGGTCGATCCAGGGGCTGGCGCTCACGCCCGAGCAGACTGGCGCCACCGCGCGCACCCCCACCACCAACACCGTCGACGGCGCCCTCGCCACCACGGCGCCGGCGCGGCGCCCGGCGCGCGTGCCCACCGGCGTGTGGATGCTCGGCGGCGTGGCCGGCGCGCTCGCGGTGGTGGCCGTGGGGCTGGCCGTGCTCGCGCCCGACCTGTTCTCCACCGTGGTCTCGCCCAAGGAGCCGTCGTCCGTGCACGTGAAGCGCGCGCTGACGGCGTCGCAGAGCGACGACCCCGTGGCCGCGCGCGCGCTCCTCGCCACGCTCGAGCGCGAGCTGGCGGCGCCCGCACCCTCCGCCGACGCCCTGGCGGGCGCGGCGCTCTTGCACCTCGCCGAGGCGCGCGTGG
>CAZONM010000615.1:0-2413 GCA_964580865.1 uncultured Myxococcales bacterium | reverse complement strand
CACGCCGTGGTCGCTGGTCGACGGCGGCACCGGGACCCGCTCGTCGGTGCGCGGCACGTCCGCCGGCTCGTCCGCCGGCAGGTCGGCGGGCGCGCTGGCCAGCTCCTCGGCGGGCGGTTCGGCCGGGGGCGGCGACGCGCGCGCGATCGGCGGCATGTCTGGCGCGGCGTCGAGCAGGCGCAGGAGCGCGCGCTCCGGCGTGAGCACCACCACCTCGACCCTGAGGCGCACGGGTGTGCTGATACCGCCGCCGAACAGGAACACGTCGAACTGCTCGAGGGGCCTGAGCTCGCGCCCCGGCTTCACCGCGAGCGCGCCCTTCGCGACGTACATGGTCCACGCGCTCTCGACCGCCTCGGGCGAGTCGAACACCACGGCCCCGCTGTCCTCGAGCAGTGGCAGGTTCGGCGACACGCCGCGATGCTATGCTGACCGGATCGCCAGGGGAACATTCCGGCTCGACCGAACGGGCGAGCCGCGCGGCTTGCGCAGCGCCGCCCGCAGCGCCGCTTCGCGGTCAGTGCGTCAACTTCGGCATGGTGGCCAAGGGCGCCATGGTCTTGAGCGCGCGCAGCACGCGCTTCTCGACGTCGGTGGCGTTGGGGCGCGCGATCAGCTCGAGCGCCAGGCCGTTCAGCACCATGAAGGTGAACAAGGGCGCCAGCGCATGCGGGTGCCGGCCCGGCTCGCGCGACAGGCCGAAGATCTGGCGGAAGCCGAGGTCGGTGGCCTCGGTCCAGCGCTCGGCGATGGCGGCGACGCGCGCGCGCAGCTCGGGGTGCGTGCGCGACGCCACCACCAGCTCGAGCCAGGCGTAGAACATGGGCCCGTTCACCTCGGTCCAGAGGGCCTGCATGAGCGCGTCGACGAAGCGCTCGTCGCGCCGGGGCGGCAGGCTCGACGCAAAGCGCTGCACGAACGCCGCCGTCCGCTGGTCGAGGACGTACTCGACCGCGCTGGTCACCAGGTCTTGCTTGGTGGGGAAGTGGTGCAGCACGGCGCCGCGTGACACGCCCGCGCGCTTGACCACGGCGGTGGTGGTGGTGCCGACGTAGCCGTGCTCCACCAAGCACTCGACGGTGGCGTTGAGCACGCGCGCGCGCATGGTCGCGGTGCGTTCCGCTTGGGTGCGCTGGCCGCGCCGACGCGTCGCCATGGCGCCTCTTGCCGAGCGCCGCTCGCTTGGTCAATCACGTTGCATGGGTACGCGACGCACGGCGCCCCCGCGGCGCCCCATCACCGGCGAAGCGCGGGTCATCGGCCCGGGTTTCAACGCGCGGGTCTACGACAAGGTGCGCGAGGTGCCGGCGGGCCGCGTCACCACCTACGGCGACGTGGCGGGCGCGCTCGGCAGCCGGCGCGTGGCGCGGCAGGTGGGTTTCGCGCTGGCGGCGCTCGACCAGGCGACATCGCCGCCGGTGCCTTGGCACCGCGTCATCAACGGCCAGGGCCGCATCAGCTACCGCGGCGACGTGGGGCGCGGCTCGGAGCAGGAG
Source organism: uncultured Myxococcales bacterium (assembly GCA_964580865.1). Lineage (GTDB taxonomy): Bacteria > Myxococcota > UBA727 > UBA727 > VGSZ01 > JACOUT01. The sequence continues at coordinate 917 of CAZONM010000615.1, read as the reverse complement.
CTGCGCCTGGCCGCCGAGGGCATCCGCCTCGACGAGCGTGGGCGCGTCATCGACTTCGAGCGTGCGCGTCACGTTTTCGCTGCGCCGCGCCTCGGCCGCGCGGACTGAGCCCCGGCGAGCACGAGGCGCTCGCCGTCGCTCGCGTGGTCACACGAGGGCGCGCACCACGCGGCCCGCCGCGCGCGCCGCCTCGCGCGCCTCGGACGGCGGCACGGCGCCACGCTCCAGCACCACGAGCGCGTCCTTGAGCTCGTCGTCACCCAGGCGATCGACCAGCTCGCGCGCGCGCAAGAACAGCTCCTCGGCGGTGCTGCGCGCGCGGTTGCGTCGGGCCAGCGCCGCCAGCCGCGCCAGGGCCAGCGCCTCGCTGCGCGGGTCGCCCACCTGACGGTGCAAGGACAGCGCGCGCTCCCAGCTGACGCGCGCGTCGTCGAACTCGCCCTCGGCGACGTGTAGATCGCCCTGCCAGCTCCACACGATGCCCTCGTGGCGGCGGTTCTGCAGCTCGCGGTGGATGGCCATGGCGCGCTTGAGGCATTGGCGCGCGTCGACGAGCTGCTCGAGCTCGAGATACGCGGCGCCGAGCTGACCGGTGTGGATGCCCTCCCACCGCCGATCGCCCACGTCGCGGTGCGCGCGGATGGCGTCGGTGTAGCGCCGGATCGCGCTCGGGAGGTCGCCGCGGTGGTGGTCGAGCAGCCCGTAGAACCCCAGGGCGCGGCCCGTGACCTTGCGATCGCCGACCTCGTCGAGGATCTCGGTGGCGGCCTCGTAGTCGGCCGCGGCCTTGTCGGTGCGCCCCACGAGCAGCCAGTGAGTGCCGAGGTTCGCCACCGCGCGCGCCTCGAGCAGGCGGTCCTTCGCGCGGCGCGCGCAGCTGAGCGCGGCCACCAGGTCGCCGTGCGACGCCGACAGCT
>CAZONM010000614.1:0-2427 GCA_964580865.1 uncultured Myxococcales bacterium | reverse complement strand
GACGTGCCGCTCGAGCCCGCGCGCGAGCGCGCGCTCGACGAGGCGCTGCTGCGGGACAAGCTCGGGGCCCTGGGCGACACGCCGTACGCGCTGGGCGCGCTCTCCGTGCAGCTTCAGGGCGCCCTCGCGCTGCCGCCCTCGTCGCTCAAGCGCGCGCGGCGCGCGCTGGTGGAGGCGCTCGGCGCCGCGGGCGCGCGCTCCTGGCCCACCACCGACGTGAGCGCGCTCGACCTGGTGGCGCCAGGAGCCCCCGCCGTCGTCGATGAGGCGCCACGCTTGTTCGTCGTGTGCCGCACGCTGGCGCAGGCGCATGCCGCGCTCGACGCGGGTGCGGACGGCGTGGTGCTCGACCTCCTGGCGCTCACCGGCACCGGTACCGCCCTGCGCGAGCTGCGCGCGCGCGGCGCCCCGTTCGTGGGCGTGGCGCTGCCGCGGGTGCAGAAGCCCGGCGACGAGAAGATCACGGCCTTCGCGCGCGGCCTTCTGCCCGACGCGCTGGTCGTGCGCAGCCTCGGCGCCCTCGTCGACCTCGAGCGCGTGCCCGCCGGCGAGCGGCCGTTCGTGGTGGGCGACTTCTCGCTCAACGCGGCCAACCAGCTGGCGGCGGCCGCGCTGCTCGAGCGCGTCGACGCGCTGGTGCCGAGCTACGACCTCGACGAACGCCAGCTGGCGGCGTTTCTCGACGGCGGGCACGCCGCGCGCCTCGAGCTCGTGCTGCACCACCCGATGCCGCTCTTTCACACCGAGCACTGCGTTTTTGCCGCGCTCATGTCGAGCGGCCGCGACCACACGAGCTGCGGGCGCCCGTGCGAGCGCCACGTGGTCGCGCTGCGTGACCGCGTGGGCATGGAGCTGCCCGTGGAGGCCGACGTGGGCTGTCGCACCACGATCTTCCACGCGCGCGCACAGAGCGCCGCCAGCCTCGCGGCGCGCGCCGTGGCCGCCGGCGTGCGCCGCTTCCGCGTCGAGCTGGTGCGCGAGGGCGCCCCCGAGGTGGAGCGCCTGGTGCGCGGCTATCGCGCGCTCGTGCGCGGCGAGCTCGACGCGCGCGCGCTTGAGCACACGTTGGCGCGCGGCGGCGCGAGCGTGGTCAAGGGGAGCCTGCGCGTGCTGGAGGACGCACCATGAGCCAGCAGATCGACGGCCTGCGCCGCTTGGCGCGCGACCCCGACGCGCCCGGCGACGGCGCCTTCGTGGAGAACGGCGTGCGCCTGGGCGGCGGCAGCTTTCACGTCTTCGCCGGGCTGTGCGCCGTCGACACCAAGGAGAACGTCGAGCGCACCTTCGCCGCCCTCGAGAAGGCCGGCGTGGTGACGGCGCGCGCCGGCGCGTGGAAGCCGCGCACCAGCCCCTACCAGTTCCAAGGGCGGGGCGCCGCCTGTCTGCCCGAGGTCTTCGAGCGCGCCGGCGCGCACGGCATCAAGCTCGTGGCCATGGAGGTGACGCGCGCCGAGCACCTCGACGACCTCGGGCGCGCCCTCGACGAGAGCGGCAACGCCACCAGCGTCTTGGTGCAGATCGGCACGCGCAACGCGCAGAACTTCGAGCTCTTGAAGGAGGTGGGCGCGCAGACGCGCTTCCCGGTGCTGCTCAAGCGCGGCATGGGCATCACGCTGGCCGAGTCGCTCCTGGCCGCCGAGTACGTGGCCCAAGCCGGCAACGAGCGCGTGTGCTTCTGCCTGCGCGGCGTGCGCACGCACCTCGGCGAGCCCCAGCGCAACCTCGTGGACTTCGCGCAGGTGCCGGCGGTCAAGCGGCTCACGCGTATGCCGGTGTGCGCCGATCCGTCCCATGCCGTGGGCCCGCGCGTCCGCAGCACGGAGGGCCTCGACGACCTGCACCACGTGGCCGCGCAGGCCGTCATCGCCGGCGCCGACCTCTTGCTCGTCGATGTGCACCCGGCACCCGGGCAGGCGCTGTGCGACGGCCCCCAGGCGCTCACGCTCGACGAGCTGCCGCGCTTCTTGGCCGACGTGGCCATCGCGCGCGCCGCCTACGAGGAGCGCCGCCGCGCCGCCGCCTCGATCCCCGCGGCGCCGGCGGGCGACGCGGCCGTGAGCTTCGAGGCGCTGCGCCGGCGCTTCGAGGCCATCGACGCCACGCTGGTGGCGCTGCTCGCCGAGCGCATGGCCACGTCGCGCGCCATGGTGCACGCCAAGCACGCGCTCGAGTACCCCATCGTCGATCCCGCGCGCGAGCGCGAGGCGGCCGCCGCGCGCCAAGCGCTCGGCAGAAAGCTCGGCGTCGACGACGAGGCGCTCGAGCGCGTGTTCGCGGCGGTAGTGGAGTGGTCGCGGCGGCTGCAAGGTGGATGAGGGCTCCGCGCCGTCCGTCAGGTGAGTACCGGTCGAGGAATTGACAGCAGCAGCAGCAGAAGAAGAAGAAGAAGAAGAAGAAGAAGAAGAAGAAGAAGAAGAAGAAGAAGAA
>CAZONM010000613.1:0-2441 GCA_964580865.1 uncultured Myxococcales bacterium | reverse complement strand
CGACGTCGGCGCTGCCGGGGGCGCCGTTGGCGCCGTCATCGCCGCCGGGGCCGGGCTCGCCGTCGTCGCCGTCGGCGAAGGTGCCGTACTGGCCGCGCAGGCCGCCCGGCGCGCCGCCCTCGCCGTCCAAGCCGTCCTCGCCGTCCACGTCGCCGAGCCCTGGCGCGCCGCCGTCGCCGCCACTGCCCACCAAGAGCCACGAGAAGGGGCCGTCGCCGCCCACGGGCAGCACGCACGATCCGCAGGGGTACGTGCTGCTCTCGCAGCCTGGGTCACCGGGTCCGCCTGGGTCGCCCGGGTCGCCCGGGTCGCCCTCGGCGCCGGCCGCGCCGTCGGCGCCCGCGCCAGCTTGCACCAGCACGTCCTCGAGCGTGACGCCACCGGCCACGTCGACGAGGCGGATGCCCACGGAGGCGTCGCCCGCGAAGTACGCGTCGTCGGCGAAGATCTCGAGGCCCAGCAGGCGCACCGCGCCCTCGAGCCCCTCGCCCACCACCGCCACGCGGCCGCCCTGGATGCGCGTGGCGCCGGCGCCGCGCGCCCTGGTCCCGGGATCGAAGCCGCCCACGATGTCGACGTCGGCCGCCAACGCGACCGGCCCGGGCCAGGTGCCGCGCGCCAGATACACGGGGCGCGGGGGCGTCAGCGACGCCGCCAGGGCGATGCCGGCGCCCAGTGTGGCGAGCGGCGCGCCCATGGTGCCGTCGTTGTCGTCGTCGCCCAGGGCCGAGACGAACACGGGTCCGCACGCCATGCCGTCGGTGCCGTCGTCGTTGCCGTCGTTGAAGGCCGGGTCGAGCGGGTCGTCGCTGGCATCGGGCATGACGTGGCGCTCGCACCGCACCTCGAGCTCGAGGCTGGCGGAGGTGCTGCCGGCCAGGTTGGTGCCGGTGATGACGTAGCTCGCGCTGGCCTGCGCCACCGTGGGCGTGCCGCTGATGACGCCGGTGCGCTCGTCGAGCACGAGCCCGCGCGGCAGTAGCGGCGCCGACGTGTAGCCGGTGATGAAGCCGCCGGTGCTGGTGGGTGCGATGGCGTCGACGGCCAGACCCGCAGTGAACGTGCGCGCGCCGCCGAACGACAGCCCCGTGGGGGGACGCGCCGCCACCACGCGCACCGGCACCTCGGTGCCAATGAGGCCCACGGCCACGTCGACGGTGGTGTCGCCCTCGGCGATGCCCGTGACCTCGCCGGCGGCGTCGACGGCGGCCACGGCGGGGGCGCGGCTCGTGAACGCCACCCGCCCGCCGACGTCGACGGGGGCGCCCTGCGCGTCGAAGCCCTGCACCACGAGGAGCTGGAAGGCGCCACGCTCGATCTCGAGCGTGGCCGGGTTAACCTCGAGGTACGCCAGCGCCGGATCGCCGTCGGGTGGCAGCACGGGCTCCACGGCGGGCGGCGGGCAGGCGGTGAGCAGGCACAGGAAGAACGACAGGGCGCGCACGCGCATGGGCAAAGCGTAGCAGGCGGACGTCGCGTGCGCCCCTTCCTGATCGTCGCTGCACCGGCGTCACCGCCGTGGCGCTACAGCCGCAGCGTCACGAGCACGCGTCCGGCGACGCCACCGAAGCCGATGGGCTCGTCGCGCAGCGCGCCCTGCTGGTCGAGCAGGTTCTCCACCATGGCGTCGACGCGGAACGCGCCCACGTCGAGGTGCGCGCCCAGGTCGAGCAGAAACGCGCCGCCGGCGCCGCGGCAGGGCTGTGCCTGCACGACACCAGCAGCCAGCTCGTCGTCGCTCGGGCGCTCGGGGCACAGGACCGGGTCGGCCTGCTCGGCGTGCGAGAGGCGCTGTTGGGGCAGCAGGAAGCGCGCGCGCGCGCGCACGCCGAACGGCAACGTGGGCGGGTCCCACGCGGCGCCCACCGTCCCCTGCGCGTTGGGCACGCCGCTGGCCGGCGGTGGCGCGTCGAAGAGCGCGCCGTCGTCGACGTCGACCAGGCCGAAGGTGGCGTGCGCGGCCAGGCCAGGGACGCCGGGGCGCAGCGCGCCGCGCGCCTCCACGCCGCGCGCAGTCTGCACCGGGCCGGGGACGAGCCGCGGCACGTCGCCGAACAGCTCCTCGTCGTCGGGATCGTGGCCCACCACCAAGCCACCGGCGCGCTGCGCGCCATAGGCCGCCAGCTCCGCGTCGGCGAACGCGCCGCGCCATCGGACGCTCAGCTCGAGCGCGTCGTCGACGAAGGACGGCGCGTCGGCCCGCGCGGGCAGCACCGTGGCGGCGCCGAGCTCGGGCCCGAGCACCAAGGCTCGGGGATCGTGCGCCACCTGCACGTGGGTCAGCGCGACGCCGAGGTCGAGGCCCTCGGCGAGGCGCGCGCGCGCGCCCAGCTCGGCGCTCGGCGACGCGCTCCCGACATCGAGGGGCGCCGCCTGGCGTCCCTCGAGGGCCGGGGCAGCGACGCGCTCGAGCGCGACGCTGGCCGTGGCCCACGCGGCGC
>CAZONM010000612.1:0-2456 GCA_964580865.1 uncultured Myxococcales bacterium | reverse complement strand
AATCTCGCGGTGGTGGGGATTGCCCCGGCCCCATCTTCACCTTCCTTTTCTCCCCGAGCTCGCGCGGGGCGGCGGCGGCGGGCCGGGGGGGGGGGGGGGGGGGGGGACGCGGTCCCCCTCCTAGATCCTCCCCCGTAAACGGGGGAGGCCGTGCTGGGACGGGGGCGGTTCGCGTGCGAGAGTGGCGCCTTCACGGGACGCGGGGGCGGCCGTCGCCGAGCGCCTACGCGTCGCCGACGAAGTGCACTGCGACGCGCAGCTCTCGGTCGATCCGTGCGAGCTCGCAATCGACCCTGCACGGCCTCCCCCGTTTACGGGGGAGGATCTAGGAGGGGGACCGCGTCAATCCTCCCCCGACGTCACGAACCCGCCCCCCCGCTCCCGCCCCGCCGCTACCTCGCTCCACGACGGCACCGCCGCGTGCTCTCGCGAGAGCAGCGATCGACAGAAAGCGGCGCAACGACAAGCCCCCTGACTTCAAGCCCCCGAGCTTCAAGCCCCCTGACTTCAAGCCCCCAAACTTCAAGCCCCCTATCTTCAAGCTCCCAATCTTCCCTTGCCAGACTCCCCAGGGATGGAACCACACTCCCGGGCGAAGCGCCGCGCGCGCCACCCGACGCGCACCGATCCCCGTCGCCCTCACAGGTCGCCCAGGTCCACGTCCTCGGAGCCACCGGGCGCCGGCATGCTGTCGTCGTCGACGGGCACGCCGGGCTCGGTGACCGCCACGCCGGTGAGGCCGGTGGCGCTCCTGATGTTGGTGATGGGGCGCCCGATCAGCCCCTTGTCGCCGCGTTGGCCCACCAGCGGGCGCGCCCACGTGGCCACGTCGACGGGCGCCCATTGCCCCAAGATCTCCTCGAGCTCGAGCTGCAGCTGTTGCGCGGTGGCATGCCGCTCGGCGGGGTTGCGCGCCGCGGCGGTGAGCAGGAGCGCGTCGAGGATGGGCGGCACGCCCGGCGCCAGCGACGACAGCGGCGGCAGCGGCTCGTCGAGGATGGCGCGCATGGTGGCCAAGCGATCGCCGCGCTGGAACGGCAGGCGCGCCAGCGCGAAGTACATGGTCATGGCCATGGCGTAGACGTCGGTGCGCACGCTGGCGGGCTCACCGAGCAAGAGCTCGGGCGCGAAGTACGGGACCTTGCCCTTGACGGCGCCGCGCTCCTCGTCGTTCGTGCCAAGCGCCTTGGCGATGCCGAAGTCCGACAGCTTCACCTCGCCGGTGCGGCTCACGAGGATGTTCTGGGGCGACACGTCGCGGTGGAGGATGGGCTCGACGGCGCCGGCGGTGTTCTGCGCGGTGTGCGCCGCATGCAAGCCGGCGCTGGCGTCGGCGATGACGCGGCACACCAGCTCGACGCCGGCGGGGCAGCCCTGCTCGCGACCACGGCGCAGCAGGTCGCCGAAGTCGAGGCCGTCGATGTACTCCATGGCCAGGTACAGATCCTCGGTGCCCCGGCCGACGGTGAGCACGCGCACGACGTTCGGGTGCTGGATGCGGCGCGCGAGCCGCGCCTCCTGCAGGAACATCTCGCAGAACTTCGGGTCCTCGCGCAGCCCGGGCAGGATGCACTTGATGGCGATGAAGTGGTTGGGATCGTCGGCGCGCACGCCCCGATACACCTCGGCCATGCCGCCCACGCCGATGCGATCGAAGAGCTGGTAGGCGGCCGTGGCCTTGGCGCGCGGCCGATCGGCGGTGCGCGCCAGGTAGGCGCGCTCGATCTTAACGCGCAGCTCGTCGGCGCGCGCGAGCAGATAGGGCCGGTGCGGCCCCGGCGGCACCGCGCGCGGATCGAGCTCGGCGAGGCGCTGCTGGTAGGCGCGCTCGATGGCGGCGAGCCCCGCCGAGCCCGACAGGCCGAGCACGGCGTCGACGTCGGTCTCGGGCTTGAGCTCGAGGTAGAGGCAGAGCACCTCGGTGGCGCCGGGCGGCAGCGCCGACAGCTGCGAGAGCAGCTTGGCGTCGGTCTGCGCCAGGGTGGGGCGCGCGCCGTGCTCACCGCCCTTCCGACGGGCGCGCTCGGCGCGCGGCTTCGGCGCGGGCGAGAGCTGCACGAGCCCGCTGTCGGCCAGCGTCTGCAGCACCATGCCGCCCATCATGGGGTCGAGGCGCGCCGCAGCCAGGACGTCACGCGCCGGCGTGACGCCGTCGACGGCGTCGGCGAGATCGACGCCGCCGGTGAAGGCCTTGAGGCGAGCGGCCACCTGCGCGAAGTCGCCGGCGGCGACGGGGAACAGCGGCGCGATACGCTCGGCGAGACGCAACAGGTCGGTGGGTGGCAGGGCGCGCAGCTGCGCCTCGAGCACGAACCCGAACGGGTTGACGCCCGTGAGCGGCGTGGCGTCGAGGAACCCGTCGTCGTCGAAGAAGCCCCACGCGCCCAGCTCGGCCGACAGCACGCGTCGGCACGCCTCGCGCACGTCGTCGCGCAGGGCCTCGAGCACGGGCACGG
>CAZONM010000611.1:0-2466 GCA_964580865.1 uncultured Myxococcales bacterium | reverse complement strand
GTCGGGCGCGGGCGCATCCGGCGGCGCGGGCGCCGGCCCGGGGGTTACGTCGTGCGGGAGCGCGGCCATGGTGGGCGTGGCGCGCGCTCGGTGCACGGCGTAGCCGGCGCCGATCACGAGCGCCAGGCCAAGCGCAGCGCCGGCCGCGATCAGCATGGCGCGCCCGCCGCCTGATGGCTCGCGCTCGAGGTCGGTGAGATCCGGCGTGGCCCGCGCCGGCGGCGACGGGCCGGTCACTGACGCAAGGTCGACGACGTCGTCGGGGGCGGCCTCGGTGGAGGGCACGTCGGCCAGGGGCTCGCCCGCGGGCCGCACGGCCGGCGCCGACAGACCCGAGAGCGCCATGCCGAGCGGCGTGGCCGCCGTGCTCTCGCGCGAGTGCAGGCTGTCGTCGTCGCTCGGCACGGCGGCGCCCTCGCCCGACATGGAGTCGACGTCGAACGACGGGTCGTCGAGCAGCGGCGAGCCCGACACCTTGGTGTCGAGCTCGGCGATGTCTGTGGGCGCGCGGATGCCCGACACCGCCCGCGGCGCCGCGCGCATGCGGTTCGAGCCCACGTCGTCGCGCCGCACCATGGCGCCGGCGGAGCCGGTGGCCTCGAGAATGTGCATGTGCTCGGCCAGCTCGTCGGAGAACACCTGGCGCAGCCACGACGACAGGGGCTCGGACGGCGCGGGCACCGCGCCCGAGGCGAGCAGCTCGTCGAGATCCTCGGCCAAGAAGATGGCGTCGCCGTAGCGGGCGTTCGCGTCCTTGGCCAGGCAGCGGTCGACGATGGGCTGAAAGAGCCCCGCCTCGGGCCGTCGGCGCGCCACGCGCACCGCGGGCTCTTTTTGGATGGCCTCGAGCGAGAGCACCACGTTGGTGCGGCGAAACGGGTTCTCGTTGGTGAGCAGCTCCTGCAGGCAGATGCCGAGCGTGAAGATGTCGGAGCGATTGTCGAGCTTCTGCGCCGCGCTCTGCTCGGGCGACATGTAGTTGAATTTGCCCTTGATGGTGCCGGTCTCGGTGTTGCCCTCTTGCAGCTCGCTCTTGGCGATGCCGAAGTCGATGATCTTCACCTCGCCGTCGTAGCTGACGAGGATGTTGTGCGGGTTGATGTCGCGGTGGACGATGCGCAGCGGCGCGCCGCTGACGTCGACGAGGTTGTGCGCGTACGACAACCCGCGCGCGGCCTGCGCCACCATGGCGCACACGTGGGCCAGCGGCACCCAGGTGCGTCGCTGGCGCATGCGGTCGACGATCATGCGCCACGACGGCCCGAGCACGTGCTCCATGGCGAGGTAGACGTGCCCGTTCTCCTCGCCCATGTCGTGCACCTGCACGACGTGGGGGTTGCTCAAGAGCGCTTGCAGGCGCGCCTCGTCGAGGAACATGCGGCGGTGGCGGTCGTCGCGCCGCATATGCGCGAGGATGCGCTTGACCACCACGAGCTTGGCCACGCCCGCCAGCGAGCCCGCGCCGCCTTGGCGCGCCAGGAACACCTCGCCCATGCCGCCGTACGCCAGCCGCCGCAGCAAGGTGTAGCGGCCAAAGGGGCGCTCGTTTTCGGGCAGGGGATCTGACGCCGGCCGCAGGGCGGGCGGCGCGGCCGCCGAGTCCTCGGGCTCGTCGACGGTCTCGGTGCCGCCGTCGACGAACAGGCCGTCCACGGCGGCCGTGGGGTCGTCGACGTCGTCGGAGCTCGAGTGCTCCGGGGGCCCCGGCCCAGAGCGTGATCGCACCATCGCCCGTCATCCTACCAACGCCATGCGACGCCCCACGAGGAAGCCGCCGCCGTGAGACGACGCGCCGCGAGGTGGGAGCGTGGATCACGTGTGCGAATGCGCTACGGTCGTGCCGTGGACTTCACGGGCGGGCGACGGACATCGCGGCGCATGCAGGTCGAGCTCAACGTCACGAGCTTCGTCGACATCATCTTCAACCTGCTGGTGTTCTTCATCCTCTCGACCAGCTTCACCACCGGCGCCACCAGCGCCGGCCTGGTGGTTGACCTGCCCGCCGCCGCCAGCGCCGACCAACAGGTGCGCGAGCGCGACGTGGTGGTGGCCATGACCACCGACGGGCTCATCGTGGTGCGCGGCGCCGCAATTGCGTTGGACGGCTTGGCGGACGTGCTCGGGGAGTGGCGCAAAGACAACCCCACGGGCTGGGTGATCGTGCAGGCCGACGCTGCCGTGCCCCACGGTCGCGTCGTGGAGGTCATGGACCGGGTGAAGGCTGCGGGCATGGCGCGCGTGCTCATCGCCGCACAGGCGCAGTAGCCGCGCCGGCGGGGCGCGCGGGAAGCCCCCGCCGGCGGTAGCCCCCGGCTCCGCAGGCTGCTATTGGCGGGCGCCTCCGGAGGACCCATGCGCGCCGCCAGCGCCCCCTTGCTTCTCGCCGTGCTCGCCGCCCCCGCGCTGGCTCAGGGCGCCGACGCGCTCCTTCGCTACCTCGATGACATTCGCGCCGAGCCTGTCGGC
>CAZONM010000610.1:0-2477 GCA_964580865.1 uncultured Myxococcales bacterium | reverse complement strand
CGGCCGCGGCGCGCGCCACCCGGCCGCGCTCGGCCCACACCGCCGCCGGCACCTCGTGGCCGAGGAAGCGCGCCACGGCGCGGCGGGCAGGCGCGCGCACCGTGCGCGTGCGCTCGGCGGCCAACAGGGCCAGCGAGAGCCGCTCACGGTGGCGCACGGGGACCTGGCGCCGATCCGCGCGCATCAGCTCGGACGCGGCCCTGCGAATGGCGGCGTCGACACGGTCGACCACATCGAGCGCACAGCCGTCGCGCAAGTGCGCCATGGCGGCGTCGAGCTCGCGCGCCGCGTTTGCGAGGCGCGCGAGCTGCGCGATGACCCCCGTGGGCGCCGCTGCGTGCGCCAGGAGCTGGCGCGCCAGCGCCACGCGCACCTGGCTCGGCTCGACCTTCGCCGCCAGCTCGACGTCGATCGCGCCCAGCGCGCGGCCGCACAGCGCGCGCGCGGTCGCGGCATCCACGCGCGCGCTGCGCTCGATCATCGAGAGCGCGCGCAGGAGGTCGGCATCGGACCAAGGACGCAGCTCAGCGGCGCGGTCGACAGCGCCGGCGGCGACGCGGCACAGCTCCAGCGGGTCGGCCGCCACGCTGCGCTCGCTCACCACGAAGGTGTCAGCCACCAGGTCGCCGAGGCGGCGCGTCCCCGTGAAGAAGAGCGTGGCCGCGCCCACGCCGTACCCCGCCGGCAGGAAGTCGATGATGCGAAGCGCGTTGCGCAACAGCGACGCCAACAGATCGGGGCTGCTGCCGCCGCCCGTGACGACGCGCAGCCCCAGCAGGCGCTTGCCCGGGGTGCGGCCGGCGCCCAGCGTCTCCCACGCCACGTCGTACAGGGCCGCGAGCGCGAACATCGAGATCAGCACGAGCACCGTGCCGAACGTGCCCAAGGCGCCGAGGTCTTGCTCGATGTCGCCCCAGAAGTTGTAGACAAACAGGGCGCCGATGAGCGCGAGCACCAACACGAGCACGTCAGCGAGGTACGCGAGCGCTCGCTCACCGAGGCCGGCCAGCGGCAGCACCAGCGGCACGCGCTCGACCGTCCACAGCCGTGCCACGCGCTCGTCGCGCTCGAGATCGGCCGGCCGGCTCGTCGTCGCCATGCGCCATCAACGCTACCAGAACTGCGCCACGCTCACCGCCAGCGCTCGGAGAGGAGCGCGGCGAAGCGCAGCGCCACGTCGTGACGGCTGGTCATCAGCGCCGCCCACTGGTTGGCGCACGCGGCCCACGACGCGGGGTCGAGGCCCCACGCGGCGAACACGGCGAGCGCGTCGTTGCCCCGCTGCAACGCCTTCATGAGCTGCGCGTACTCGACCAGGGTGCGCGGGCCCGGCCCGGCGATGAAGGGCTCATCGTCGAAGCCGCCGCGGGGGAAGTCGGGCTCCGGCAGCGTGATCGACGCGGCCGGCGCCACCGACGCGGGCACCGGCGCCGCGCGCACCGCGATGCTCGCCGCCTCGTCGCGACGCTCCTGCTCCAAGCGCTGCCGCTCCTGCCTGGCCGCGGCCGTGCGCTCCTGTTCGGCGCGCTCACGCTCGCGCGCGGCCCGCTCGCGGCGCCTCGTGTGCACCTCGGCGATCAATCGGCGCTCGGTAGCGATGTCGTCGAGGAAGTGCTCGGCGCCGCGCTCGGCGTCGTCGGTGGCGCGGGCCGCGGCGAAGCGCTCCGCGAAGCCCGGCACGCGCTCCTCGATCACGGCCGCTGCGGCGTCGAGGTCGTCGCTGGCCTCGCGCGCGCGCACGCGGTTCGCGATCTCCGCGCACACGCGAAACACGGTCACGATGCCCGTGCGCGGACGCTCCGCCACCACGCGCTCGGCCGCGTCGAACACGCGCGCGGCGAACGCGGCCAGGCGAGGGTCGGGCACTGTGGGGTTGAGCTCATCGACGAACCGCCACATGTCGTGCGGCTCGGCGGCCGACCACACGTCCCACACCGCCACCACGTCCTCGCCGCCCGGGCGCTCGCTGGCGGGCGCGGCCGCGCGCGCCTCGTGCAGGAGGTGCGACCACGGGCGCAGCGCCGCGGCGATGAGCGCGCGCTCGTCCGCGTGGCTGTGGAAGCGGCGCCAAAAGAACGCCACCACGTCGTCGCGCCCGGCCATGCCCGATCGCGATCCGAGCGCGCGCGCCCACGCCTCCACGCTCGCGGGCGCGGCGCGCCACCAACGCGCCAGCCGGCGCTCGAGCCAGCCGACGTCGACATGCTGGTGGTCGCGCCGCGCCCAGAGATCGAGCGCGCGCCCAAGCACGCGCGCGCCCAGCTCGGGGTCGTCGAGCGCGTCGTCGAGCGGCGCCAGTTGGTCGCCGTCGGCGCGCCGCACCAGCACCTCGAGGTCGCGGTGCTCGACCCACGTGGACGGCGCGACCGCGGCCAGGGCCACGCGCGCGGCGTCGAGGAAGGGCGCGAGCTCGCTCGCCGCGGGCGCGGCGGCGTCGACCCACGCGAGCAGCTCGAGCACACGCTCGGCGCCAAGCC
>CAZONM010000609.1:0-2478 GCA_964580865.1 uncultured Myxococcales bacterium | reverse complement strand
CACCAGCGAGCCCACGTAGTCGGCGTCGCGATAGACGCGCGCGATGTCGGCCGCGGCGCTGGCCAGGTCGGCGTCGCTGACGGCGCCGTTCGACGTGGCCTTGTAGAACTGCACGGTGACGCGCACGGGGAAGCGCGCGTCGCGCACGAGCTTGAAGCCGCGCCCCTCGTGGAACTTGCCGAGCGCGTCGCCGTGGCCGATGACGGCGCGCTCGAGGTCGCTCGTGCGCCCGCGGCCGCTGCCGTGGCCGAACCCTTGGGTCTCGATGATGTCGGCGCCGAGCGTCGCGGGTGCGGCGCTGCCGCCGCCGCCGGCGCCCGTGCCCTTCGCGCCCAGGCCGCCGTAGCCGAACGCCGTGCCGACGTCGGTGCCCGCAAGCCCGCCGAGCACGCCGAGCATGCCGGCCGGCGCGCGCTGCTTGAGGGGCACCTGGATGATCATCATCATGTCGGCGCCCTCGGCGAGCGCACCCTTGTCCTGCACCTCGGCATGCCCGCCCTCGATGCGCGCCTTCACGGCCGAGCGCCGCTCCGCCGTGAACAGCGTCTCTTGCCCGCCGTGGTTGAAGTAGAGCTGCTGGCCCCACGCCTGCTGCGGCGCGTCCTCGGGGCGGTTCTCGATCACGGTGACGCTGGTGCCCTGGCGCGTGACCAAGAGCGTCAGCACGGCGGGCGCGCCCTCGTACGACTGGTAGTTGAAGAGCACGGGGTTGAACTCGACCTTGCCCTCGGCGGGCAGCGGCACGAACACGTGCTGGGCGCTCACCAGGAAGTGGGTGTCGCGCTTGGCCAAGAGGTTGCCCGCGCCCTTCACGCTGTCGGGATCGCTCAGGTACTCGCGCAGGTTCTTCAAGACCTCGGTGAGCGGCACCACCGAGGTGGCGCCGTCCTTCGCGCCCTGGTTGCCCACCTTGACCCAGAGCTTGTCGGCGGGCACGTCGCCGGTCTTGTCGGTGAAGTTCGGGTGGCGCAGCACGGGCAAGAGGTGCGTGCGCGTGCCGCGCGCCGTCTTCTCGTGCACCTGCAGCGTCAGGTCGCTGATGTTCGGCCCCACCGACGAGCCGTAGCTGCGGCCCGTGTCTTCCCACGTGAGGTTGAGCACGTTGAGGCGGTGACGGTGCCAGGCGCGCTCTTGCAGCTCGACGTCGTTGGGCATGAGCACCACGCGTCGGATGACCTGGCGAAAGGTGGGCGCGGGCGCGTCGCCGTCCTTCGCGCCGCTGCCGACCACCCCCCACGGCTTGCCGGCGAAGGCGGGCGTGGCGAGGGCCGCGAGCATGGCGAGGGCGACGAGCGGCAGGGGACGCATGAGGGCTCCGGCGACGTGATGATGAGCGGTGTCAACGCTCGACCGCGCGCCGGGGCCTGTGGTTCCGGGCCTGGGATCAACCGCGCCCGAGGTCGCCCTTGGCCGACACGCGCCGCGCCAGCTCGGGGAACATCTTCTTGCGCAGCTCGTGCTTGCGTCGCCCGTCGGCGTAGGCCTCCTTGATAACCTCGATGCGCAGGGGCGCGGCGAAGTACTCGGGGTGCGGCAGCTCGGCGACCTCGGCCAAGAAGCGGCACACGGGCTCGACCTGCAAGCCGAGCTCGGCGAGCGCGCGGCCCGCGAAGTAGTCGGCGTAGGTCTCCTCGGTGCGGCAGAGGCGCGCGAGCTCGTCTTTGCTGCGAGGCGCCGCGCTTCGGTACTCGGCCCAGCGCTTGGGGCGGTGCCCGATCTCGTGCGCCAGCACGCCCACCTGCACATCGAGGTGATCGGCGAAGGCGAGCAGGAAGCCCTTGCCCACGTACACCTTGCCGCGCGCGTCGATCATGGCGATGGTGCCCTCGGCCAGCACCAGCCGGTAGTCGTCGTCGTCATCGCCGGCCAATCGCGCGAGCTTCTTCTGCCACGCGCGCAGGCGGGCGAGCTGCGCCGTGACCGCGGCGTCGTCGGGCTCGAGCTCGCGCGGCTTCTTCTTGCCGAACAGCTCGTCGTGCACCTGCTGGCCGAGGCTCTCCGCCTGCTTGGCGCCCGTGGTCCAGGTGGGGCCGTACGGGTTCTTGCCGGAGATGCCGGTGCCGCCGATGCGCGTCATCGCCATCAGTCTAGCAACGGGGCCATAGGACGGATGACCGACGGCAGATCCTGCGCGGCGCGCGACCATGGCGCATGATGTATGTGCCGCGCAGTCCTCGGCGCGCCACCACCCTCGAGGCCGTGGTGGGCGGGCGAGCGCGCGGCCGCGTGCGCGACATGTCGACGTCGGGGCTGTTCCTAGAGACCAGCGCGTCGTTGCCGACGGGCGCCGCGGTAGCCGTGGTGCCGCTCGTGGGCGAGCTCGACGGTGAGCGCCTGCCCGCCGAGGTGGCGCGCGTGGGCAAGGACGGGCTGGCCCTGCGCTTCGTGGGGCTCGACGTGGAGCGCCGCCAGACCTTGCGCGCGCTCATCGTGGAGGGGCCGACCGCGCCGCGCGCGGCGCGCCGGCCGCAGCTGCCG
>CAZONM010000608.1:0-2505 GCA_964580865.1 uncultured Myxococcales bacterium | reverse complement strand
AGGGCGAGGGCGAGGGCGAGGGCGAGGGCGAGGGCGAGGGCGAGGGCGAGGGTGAAGGCGAAGGCGAGGGTGAGGGCGAGGGCGAGCACGCGCTCGGCGCGCAGATCACCTGGGACACCGACACCGGCGACCTCGACATCCACCTGACCAAGCAAGACGGCGCGAGCCAGTTCTGCGTCTCCTCGCTCGGCTCCACCACGGCCGTGGGCCCGTTCTCCACCGCCTGCACCACGGCGCCGCTGGACTGCAACTTCGGGTCGTGCCGCACCACCGCGACCACGCGACCGCAGTGGGACACCGTTGGCGGCAATTCGCCGGGTGATCCCCACCTCGACGACGATGACCTCGCCGGCAACGGCCCCGAGACCATCAACGTCGACGCGCTGGTGGCCGGCGAGTACCTCTTGGGCGTCAACGTCTACACCTCCTCATCGACCACCCTGAGCACCAACGTCACCGCCACGCTCAGCTACGGGGGCGCCGAGGTGTTTCGCTCGGCGCCCATCGCCATGAGCTCCACGAGCGCGCGCTGGCGCGACGTCGCCATCGTGGTGGCGAGCGCGTCGAGCGTGTGCATCGAGGACCTACTCGACGGCGACGACGCCGACGACTGCCCGCGCTGAAGATGTGGCAGGGAATCTGCTGCGCGACCCGCTGGCTGCGTTGCGGGTCCACCCGCTTCGGCGTCACGTACGGCAGTACGCTCGGCTCGCGGCTCCTCCCGCGCCTTGCCATCGGGCCGCTCGCGACGATTTCCTGCCACATCTTGAGCGCCGCGCGCGTGCGGACCCCTACTCCGCGAACCCGTACAGCTCCGCGGCGTCGAGCGCGAGCTCCTCGCCCGTGCCGCCGTCGCCGCCGAGCACGAGCACGCGGCCGTCGTCGAGCGCGACGGCGGCGAGCGCGAGGCGCGCCGTGGTCAACGACGGCAGCCGCTGCCACGTGTCGTCGAGCGGCGAGAACAGCTCTACGCTCGCCAAGGGACTGTCGACGTCGCCACCCAGGAGCAGCACGCCGTGCCCGCCCAAGGTCGCCGCCGCGGCGAACAGGCGCGGCTGGTTGAGCGAGGGCCCGAGCGCCCAGTCGTCCTCCGCGATCTCGTACCAGTCGGTGTCGCCGAGCGCCGTGGTGTCGCCGGCGGTCTCGCGCGCGAAGCCGCCGGCGATGAGCACGCGCCCGTCGCCGAGGAGCGTGGCCGTGTGCCCGCCGCGCGACTGCCCGAAGCCGGCGTCGACGAACGACGTCGTGGCCACCACGAAGCGCTCGGCGTCCTCGAGCGTGATGCTGTCGGTGCCCACGCGCCCGCCGGCGATGAGCACGTCGCCGCTCGGCAGGCGCGTGGCCGTGTGGCCGAAGCGCCCCTGCGCGAGCCCGCCGAGCACGGGGACGAAGCCGCCGCCCGGCGAGAAGAGGTGCGCGTCGTCGTGGGTGACGGCGCCGTCGCGGCCGCCCACCACCAGCACGTCGCCGGAGGCGAGCGCGGTGGCGGTGAACAGGTCGCGCGCCGACGGCAGGTCGGGCCCGGCGCTCCATTGGCCGGTGCCGGGATCCCAGAGCTCGGTGGTGGCGATGGCCGCGTAGGCGCCGTCGTCGCCGCTGACGCCGCCCGCCACCCACACGCGGCCATCGTCGAGCAGCACGGCCGCGTGGCGCGCGCGATCGCCGAGCAGGTCGCCCGTGGCCGTGAACGTGTCGTTGGCGGGGTCGAAGAGCTCGGCGCTGGCGGTGGTGGTCATGGTGGCGCCCGTGCGCCCGCCCACGACGAGCACGCGGCCGTCGTCGAGCAGGGTGGCCGTCATGTTGGTGCGGCCGCGCGTCATGGTGGCGCCGCCGAGCACGCCCACGCAGCCCGAGCCCAGGCGCTGCAGGCCCACCGCGCACTCGTGCAGCTCCTCGACGACGAAGGTGTACGCGCCGGCCACCGGCACGATGGCCGGGTTGGCGCCGTCGACGACGAAGACGACGCGCCCGGGCCCCGCCGCCGGCAGCACCAGCACCTCCTCGGCGTAGTTGTCGCTGTCGTCGTCGGTGCAGGTGTCGGGGATGAGATCGAGCGCGCCGCATCCCGACTGCGCGTAGAGCGCGGCGTCGTACCCGGTCGGCGTCAGGCGGGCCACCAGCGACGCGGCCGCGGGCAGGTCGACGGCGTAGTAGCGCTCGGGCGCGCCGTCGCCCGCGCACGGCGCTTGGCCGTCGTCGAAGGCGTCGCCCGTGGTCCCCTGCACCGGCTGGCCGAGCGCGATCACGGTGGCGCCTTCGCACGTGTCGCTGCCCGGTGGGCCCGGCCCGGCGTCGACGCGCTCGTCGGGGAAGTCGTCGGGCACGCAGGCGCCCGTGAAGCAGCGGTAGCCCTCGGGGCAGTCGCCCTCGAGCACGCAGGGGCGGCCGAACACGGCGTCGCGCAACGCGCACGCCGCGAAGAGCGCCGCCAACGCGAGCGCGCACACGAGCCCGGCCACGCGCGCGCCGCTCACTCGTCCCCCACGGCGAACAGCACGGCGCCCG
>CAZONM010000607.1:0-2555 GCA_964580865.1 uncultured Myxococcales bacterium | reverse complement strand
ACGGCGAGCGGGTCTCCCACCGCGCGCGCGGCGCCGGCATCGCACGCGCCCTCGGCGGCGCGGCGAAAGGCGCGCCCGAGGGCACCCGCGACCAGCGGCGGGGCGAACAGCAGCGCGGCCTCGGCGACGATCATGGCCAGCGGGTCATGTCGCCGCAGGTGTTCGATCTCGTGAGCGCGCACGGCGGCCCAGGCGCGCAGCGAGATCGCGTCGAGCAGCGCCGACGACACGAGCACGCGCCGGTGGCCGACCCCGACGGCATGACACAGGCGCGCGCTGCCGGGCACGACGACGACGGCGAAGCCTGTGGCGTTGGCCGTGCGCCGCGCGCCGAGGCGCTCGATGGCCCGAACGCTCGCGGCGAGGCGCCAATGCCGGGCGAGGAGGCCGCTGGCGCGCACCACGAAGCCAGCGATGACCATGGCGCCGAGCGCCGCGGCGGCGGGGCGCAGGCCGCCGAAGTGAACGACGCACAGGTGCGGGTGATACGGGTGCGAGGGACAGTGATCGGCAGCGGCGACACCCATCGCGGCCAACACCGAGGGCGCGAGCCCGGCGGCCAGCGCCACCGAGATGACGGCAGCGGGCAGGAGCGCGGCGACGAACGCCGCGTCGGCGCGCGTCACCGGGCCGCGGCCCGCGACGAGCGCGACCAGGGCGAGCGCGGCCATGCCGCTGCCGAGCGACAGCACCGCCGCGATGGCAGCCGTCTCGAGCACGACGCCGAGCGCGTTCGTGACCATCAGCGACCGCCCCGCCGCTTACGCTCGGCCACGAGCTCCTCGAGGCGTCGCAGCATGGCCTGGTCGGCGCTGGCGGCATCGACGAGGGCCATGAGCCCGACCTCGCCGTGCTGCTCCACGATCCGATCGGCGAGCTGGTGCGCGAGCGCGCGGTTGAACTCCTCCTCGCTGCGCGTGGGCGTGTACACCCAGGCGAGCCCCTCCTTCTCGCGGCGGAGCACGCCCTTTTTGTGCAGGCGGTCCATCGTCGACATGATGGTGGTGTACGCCCGCGCCTTCGACCCGCTCAGGCGATCACAGACGCCGCGCGCCGACACCGGGAAGTGGCGCCATACGATGTCCATGATCGCCGCCTCGAGCTCGAAGAGCGGCTGGGGTGGCTTCGCGCGCATGCCCGATGGTATCGGCGCATTTGCTACTAGTGTCAATCGTACCTTGCGCAGCGCCTCGGGAGGCGCCGCCCGGCGCCCTCACTCACACGCCCAGCGCGCGGCCCCGAGCCCGATCTCCTTCACGATCGTCGAGATTCCGAGCGGCCGCGTCACCGCGCACACCTGCGCCACAGCCGCCGCGTCCACGTACTCCGCGTGCAGCACCGCCTTGCCGGCGGCGATGAACGTGTCCGAGTACGCGTCGCACTCGCTGTTGGCCACGCACTCCTCGTTGAGCGCCCAGTCGAAGTCGCCCACCAGGTCCGCGAGCTGGTCGAGGTCGTTCTTCAAGCCCACGCCGAGCCCGCGCGCGTGCGCCTCGCGCGCCAGGAAGCGGTTGAAATCGAGCTGGGTCGTCGCCGTGAGCGGGAAGCCCGGCGCGTTGGTGTAGCCGTCGACGTTGTCGGGCTCGACGGCGCTGCAGCCCTTCTGTGCGGCCAGGTCGAGGCGCGCGCGCATGACGTCGCGCACGGCGCTGCTCCGGGTGTCGAGCCAGCGCTCATCGTCGAAGGGCGGATCGAGGCTGGCGCCGCGCGCCGACGTGGGCAGCGCGGCCTCGTCGCTGCGCCAGGCCTCCCACGAGCCCGCGCTGAAGTAGCAGATGACCGTGCGGCCCTGCGCCTTCAGCGCGGCGATGGTGCTCGCCGGCGTGTCGAACAGGTCCACGTCGTACACGTCGACATCGCCGCTGGTGTCGAGCGTGCCCGCGAGCTGCCACTGCCACGTGGCGCCCACGGGGATGACGTGCGAGGTGGGCGGTGGCGAAGCCGGGGGCGGCGCTGTCGTCGTCACCACGCCGAGGGGCGTGCCAGGGGCGGCGAAGGCCACCAGCAGCGTGTCGTCCGTGTCGGCGCCGAGGTCCTCCATGGCCTGCGGCGAGACGTCGATGATGCGGCGGGTGGACGTGTTCGGGCCCCAGTCGACGGGGCGCAGCACCACGCGGGCGCCGGTGGCGGGGTTCTTGACGAGGATGCGCGCGGCGCGCCACGTGCTGCGCGGCGTCGACGAGAAGTTCCAGCGCATGGCCACGAAGTAGAAGTCCTCGGGACGCGCGGCGATGGTGCTCGACGACGCGTTCATGGGGTCGTTCAGCTCGCGCAGGCGTTCGTTGGTGACGCTGCCGGTCTCGGTGCTCGACACGCCGCCGTCGTCGGGGCCGCCGAACCAGCTCACCTTGCCTTGCACCCACTGCTGGCCATCGACGGCGGTGGTGCTGCCGTAGGGCTCGGTGGTGAGGCCCAGGGTGTTTCGCAGCGTGGGGTTCGCCAGGCCGGCGCGCGGGATCTGGGCGCTGCCCTGTGTGAGGCCGGCATGGGGATCGCCCGCGCTCGGCGGCGGCGCGCTCGGCGGCGGCGCGCTCGGCGGCGCGCTCGGCGGTGCG
>CAZONM010000606.1:0-2560 GCA_964580865.1 uncultured Myxococcales bacterium | reverse complement strand
CCGCGAGCGCCGTCACGTCGAGCGCCGCGGTGCGCGCGGCCAGCGCGGGGTCGGCGCCCGCGCGCGCGAGGTCGAGGCCGAGCCACGCCGTCCACAGCCCGATCCCGAGCGCCGCCAGGAGCCCTGCCCCGGCTCCCCAGAGGATCGCCGCTGCGCGGTCGACGACGGGCGAGGGCGGCGCGCTCGCGGAAGACTGCGACACGCCAGCGCTCTACTGCGTCGCAGCGGCCGCAGGAAGGGTGTGCTATCGCGCGCTCATGTGCGGCATCGCCGGCTTGCTCGAGGCACCCGGCACTCCTGTCGACGAGGCGACGCTCCTCGCCATGGGCCGCGCGCTCGTGCACCGCGGCCCCGACGCCGGCGGCGTCTGGCGCGGCCGCGGCGCGCTCGCGCACGTGGGGCTCTCGCACCGGCGGCTCTCGATCCTCGACCACGCGGGCGGCGCGCAGCCCATGCGCGCCGTCGACGCGCCGGTCACCGTGGTGTTCAACGGTCAGCTCTACGATCACCAGGCGCTGCGACGCGACCTCGAGCGGCGCGGGCGGCGCTTCGCCAGCGACCACAGCGACACCGAGACGCTCGTCAGCGCCGTGGCCGAGTGGGGGGCCGCCGCCTGCGTGGGCCTCACGGGCATGTTCGCCTTCGCGGCCGTCGACGAGACGCGCGGCCTGTTGGTGCTGGCGCGCGACCCCATGGGCAAGAAGCCCCTCTACCTCGCCACGCCGGAGTTCTTTGGGGGCGCGCCGCGGCTCGCGTTCGCCTCGGAGCTGGGCGCGCTCGAGCATCTGCCAGGCGCCCGCCGCGTCGTCGATGTGCGCGCGCTGGCGCGCTTCTTCGCGTTCGACTTCGTCCCCGACCCCGACTGCATCTACCAGGGCGTGGTCAAGATCCCGCCCGCCACGGTGGTGGCCCTGCCCCTGACCGACGTCGACGCGTGGGCCGATCCGCTGGCCCGCGCCGAGTGCTTCCGACCGCTGTCGTTCTCGCGCGTCACGCCGCCCGCGCAGCGCGCCGATCGGGTCATCGAGCTGCGCCGCGCCATCGCGGCCGCGGTGCACAAGCGCCTGGTGGCCGACGTCCCGGTGGGCGTGTTCCTCTCGGGCGGCATCGACTCGTCGCTGGTGGCGGCGCTCGCCGTGCAGGCGCGGCCCGCGCTCGACACCTTCAGCGTCGCCTTTCGCGAGCGCTCCTTCGACGAGTCGCCATGGGCGCGGCGCGTGGCCGCGCACCTCGGCACGCACCACCATGAGCACCTGCTCGACGAGCACACGCTCCTCGAGCTGTTGCCGCGCCTGGCCCGGCACCTCGCCGAGCCCTTCGCCGATCACTCCATCCTGCCCACGTACCTCCTGTCGCGCTTCGCGCGCGAGCGCGTCACGGTGGCCCTGGGTGGCGACGGTGGCGACGAGCTGTTCCTCGGCTACCCCACCTTCCAAGCCGAGCTGCTGCGACCGCGCCTGCTCGATCGCCTCGTGCGCCCGCTCGGCCCCGTGCTCGACGGCGCGCGGCGCGCCGCGGGCCTCTTGCCCACCGGCCACGACGATCTGTCCTTCGACGAAAAGGTGCGGCGCACCCTCGACGGCCTCGCCGAAGAGCGGCCGCTGCGGCGCCACCAGCGCTTCCTCACGGGCGCCACCAACGAGCGGTTGCGTGCGTTGTTGTCGCCCAGCGCGCGCGCGCAGCTCGGCGCCGACGACGTGCTGGCGCCTCTCGATCGCCTCGAGGACGAGGCCCTGCGCGCGGGCGCGCGCGATCGCTTCGACGTGCTGCAGGTCGGCTACGCGCGCACCTACCTGGCCGCGGGCGTGCTGCAGAAGGTCGATCGCGCGTCGATGGCGGTGTCGCTCGAGGTGCGCGCGCCGCTCCTCGACGCCACGGTGGTCGACCTGGCGCTGGCCTTGCCGTCGAGCGACAAGCTGGCGCGGCCCGCGACCACCAAGGCCATCCTCAAGGACGTGGCCAGCGGCCTCGTGCCCGACGACGTCATCCACCGCGCCAAGAAGGGCTTCGGCATGCCGGTGGCCGCGTGGCTGTGCGGCCCGCTGCAGCCGCTCGTGCGCGAGCTGCTGTCGCCCGGTGCGCTGGCGGACGACGGCCTCCTCGACGTGCCGACCGTCACCCGCTTGGTCGAGGAGCACCTGGCGCGCCGCGCCAACCACCGCAAGGTGCTCTGGCAGCTCGTGCAGTGGCGCTTGTGGCGTACGCGCCCGGTGACGACGCCATGAGCCGTGCGCGCGCCGCGCTGGTGCTCATCGCCTTCGCGGGCTCGCTCCTGTGGGCGGCGGTGACCCCGTGGTGCACGCGCGACGTCGCCACCGTCGACGACTTCGTGGCCGCGGCGCGCGTCCTCGGCGACGACGTTCCCCAAGGTGGCCTGGTGCTGGTGCACCCGCCGTGGCGCGACGATGCAGCGGCCGCCATCCGCGCCGCTGCGTTGGTGCCACCGACCGCGGCGGTGACGACGGCGCTGGCGCCACGCCAGGGCGAGCCGCTGCCGCCCATGGTGGCGTTGGTCGACGCCGCGGCGATGTTCGACGGGGCCGAGTTGCCCGAGGCCCCC
>CAZONM010000605.1:0-2589 GCA_964580865.1 uncultured Myxococcales bacterium | reverse complement strand
CGCGCCGGCGCCCGCCTGGCGGGGCTGGCGGACGAGCTCACGGCGGGCGGTGCGTCGTCGTCTGCGGGCGGCGCGCAGCTCGCCGTGCTCCTCGGGGGCGCGGGCAAGCGCAAGGCCCCGCGCGGCGACGTCGAGGAGGTGCGCCGCTGGTTGGCCACGCCGCCCCTGCCGCCAAGGCGCCTCGACGAGCTGCGCCGCACCTTCGAGCGCCTCGACCGCGCGGGCACGCTGTCGTGGACGCCGGGGAGCGTGACCGAGCTTCACCCCGGCATGCGCTTCGCCCGCGTCGAGCTCTCGCGCGAGCGCCATGCCGATGGATTCACCTTCACGGCGTGGCTCCCGGTGGGCGCCGGCCGCCGCGACCTTCGCGCGGCCGGCGAGTTCTACGTCGAGCGCACCGGCGGCTTCGCGGGCCTCACGTTGTCCGTGGGCCCGCTGCGCATGGGCGGCTGACGGGCGCGCCGCTGCGGCCAGGTCCCGCGGGCCGGCCGCCTGGGCGATCACGCTATCCGCTCGCGCCCCTTAACGGGGCGCGGCAGGTCGCGTACCGTCGGCGCCATGGCGGGGAAGAAGTCCCGAGCGTTGGCCGCGGCCGAGCAGCTCGCCGGTCATGACAGCGC
The DNA here is from genome assembly GCA_964580865.1 of uncultured Myxococcales bacterium. Classification (GTDB taxonomy): domain Bacteria; phylum Myxococcota; class UBA727; order UBA727; family VGSZ01; genus JACOUT01. The sequence goes on along the minus strand of CAZONM010000605.1, from coordinate 1,969 downwards.
GTCCGGCGCCGACGACGAGGCGCGCTGGACGCGCGCCATGGTCGAGCGCGCCATCGTGGTGTTCGACGAGCTCGAGCGCCTGCCGCCCTTCGACGAGGACGCCATCGCGCGGCGCGTGGCCGACTTCCTGGCGTTCGCCGATCGCGTGGAGCTCGGCGGCGTCGTCGACGACGCCGCGCCGCTGGCGCGCGCCTTCGTCGAGCGCGGCCTGCGCTGGTTGGCCGCGCGCCCGCACCTGGCGCCCTTCACCACGCCGGCGTGGACGGCGGAGATGGTCGAAGAGGTCATCCAGTGGTTCGCCCACGCCACCGGCGCGGCGCTCGACGCCCGCGCCAGCGCCGAGGTGGGCCGACGCCTGCGCACCTTCGCCGCCGTCGTGAGCACCGGTGCCGTCGAGAGCGGCGACGCCGAGAGCCTGGCCGAGGCCTTCCTCGCGCACGCCATGCATTGGATCGAGCGCCACCCGCCGGCCAAGGCGGCGTTCCAGCAAGAGGCGTGACCGCCGCTCAGGCGTCGACGAGCGTGAACGAGAAGCCGCGCCCGCCGACGCGGTCGATGAGGCGGCGCATGGCGTCGGGCGGCAGCGTCTGGCAGCCGATGGACTTCGGACGATCCGAGAAGCCCACGTGGAACAGGATGCCCGAGAGCGTGTCGCCGCGCTGGCGCGAGCGCTCGATCTCTGCCGACGAGTAGCTGCCGTCGTCGTTGCGGTCGCGCACGCCGGGGATGTTGCCGCTGCCCGCGCGCGTGCGCACGTGGAAGCTCGCCATGCCGTTGTGGTCGCCGTTGTTCACGACCTGGTAGGTGCCCGCGTTGATGCGGCCCACGTGGTCCACCAGCGACGTCGTGCGCTGCCCCGCGTGCGTGGCGCCGCGCAGCTCGAGCACGCGGTGGTCGGGCGTGAGCACCACGAAGGTGTCGTCGTACGCGCGGCTGTTGGTGGAGGCGTGGCGGTTGCCGTTCACGTCCATGCCGCGGATGCCGAGCACCGTGGGCTTGCCGTCGGCGCACACCTCGCCGCCGTTGGCGCGCACGATGGCGGCGTAGTGATCCCAGCGCTGGCGCTCGCTCATGGAGCGCGGCGCCACCTCCACCGCACCGGTCCCCGTGGGCGCGGGCTCGGAGCGCACGGCCGCGCGCCGCTGCTCGTCGAGGCGCGCGCGCTGCTGGAAGTCGGCGCCGCTCTGCCCCGGGATGCGGTCGCCGGCGGCCGGCTGCAGGCCGTGGTCGGTGCCGCGGCGGCGATCGACGCCGGTAGTAGGGGTGCCGAGCTCGCGCAGGGTCTCGGGCCCGATGACGCCGTCGGGCGTGAGTCCCCGGCTCCTCTGGAAGTCCACCAGCGCGGCGCGGGTGTCCTTCCCGAGCTTGCCGTCGATGCCCTTGTCGCCCACCGAGAAGCCGTGGGCCTCGAGCAGGCGCTGCGCCTCGGCCACCGCGGGGCCGTCTGCGCCCTTGCGCAGCGTGTGGCCGGCCTCGACGTGCTGGGCGAGCGCGTCGGCGCGCGGCAGCTCGCGGGGGCGGCGGACGTCGGCGGCGGTGCAGGCGACCATGGGGGCCTCGGGGTTGACCAGATGTTTTTCGCCGCCGTCGGCGCGTCGGTCCTGCGGACACCCCGGATCGGCGTCGGTCAGGTGCCTGATCTGGGCGTGGATCACATCTCCTACTTCCCCCCACAGGCGATACTCTCATGGAGCTCTCGGAGGCCCCGTGCTCGCAGAAGACCGCAAGGCGCTGATCGCGATGACGCTCACGGCCGCCGACGCCGCCTACGCCGATCGCGGCCTGGCGGCCGCCGCGCAGGCCTACGAGGACGCGGCGCGCCTGGCCCACGACCAGGGCGATCACCAGGCGCGCGGCCGCGCGCTCGTGGGGGCCGCGCAGGTGTGCAAGGAGCGCGACCAGCATGCGAGCGCCGCCGTGCACTTCGCTGACGCGCTGGCCGCCTTCCTCGCCGCTGGCGACGAGCCCG
>CAZONM010000604.1:0-2589 GCA_964580865.1 uncultured Myxococcales bacterium | reverse complement strand
TGATTGAGCCTTTGCTCAACGAGTTGCAGACCGCGCTCGTGGAGGTGGCCGAGCTGTCGCTCGCCGCGCTGTCGGCGCGCACCGCGCAGGCCGCGGGACGCCTCGTGGTGCTCGACGGCGATGGGCGCGTGGTCGCCGCGGCGGCCGCCGACGACCTTACGCAGCCCGACCCGCTGTGGGCACGCCTCGGCGGACGGCCGCGCGCCGCCGCCGCCAGCACCGTCCTCGCTGACGGGGGCGCGGTGTTGGCGGCGAGCGCGCCGGTGCCGGTCGAGGGCCTCGCGTGGACGGTGCAGGTGTCGCTTCCGGAGCGCGAGGCGTTCGCGCCCGTGCGCCAGATGCGGCTGACGCTCGGGGGCGCGGTGCTCGGGGTCATCGCGCTGTTGCTGGTAGTGGCGGCCGGCTTCGTGCGCCAGGTGCGTCGCGGCCTCGGCGCGGTCGTCGAGGGCGCCGAGGCGTTCGCCGGCGGCAAGCTCGATCACAAGATCGTGCCGCCGCCGGAGCGCGAGCTGCGCCACCTCGCCACCACGTTCAACAAGATGGGCGACGAGCTGTTGGCGGCGCGCGTGCGCCTCGAGCGGTGGAACGAAGAGCTCGAGGCCACGGTGGAGCAACGCACCCGCGAGCTGCGCGAGGCGCAGGCCCGCTTGCTCGAGACGCAGAAGCTCGCGGCCGTGGGACAGCTCGGCGCCGGCGTGGCCCACGAGATCAACAACCCGCTCGCCACCGTGCTCGGCACCGCGCAGAACCTGCTCGTCAAGAAGCGCAAGGCGGGCGCGCGCGACGACGAGCCCGACGTGGCGGCGCTCCTCAAGATGGAGAAGGCCGCCAAGCGCGTGCGCGACGTCACGGGCACGCTGCTGCGCTTCTCGCAGCGCGGTGACACCGGCCGGCGCACGGCGCTCACGCTCGAGTCCGTGGTCATCGACGCATGCGCCATGTCGCGCGCCGGCATCATCGAGCAGGGCGCAGACCTCCAGCTCGAGCTCGAGACGCCGTCGCCGCACGTCGTGGGCGATGCCGGCGAGCTCGTGCAGGTGCTCGTGCACCTCCTGGCGAACGCGCGCACGGCGGTCGCCGGCAAGCAGGGCGGCACGGTGCGCATCGTGGCCGCCCGCGACGGTGACGCGGCCGTGGTGCGCGTCATCGACAACGGCAAGGGCATCGACCCCGCCGTCAAGGACCGGATCTTCGAGCCGTTCTTCACCACCAAGGACGTGTGGTCGAACCTCGGGCTCGGGCTGTCGGTCAGCTTCCGCATCATCGAGGAGCACGGCGGCACCATCGCGGTGCAGAGCGTGGTCGGCGAGGGCACCACGGTGGAGGTCCGGCTGCCGCTCGCCCCCACGCCTTGAGCTGCGCGCTCGTGCGGGAACCGGCGCCCTTTCGTCGGCGCGCCGATGGTGTATGCGCGGCGGGCGGAGGACGCGCACGTGCTGCTGCGACGAGGCCTGGCGGAGCTTGTGGGCACGATGCTGCTCGTGGCCACGGTGGTGGGCTCGGGCATCATGGCCGAGCGTTTGGCGAGCGGGAACGTCGCGGTGGCGCTCTTGGCGAACACCGCGGCCACGGCGGCCGCGTTGCTTGCGCTCATCACCATGTTGGGCCCGGTGTCGGGCGCGCACTTCAACCCCGTCGTCACGGTCGTCGAGGCCTTCGGCGGCGCGCTGCCGTGGCGCAGCGTGCCGGCGTACGTGGGTGCGCAGGTCGTCGGTGGCGCGGCGGGCGCGCTGTTGGCGCACGTGATGTTCGAATTGCCGCTGATCTCGCTCTCCACCCACGTGCGCGCGGGCCCAGCGCAGATCGCGAGCGAGATCGTCGCCACCGCAGGGCTCTTGCTGGTCATCGCCGGCGTCTCACGCGCCCGGCCGAGCGCCGTGCCCGGCTGCGTGGCCGCGTGGATCGCCGCCGCCTATTGGTTCACGGCGTCGACGAGCTTCGCCAACCCGGCGGTCACGTTGGCGCGCGCCCTGTCGGACACCTTCGCCGGCATCCGGCCCGTGGACGTGCCGGGGTTCCTCGTGGGTCAAGCGATCGGCGCGGCGGTGGCGGTGTTGCTCACGCGCGCGCTGTGGCCGAAGACGGAGGACGGATGACCCCAAGCGTCGTGATCTTCGCCTGTGTGCACAACGCGGGGCGCTCGCAGATGGCGGCCGCGCTCTTCAACCTCGGCGCCGATCCCGAGCGGGCGCGCGCCATCTCGGCGGGCACCGCGCCCGGCGCGCGCGTGCACCCCGAGGTGGTGGTGGCGATGCGCGAGCTCGGCGTCGACTTGTCGTCGGCGACGCCGCAGCGCCTCACTGACGAGCTGGCGCGCGGCGCGGCCATGCTCGTGACCATGGGCTGCGGCGAGGCGTGCCCCGTGGTGCCCGGGTTGGAGCGCGAGGACTGGCCGCTGCAAGACCCCAAGGGGCAGCCCATCGAGCGCGTGCGTGAGATCCGCGACGACATCGACGCGCGCGTGACGGCGTTGCTCAGCGCGCGCGGCTGGCGTCGGGCGCGCTGATCACGGCGGCAGCGGCGCCTCGCGGCGATCGGCCGCGAGGCCCACCGTGCCCGGCCGGCCGGGGCCAAGGCCGGCGTCGCCCG
>CAZONM010000603.1:0-2607 GCA_964580865.1 uncultured Myxococcales bacterium | reverse complement strand
CCGACGACGTGGGCGTGCTCCTGGCCATGCACAGCGCGCGCGTGGTGGTCGACGTGGGTGCCGAGGCGCCGCTCACGGTGGTCGTGCGCGTGCGCGACGGCGCTGCCGACGTGCGCGCCCTCGGGCCTACCGCGCAGGCCCTCGCCACGGGCGAGGTCACGCTCAAGCGCAGCCTCGGCGAGCACGGCCTCGACCTCGGCAGCTTCAGCGCCCACGACGAGCACGGCAGTTGGTCGGGGCACGACGGGCGCCGCGAGCTCGAAGAGCACCGCGAGCTGATGGCCAAGGGGCGCGCGACCACCAAACCCGAGGCCGTGGGCCAGACGAGGCGCGGTCTGCGCGCGTGAGCGCGCCGCAACGAAGGGACGGCATATGGACATTCAGAGCGCACGACGCACCGACACCGACGCAGCGCCGCCCGCCGCGCAAGGCAGCACGCAGCTCGGCAAGGACGAGTTCCTCCGCCTGATGATGGCGCAGCTGCAAGCGCAAGACCCCACCGCGCCGCAGTCGAGCGAGGCGTTCGTGGCGCAGCTGGCGCAGTTCTCCAGCGTCGAGCAGCTCACGGGGCTGAACTCGATGATGGAGTCGCTCTTGGTGGCGCAGGCCGCCAACAACCAGACGCAGATCGCGGGGCTGGTGGGCAAGGACGTGGTGTACACCACCGACGCCATCACCCTCGGCGTGGACGGCGCCACGCCGGTGCGCGTGACCCCCGAGGCCAACGCCGCCGACGTGGTGGTCACCATCAAGGACGAGAGCGGCACGGTGGTGCGCACGGTGCACCTGGGTGCCGCCGACGGCACCGGCCTCGACTACACCTGGGATGGCCTCGACGATCAAGGCCGCCCGATGCCGGAGGGCGAGTACAGCATCTCGGCCACCGCCACCGACACGCAGGGGAACCCGGTGGACGTCTCGGTCGGCGCCAGCGGCCACATCGACGCGGTGTCGTTTGACGGCGGCGTCCCCATGTTGGTGATCGGGGGCCTCAAGATCCCCGTGGGCGATGTCGTTCAGATCGCGGAGCCCGCCACCTCCACCGAGGCGGCGGCCAAGGAGCAGCCATGAGCATCGTCTCGTCCCTCTACATCGGCGCCAGCGGCCTCTTGTCGAACTCGCTCGAGCTCGAGGTGGTGGGCGACAACGTCGCCAACTCGAACACCATCGGCTTCAAGGGCAGCCGCGCCGCCTTCGCCGACGTGCTCGGCGACGCCATCATCGGCGGCAACGGCGAGCTCGGGCTCGGCGTGCGCGCACAGACCGTGCAGAAGATCTTCACGCAAGGCGCGCTCACGTCGACGGGCATCGCCACCGACATGGCCGTGCAAGGGCCGGGGCTGTTCGTGGTCGAGGGCCCCGACGGGCCGCTGTACACGCGCAACGGCCAGTTCACGCTCAACAGCGACGGCTTCCTCACGTCGCTCGAGGGCCTGCGCGTGCAGGGTTACGTCGCCGATGCCAACGGCGTGATCACGCCCGGCACGGCGCTCGACGACCTGCAGCTCGCCGACGCCACCTCGCCGCCACAGGCCACCGCCAACATGGTCATCCACGCGAACCTCGATTCGCAGGCCACGGTGCTCGGCGTCGCCTTCGACGCCACCGATCCGGCCAACACCAGCAACTTCTCCACCACCGTCACGGTGTACGACTCGCTCGGCGCCGCGCACGACATCGACATGCACTACGTGAACCTCGGCGGCGGCGTGTGGGAGTGGCATGCGGTCACCGACGGCGCCAACGTCGACGGCGGCACCGCGGGCGTGCCATTCGAGCTCGGCACCGGCACGCTGACCTTCGACGGCTCGGGCAACCTCACCGCCGTGGCCGGCAACACCATCACGCTCGATCCCGCGGGCGTAGCGCCGTCGCAGACCATCACGCTCGACATGGGCGACCCCACCACCGGCGCCGTGGGCATCACCCAGTTCGCGGCGCCGTCGGCCACGAGCTTCCTGTCGCAAGACGGCCACACGGCCGGCACGCTGGCGGGCCTCAAGGTCGACGAGGCCGGCAACATCATCGGCGCCTTCACCAACGGCGAGACGCGCACGCTGGCGCAGGTGGCCTTGGCGGACTTCCCCGCCCCCGACGAGCTCGAGCGCATCGGCGGCAACCTCTATCGCGCGCTCGCCGACGCGGGCGAGCCGAACATCGGGGCGCCGGGCAGTGGCGGCCGTGGCACGTTGGTGCAGGGCGCGCTCGAGCAGTCGAACGTCGACCTCGCCAGCGAGCTCATCCGCATGATCGTGGTGCAGCGCTCGTTCCAGGCGAATTCGAAGACGCTCACCACCGCCGATCAGATGGCGGCCGAGCTGGTCCAACTGAAGCGCTGAGCGCCGCGCGCTCGAGGTGACACCATGGCTGCAGACGCCAAGGCCGACGCGAGCAACGACGACGAGAAGAAGGCGCCCGCCAAGAGCGGCGGCACCAGCAAGCTGGTGGTGATCGCGCTGGTCATGAACATGATCCTGAGCGGGGCCGCGGTGGCCCTGGGCGTCCGCTCGTCGCTCGGCGGCGGACACGACGCGCCGGCGCCGAAGCCCACGGCCGCCACGCCCGACGGCGGCGTGGCGGGCGACGGCCATGGCGAGCCGCCCGCCG
>CAZONM010000602.1:0-2616 GCA_964580865.1 uncultured Myxococcales bacterium | reverse complement strand
CCGAGGGGCCGCCGGTGGAGCTGGCAGCGCTGGTGGCCGCGGCGACGCCGCTGTTGCAGGGCTGTCTGCACGAGGCGCTGCGCTTCGATCCGTCGTGGGGCGGCAAGCTGCGCGTGCGCGTGGAGCTGCGCGGGCGCACGGTGCGCGCGGCGCCGCCCGCGGGCGCCTCGCCCGTCTTCGCCCAGTGCCTGGCACAGCGCACGGCGCGCCTCGACGGCGCGCCGGCCACGGCCAACGCCGAGCTGCACGTGGCGCTCGACGGGCTGCGCGGCACGGCCAGCGTGCTCGACGCGAACCTGGCGGAATGACGCCGACGCGCGCGGCGGTCACGGCTCGATGGTGTAGCTGAACTGCGCGGACACACCGGCGCCCGCGCCCGCGCCGGGGAAGGTCACCGTGTATGTGCAGGTGCCGGCGGCCACGCCCTCGATCTCGAACCAGCCGAGCTCGTGGGTGGCGTCGCTGCCGTCGGCGGCGGCGCGCTCGCGCACGTCGCACACCGCCGGCGTGTCGGACTGCACGGTCTTCTCGATGTCGGCCTGGCAGATCACCGTCGTGCCGATCATCGGTCGCACGTAGAACGCGTTGACGTCGCCCACGTCGATGTCCTCGAGCACGAAGGCGATGGGCTCCTGGACGGCGTCGATGGCGGCCTCGGGCACGAGCTGCACCGCCAGGCTCGCGTCGTCGATGTCGGAGTCGAGCGACAGCGTGGCGGCGGCGCTGCCGGTGTCGAAGGCCATGAACTGCTGGTTCGACGCCGCTGCGTCGAGCGCGAAGGCGCCGGCGTCGGACGGCGTGACGGGGTAGAGGCCGTAGCCGATGACCGCCTGGCCGTTCGCGCGCTCGAGCTCGAACGGCACGTACACTCGCTGGTTCGTGATGTAGCCCGCGGTGGCGCCGGCCTCGGCGGTGCAGGTGTGCGCCAGGCGCAGCACCTCGGGCGCGCGCACCAGGAGGTTGACCGAGTCGGACAGCTCGTCGCCGCCGGCGGTGGTGCCGGTCACCGACAGGAGCGGCGAGCCCTCGGCGAGCCCGCGCACGGTCACGCGCGCGCCCGCGACGCTCGCGACCTCGAGGGCCGCGGGGTCATCGCTCTCGGCGGCCGACAGCGTCACCGGCTGTCGCTGGTCAACGTCGGTGACGTCGATGTCGAGCATGGCGCCGATGGCGATGGGCTCGTGAAGTCGGCGACGTCGTCGTCGGCGGCGTAGGAGAACTGGAAGTTGCCCTCGTTGCCCGTGATGCGCGAGCGACAGGCGAGCGAGAGCAGGCAGAGCAGGGCGAGCAGCGCGGGCGTGCGTGTCATGACAACCTCAGGGCGTCGGCGTGACGCACAAGGAAGCGTACCCGGGCCGCGGCGGACGGCACGCAGCGAGCGCTCGCGCTGGCAGCGCGAGGCAGCGATGCGACGTGGTGACGCAGCGGCGTGCGGTTAATCGGCCGAACGATCGGCCGCGTGCATCCTCACGCGCCGGGCGCGCCCACGAAGCTCGCGGTGGGGACGTCGGTGATGAAGGCCGGCGGGTCGTTCAGGCGCTCGAACAGGTACGCCAGCGGGATGGGGCCGTTGGCGAGCATCAGCGAGTTGAAGCGCTTCTCCGAGTAGCCGTCGCGCCAGCGGCGGCGGGCCTCACGGCGGAGCTGCTCGATGCGCACCTTGCCCACGAGCGCCGACAGCCCGGACGACGGCGCGCGCAGCATGCTGCGCACGAGCGCGCGCGCCTGCGGCAGGCGGATGCCCGCGCGCCGCACCAAGAAGGCCGCCGCGGGCTCGGGCTGCAAGCGGCCGATGGCCAGGCACACGTCGACGGCGGCCAGGAGCGTTTGCAGCAGCGCGCGCCGAATCATGATGAGCCGGCTCGACGCCGACGAGCGGAACTGCGTCTCTCGCATCAGCTCTTCGCTGGTGAGGGCCCAGCCGTTCACCATGTCGAGGCCCCACGTGGACGCGAGGGTGCTGATGGTGCCGAGCGGCACGCCCCGGCGCGCGAACGAGGTGGCGACGTGCGCCCACACGGCCTGCAGGTGGCGGCCCGGAAACGCCAGCGACGCGCACACGCCCTCGAGGTCGGGCACCGAGATCTCGAGCATCGCCTCGGCCTGCGGGCCCAGGGGCTCGCGCAGCAACAGCAGGCTCTCTTGGCGCGGCGCGCGCGGCTGGGCGGGCAAGAGCACGGCGGGCCAGCCCGAGGGCGCGAGCACCGCGGGCATGACGTCGACGACCACGCGATCGTCGGCGGTGACCGCCTGCGGCAGGCCTGCGCCCGCGAGGAACTGCCGCGAGGCCACCGTGAGGTCGGCCAGCCACGCCATGGCCTCGCCGAGGCTGTGCGGCTTGTTGGCGCTGCGCGCTGCGGCCACCGCTTCGTCGGGCGCGCGACCGCGATAGCCTCGGCGGATCACGCGCGCCTGCTCGACGCGCAGCTCCTCGGCGATGCTGCGGGCGATGTCGAGCACCTCGACGGCGGTGAGGTCGAGGCCGCGCAGGTGCATGATCTGGTCGAGCACCTTGAGGCCGAGCGGCGCATGCGGCGCGGCGTCGAGCTCGCCGAGCCAGCGCCGCTGCGCATCGGCGCCCGTGCTCGCCGCCTCGGCCGCGGCGGCGACGTCGTG
>CAZONM010000601.1:0-2624 GCA_964580865.1 uncultured Myxococcales bacterium | reverse complement strand
GCCGCGCGCGCGGCCGACAGCTCCGGGTTCTTGGGGCGCGCCGCGGCGGCGCCGCGCGCGCGCTCGAGCAGCGCGGCGCCGTCGACGTCGCGCGGCCATTGCGCCACGTGCTGCTCCGCCAGCGCCACGGCCTCGGCGACGCGGTCTTGATCGAGCAGGAGCGCGATCTGTCGACGCGACCGGATGACGCCGCGCTCGTCGAGCGTGCGCCGCAGCCGCTCGCGTGAGGCCGCGAACACGCTGGTGTCGGGCACGCGCTTGAGCACCTGTAGCGCCTCGACGTCGCGTTCCTCGTCGCCCAAGCGCAATGCCAGGTCGATGGCGCTCTTGGCCTCGAGCTCGGTGTCGGTGAGCCGCAGCAGGCTGGCGCCGTCGGCGTTCGAGGGGTCGAGGGCGAGCACGGTCTGCGCCGAGGCGCGCGCGCCGTCGACGTCGAGGGCCGCCAGCTGGCGCCGGCTCTCGGCCAAGAGCGCTGCGACCTGCGCGCGCACCTGCGCGTCGGAGCGATCGCCGACGAAGCGGTCCCACACCAGGCGCGCGGTCACCGCCAGCGCCAGCAGCACCACGCACGCGCCGATGACGAGGATTGCGAGGCTGCGCACGCGCGCCCGCGCCGGCGTGTCGCGCGGCGGCGCGGGCGCGGGCTTGGGGACCGGTAGGCGCGCCAGGCGCGAGCGCGTGCTCTCGACGCGCTCGGTCGACTCGAGCGGCGGCGGGGCCTCGGGCTCGGGTGCGGGCTCGGGCTCGGGACGCGGCGCGGGCGCGCGGTCGGCGCGCAAGAAGCGCAGCTCGCTCTGCCCGACGGCGATGACGTCGCCGTGCCGCAGCTCCTGCTCGGCGCTCGCCGCGCGTCCGTTGACCAAGGTGCCCGAGGTCGACCCGAGGTCGAACAGCACCCAGCCGTCGTCGAGCAGCGCGAGCTCGGCGTGGCGTAGCGACACGGTGGCGTCGGCCAGCTGGAGATCCGCGTCCCGCGAGCGGCCGAGCAGCGCGGGCGTGACGGTGACGTCGAGCTTGGCGCCCTGATCCGGTCCCTCGAGCACGCTCAGCCGCGCGCCGCGCCGCGGCGCCGGCGCGGGCCGTCCGCCGTCGAGCGTGATCTCTCCGGGGCCCCGCCGCTCGTCGGCCGACGCGTTGCGCACGGCCTTGACGAACGACTCCTCGGCGTCGCCGTCGGTGGTGCCGGGCGCGCGCGCGCCGCCGCGCGCCTTGGCCGTGTGGGTGGGCGGGTCGGGCTCGACCTCGCGGATCTGGCTGACCAGCGGCAGATCCTCGTCGTGCAGGTCGTCGGACGAGAGCTGAGACGCCTCGGGTGCGTCGTCATCGCCGTCGGAGGAGACCGACGGATCGGACGCGGCGGCGCGCGAGGCGCTGCGCGAGCCCTCGGGGGCGCGCGCTTCGCCCGGCGCGCCCAAGCTCGGCGAGGTCATGCCGTCGCCGCCGTCGCCCTCATCGGAGCCGCCGCCGCGGCGCTCGCGGCGGCGGTCTGCTGCGCGCCGGCCCTTGACCACGCATCGCCTCCGCTGGCGACGGTAGCACGAGCGGCGTCACTCCTTGCTGGCGGGCTCGGCCGCGGGTGCAGCCTCGGCGGCGTCGGCGGCGTCGACCTGTGCGCGCACCGGCGGGTTCGCCAGCCGTGCGAGCGCGTTGTTCGCCGCCGTGCGATGCGCCGGCGCCTTCAAGAGCGCCGTCCACAGCTCGCGGGCGCTGCGCAGGTCGCCCAGATCCTCGGCGAGCTTGGCGCCCATCAGGAGCCCGTCCGCGACGCCCACCTCGTGGATGTCACGCGTCACCAAGCGACGCGCGATGACGAGCGCCTCGGCGGGCCGCTTGAGCGCCACCAGCGCACGCATCTGCCCCACGTGCGGATCCGATCCGAGCGCGCGGCGCGCGTCGAAACGCTCGGCACTCTCGAACTCGCCGAGCGCCGAGAGCGCGCGGCCGTCCTTGAGCTCGCGGTACCCGCTCATGAGCGCCAGCTCGCTCTGCATCGCGCGCTTCTGCTCGGGCCCCGGCGGCGGCGGCCGCGCCTTGTCGGCGGACTTCTTCTCGGCCGACTTCCTGCCGCCAGCCTTGGCGTCGGCCTGGCTGCCGCCTCCCTCGCGCTCCGCCACGCTCTCGAGCTTGGCGACCGGCGCCTTGCGCTTGGCGCGCTCATCGGCGAGCCGGCGTCGCTCGGCCTTCGCCTCCTCGGGCGAGAGCACCTCGAGCACGCCGGTGCTCGGACGCTGCGCCAGGGCGGGGGCGTCGCTCGGCGGCGCCGTGGGAGCGGCGCTGGCGCGCACGGGTGCGGGCGCGCTCACCGGGGGCGGTGTCGCCGGCGCCGTGGCGTCGGGCTTGGTCAGGCCCGCCGATCCCGCGCGGCCGCCGAGGCTGTCGAAGGCGAAGGCCTCGTCGTCGGCGCCGGCGGACAGCGACTTCGACGTCGTGGTCGGCGCGCTCTGACGCTCGGGCTGCGCCTTGGCTGGCGCCGCGCCCGGTCCCTCGGCGCGCAGCGAGCTCTCCTTGGCGCGGTCGAGCGCGCCGCCGCCGCCGGGCGTCAGCAGGCCGAGCGCCGTCTCCCCGCCGCGATCGCCCGTGGCGAGGTCCCGCGCGACGCCGCGGTCGCCGTCGGCCTCCGTGGG
>CAZONM010000600.1:0-2631 GCA_964580865.1 uncultured Myxococcales bacterium | reverse complement strand
CCCCGCAGCGCGCCGCCTTCGTCGCCGGCAGCGTCGACGAGGCGCGCGGGCGCCTGGCGGAGCTCGCGGCGGGCGCGAGCGGCCCCGCGCTGTTCACCGGCGCCGGCGCCCCCGGCACGGTGGCCTTCGTCTTCCCCGGCCAGGGCAGCCAGCAGGTGGGCATGGGCGCCGCGCTCGCCATGGAATTCTCCGCCGCGCGCGCCGTGCTCGATCGCGCCGAGGACACGGCGCCGCTCGCGCGCGTGGTGTTCCCGCCGCCCGCCTTCACCGACGACGAGCGCGCGGCGCAGCGCGCGCTGCTCACGCGCACCGAGAACGCGCAGCCCGCCATCGGCGCCGTGTCACTCGCGACGCTGCGCGTGCTCGAGGACCTCGGGCTCCAGTGCAGCATGGCCGCCGGGCACAGCTTCGGCGAGCTGACCGCGCTGTGCGCCGCCGGCGCCATCGACGAGGCGAGCTTGATCGCGCTGGCTCGGCGGCGCGGCGAGCTCATGGCCAACGCGTCGACGGAGGCGGGCGCCATGGCCGCGGTGATGGGCGACGCGCGCTTCGTGCCCGAGCACCTCGCGGGCCTGCGCGTGGTGGTGGCGAACCACAACGCGCCCGACCAGTGCGTCATCTCCGGCGAGGTGTGCGACGTGGACCTGGCGATGCAGCGCCTGTCCGCCGCAGGCTTCACGGTGAAGAAGCTGCTCGTGTCCACGGCCTTCCACTCGCCCCTGGTGGAGGGCGCGGTGGCGCCGTTCGCCGAGGCGCTGGCGACGGTCGACGTGCGCGCGCCGCGCTTCCCCGTGTACGCCAACACCACCGGCGCGCCCCACGGCGACGCAGCGTCGATCCGCGCGGAATTGGCGCGCCAGATCGGCGCCCCCGTGCGCTTCGTCGACGAGGTGCGCGCCATGCGGGCCGCCGGCGCCACCGTGTTCGTCGAGGTGGGGCCGGGCGCCGTGCTCACGGGCCTGGTGTCGCGCATCGCCCCCGACGTCGTGGCCGTGGCCACCGACGGCAAGGGCGTGGGGCTCAAGCCCTTCTTCACCTCGCTGGCGCGACTGTGCGCGGCCGGCGTGCCGCTGACGCTCGATCGGCTGCCGTGGCCGGCGCCGTCGCGCGCGCCGGTGGCGACGAAGACGAGCGTGTGGATCAACGGCGCCAACGTGGGCAAGCCCGCCTTGCCGGTGGCCACGCAGCGCGCGGCCCCCTCCCCGGAGAGCCGAGCTACCCAAAGCCGCTCCCCCGACATCGGGGGAGCCCCCGAGGTGCGCCGCGTGGCCTCCCCCGACGTCGGGGGAGGGCACGCGTCCGCGCTCGCATCCGTTGCCGAGGGGGCGCCATCGCGTTCGCCGCCCTCACCCGCACCCGCTCCCGCTCCTCCCTCGCCCAGGATCGCACCCATGACCACCAAGTCCCCCGCTTCGCTCTCGCCCGGTTGGCTCGACGTGTTCCGCGAGGGCCAGCGCCAATCGGCCGAGGCGCACCTGGCGCTGCAGCGCGCGCTCGTGGACTCGCACCAGGCGTACCTGCGCGCGTTCGAGGCCACACAGGCGGCGCTCTTGCAGGCCGCGGCGGGCGCGCCCGTCGTCGTCAGCGCGGCCGCGCCCTTGGCCGCGCCCGCGCGCCAGCTGTCGTTGCCGCCCACGGCAGCGTCGGTGCAGCAGCCTGCCATCGTCGTCGCCGAAGCCCAGGGGAACGGGCATGCGCACGCGCACGGAAACGGGCACGCGCACGGAAACGGGCACGGACATGGCAACGTGCACGCGAGCGGCAACGGGCACGGCAACGGGCACGCGAACGGCAACGGCAACGGCAAGCACAAGGCGCCGGTGCTGCCGTCGCCCGCCATCGTCGCGCCGCCTGCCGCCATGGCCAACGGCGCGGCCGACCCCCGCGCGCTCTTGCTCGCGGTGGTGGCGGACAAGACCGGCTACCCGGTGGAGTCGCTCGACGACGCCATGGGGCTCGAGAGCGATCTGGGCATCGACTCCATCAAGCGCGTGGAGATCCTGGGTGCGCTCAAGGACAAGCTGCCCGCCGCCGACAAGCTCGACGCACTCAAGCTCGCGCAGCTGAAGACGCTCGGCGAGATCGCGCAGGCGCTGCGCGCGGCGCACGGCGCGCCGGCCCCCACGGCGACGTCGGTCGCCCCGGTCGCCCCGGTCGCCGCGGCGTCGACGGCGCCGTCGACCGCCGCGGGCGGCGCCATCTTGCCCGCCCTCCTCGACGTCGTCGCCGAGAAGACGGGCTACCCGAAGGACGCACTCTCGCCCACGATGGCGCTCGAGGCCGACCTCGGCGTCGACTCCATCAAGCGCGTGGAGATCTTGTCGGCGCTGAAGGAGCGCGTGCCCGCGCTGCCCGCCGTCGACGCCGCGCGCATGGCGCAGCTGCACACGCTCGGCGAGATCGCCCACGCCCTGGAGGGCGCCGCCAGCGGATCGGCGCAGGGGGCCGCGCGCCCTTTCTGAGCGGAGACGCCGACACGGGTCGCGACCCGGCGTCTCTCGACGAGACCACGCGCGTGCCTCGGGCCGTCCTCACGTGGGCGGCGCGACCGCTCGCGCCGGGCGCGCCCGCCGTCCGTCTCGGCGTCGACGAGGGGCGCGCGCTCGCGCTGGCCGTGGCGGGGCCCGCGGG
>CAZONM010000599.1:0-2637 GCA_964580865.1 uncultured Myxococcales bacterium | reverse complement strand
GGCGGCGCGGGTGCCGGCTTCGGCGGCGGGGGCGGGGGCGGCGCGACCACCACGGGCGGTGGCGGTGGCGGCGCGGGCAACGGCACGGCCACGGGGATGGGCGTGGTCACGGGCAGCGGCGTGGGCCCGGCGGTGTAGCCGCCGCCGCCGCAGGTGCGCGAGCATTTGTCGCCGTCGGCCGTGTTGCCGTCGTCGCAGGCCTCGGCGCCCTCGACCAAGCCGTTGCCGCACTCGGCCGGTGGCGCCGCGCCGCATGCCTGCCCGTTGCCGCTGCCGGCGATGAGCTTCTCGAGCGCGGCGATGGAGCGCTCGACGGTGCGCACGCGCGCGTGGCGCGGCGACTTGGCGACGAAGCTCTTGTAGAACGCGACGGCGCGCACGCGGTCGTTGGCGCGCTCGGCCGCTTCACCGGCCAGCGCCAGGGCGTCGCCGCCGGGCTCTTGATCGTCGAGCTTCGAGTACAGGAAGGCCGCGTCGCACCAGCGCTCCTTGTTGAGCGCGCGCTCGGCGGCGGCGCGCAGCGATCGCGCGTTCTGCGCCAGCACGGGCTGGGCGGCGACGGCGACGGTCAAGATCAACACGGCAGATCGCATGACACCCTCGAGGACGGCGCTGAGTATCACTCGGCGCCGGGGTGCGCTGCGATTTTTCTCACTACCGATCGGTGGCGCGCGCCGCTCCCGGCCCGCTCACGGCTGGGGCCACGTGCGCCGGATCATCTCGACGCTGTGCTCGCGCGCCCACGTGGGGTGGGCGTCGAGCAGGCGCAGCGCCTCGTCGTTGGCCTCGTCGAAGCGCCCTTGCTCCGCCAGGGCGCGCCCCACCATCATCCAGGCCAGCTTCACCAGGTCGTCGCCGTCGTCGGCGTCGCGGTAGGCGGCGATGAAGTCGCGGCATGCGCCCACGGCCTCGGCCCAGCGTTCGCCCGAGCTGAGCACCGAGCAGCGCCGAAAGGCGAACGTGCGCGCCAGCTGCGCCGACAGCTTGCCTTCGCGCTCGCGGCTGCGCTCCTCGAACGCGAGCTCCTCGAGCTCCTTGCCCGCGCGCTTGACGCTCTCGTCGTGCCGGTGGCGCTGCTCGATGGCGGCGCGCATCTGCAGGTCGACGCCGGTGGTGTAGGTGCCGCCGGGGTAGCGCTGCAGGTAGCGCTCGCCCACTTGCAGCGCCAGGTCGCCCCGCTTGAGCGCCGTCAACGCTTGGAACACGGCGAAGCCGGCGAACTCGCGCGCGTCGATCTTCATGCCCGGCGTGCTCTGCGGCGCATCCGGCAGCTTGGCGCCCTCGATGCCCGTGGCCACGTCGAGCAGCGCCTGGTAGCGAAACTGGCCCATGAGCGCGGTCATGGCCTGCACGCCCGCCAGGTGGCGGTCGTAGGGCGCGGCCGCCTCGTTGCTGAAGGTCGCGAGCAGCGCTTGCGTACGCTCGTCGATCACCTGGTTGCTGCGCTTGAGCAGCCGGTTGAGGCGCGACTCGAGGGCGCGCAGATCGTAGAGCGCGTAGTGAAAGTCGGGGTCGAGATCGAGGGCGCGCCGCAGCTCGTCGAGCTTGTCCGCGTCCGACGACGTCTGCAGGCTCTTGGCGTAGGCCTCGTAGGCCTGCAGCGTCTTCTTCGGCTCCTTGGGCTTCGGCCGCGCCTTCACCGACGGCAGCTTCAACAGCTGCGCCACCACTTGGTCTTGCAGCGCGAACACGCGCTCGAGCGGCCCCGTGACCTTGGCCGTCTGCTCGACCACGCCGGTCTCCACCGCCACCAGGCGCGCGGTGATGCGCAGCTCGGCGCCCGCGCGCTGGTAGCCGCCCACCACCACGGACGCGGCGCCCACCAGGCGCCCGGCGCGCGCCGCGCGGCTCTCGTCGGAGAGCTTGTCGCCGTGCAGCGCGATCTCGGCGAGCGCGCGGTCGAGCTGGTCGCGCTCCACCACCGCGCGCTTGGCGTCGCGCAGGTCGGCGATCATGGTCTCGGCGATGCCGCGCCGCAGCCAGTCGATGGACGCGTCTTGGTTCAGGTTCTGAAACGGCATCACGGCCAGCGCGGCGCTGGGCGCGAGCTCGGCGCGCGCCGCGCCGGCCACGAGCAGCCCCACGAGCACCATCGAGGGCCACCGCGCGATCACGAGCGCATCCTCGCGCGCACCTCGCCGACGGCGCGCTTGACCTCGGCGGCCAGCCGGTCCTGCAGCGCGAACACGTCGCCGGCCGCGCCGTCGCTCTTGGCCGCCACCAGCACCTCGCCGCTCTCCACGTCGACGAAGCGGGCCGTGAAGCGCAGCTGCGCGCCCGACGCCTGGTACGCGCCCAGCACGGCCACCTCGCAGCCCGCGATCTTGCCGAGCTGCGCGCGCGTGTTCGCGTCGACGTACTTGGACTGCTGAAACTCGAGCTCGCCGACGTCGACCTCGATCTGCCCGCGCTCCACGATCTGCACGCCGCCCGCGCCGCCCTCCACCAGCGCGGTCACGATGACCTCGGCCAGGCCGAGCTTGAGGTAGTCGAGCGCCGGGTCGGCGCCGCCTGTGGCCTGAAACGGCATCACGCTGATGCGCACGGGGCCCACGTGCGGTTGCGCAGCTGGCGCGGCAGGCGCTGCGGTGGGCGCGCTCGGGGGCACGACCACCGCGGCCGCGGGCGCGCCGCCGC
>CAZONM010000598.1:0-2645 GCA_964580865.1 uncultured Myxococcales bacterium | reverse complement strand
CGTCCGCCGCGATGCGCGTGAGCCGTTTCACGCGGCGATCCGCGCGCTCGCCCAGGTGCACCTGCGAGCGCGCGGCCTCGAAGAGCACGAAGTCCGAGGCGCCGAGCTCGGTGCCTTTCTGCACCACCAGCTCGAGCTTGTCGGTGCGCGCCACCGCCTGCACCACCACGAGCGGCGGCAGCGCGTCATCGGCGGCGGCGACCTCCACGTCGACGAGCGCGTCGGGCGCGGCCAGGCGGCCGCGGGCCACGCGCCCGGTGCCGTCGAACAGCTCCACGCGCTCGCCGTCCGCTAAGCGCAGCACGCGGAAGAACCGGTGCGCGGCGTCGGCGGGGAGGCGCAGCGTACCGGTGGCCGCGTCGAGGATCGTGGGCTCCACGTGGGCGCGGCGCACGGGTGCCGCTACCGCGCCGCCAAGAGGTCGTCGGCGCGGCGCAAGCGGCGCGACAGCTCGCGGGCGATGTTCATCACCAGCAGCGTGTAGCACTTGCCGTCGACGCAGTAGCGCTCGCGGAACGCCGCGTAGGCCCAACACCACGCCCGGGAGTCGACGGTGGCGACCACGCTGGCCGAGCGCGGCTGCATGTCGATGAGGCTCATCTCGCCGAACGACTCGCCGGGCCGGATCTTCCACAAGGTCAGATCGCCGCTCTGGGCGCGCTTGACCACCTCCAGGGCGCCGCTCTCGAGCACGAACAGCTCGCGCGCCACGTCGGTCTCGCGGAACACGACCTGGCCGGCGCCGTAGGACTTCTCCACGGCGGCGTCAGCGAAGCTCTTGAGCGCGTCGTCGGCCAGGCCGCCGAACAGCGGCAGCTTGCCGAGGTCGGAGGCGCTTGGGCGCGACATGCTCGAAACCTATCATGTTTGCCCTCGCCGGCCAGGTGCGGCCGCTTGCCATAGACGCGCGGTGGTGATCGACTGCGCCGGTGGATCAGCCCATCACCGACGAGCTGCGCCGCGAGGTCGAGCGCTGGCGCCTGGCGTTCTGCTGCGAGGAGTGCCTGCACTTCGACGACGAGCGCGCCGCCTGTGACCTGTTGTACCCGGTGGCGCCGCACCGGCGGGAGCGCTTCGAGCGCGGGTCGCGCCTGGTCTTCTGCAAGATGTTCGAGGTGCGGTAGGCGGCCGCCGGCGGCCTCGCGCCGCTTTTTTCGGTGCCGCCCTCGTCTGTCGAGTTGACACGCTTTCGGCGAGTGTGGGAGGAAGCGCCCCGCACAGCCGCGCGCGTGGCGGCTGCCGCTGATCGGAACACCGTCGGGGCAGACATGACCAAGCTCGGCAAGAAGTTCACGTGCTGGAAGTGCAGCACCAAATTCTACGACCTGAACAAGCCCTCGGCGAAGTGCCCGAAGTGCGGCAGCGATCCCGCCGAGGACCCGAACCGAGGCTTGCCGACGGCGGCGGCGCCGGCGTTCGGCAACGAGCTGGTGGAGGAGCCAGACGACGATCTGGTGGAAGAGGCCGGCGACGACGAGGAGGTCGAAGACGAGCCCCTCGAGGATGACGCCGGTGGCGCCGACGACGAGTACTGACAGCGTAGGTCACGTGCGTTGATGGTCGCCGGGCTTGGTCCTTGCCACGATCCCCGCGTCGCGTCCTCGGCGCCCACCACGAGGTACGCGCCTGCGGTGCTCCTCGGCCTCATGGCAAGTCCCTGCGCCGGGCTCGATCAACGCACGTGACCTCCGCTGTGACCTCGGGGCGCCGCCCGCTGCCGCCCTTGCCGGGCCCCAACCACCCTGCTAGGCAGCGGCGTCGTCTCTCCGCTCGAGGTCCATCATGGCGTCCGCGTCCAAGCAAACCGAGACCGTTCGTACCCGCAAGCTGCGCACCCGCGGCAAGGCTCGCAAGAACGCGCTCGCGAACCACGGCACCACCAAGCCGCGCAGCGAGCTGTTCGCCGTCAAGGGCTGACAGCATCCGCGCGCCGCTGACGCAGCGCCTCGTACAAGAGCACGGTCGCAGCATCAGCGGCGTTCAGGCTGGTGCCGGTGGCGGCCATGGGGATCGCCACCACGAAGTCGCAGGCCTCGCGCGTCAAGCGCCGCAGGCCGCGATCCTCGCCACCGACCACCACGGCCACCGGGCCCCTCAGATCCACCTGCCAGGGCGCTTGAGCCGCGTCGGCCTCGGCGCCCACGAGCCACGCGCCCTTCTCCTTGAGCTGGTCGAGCGCGCGGCGCAGGTTGCCCACGCGCGCCACCGCCAGCCGCGAGAGCGCGCCGGCGGCCGCCTTGTGCGCGCTGGCGGTGCAGGCAGCGGCGCGATCCTGCGGCACCACCATCAGCGACGCACCGAGCGCCAGCGCCGCACGCGCCGCGGCGCCCAGGTTGCGCGGGTCCTCCACGCCGTCGAGCACCAACGTGAGATCGGGGGCGCGCTCGAGCTCCTCGATGGCGGCATAGGGGTACGGCGCGCAGCGCAGCACCGCGCCTTGGTGCACCAGGCCGCGCCCGGCCAGCGCGTCGAGCGTCGCGGCGTCGACCTCGTCCACGGGGACGCCGGCGCGGCGCGCCACCTGGACCAACGGCGACGACGCCGCGCCCCCCTGCACGTAGAGGCGCTCGGCGCGCGCGCGCTGGTGCGTCAGCACGG
The DNA here is from genome assembly GCA_964580865.1 of uncultured Myxococcales bacterium. Classification (GTDB taxonomy): domain Bacteria; phylum Myxococcota; class UBA727; order UBA727; family VGSZ01; genus JACOUT01. Next base: position 47 of record CAZONM010000598.1, on the reverse strand, counting down.
CCTCCACCGGGTGGCGGCCTACCACGCAGAGCTCACCGTCGAGCGCG
>CAZONM010000597.1:0-2660 GCA_964580865.1 uncultured Myxococcales bacterium | reverse complement strand
ACGCGCTGGCCCGCCGCCTGCGCGCGCACGCGCGCCAGGAGCTCCGCGCGAAACTCGCGGTGCTTGTCGCGCGTGGGCGGCAGGTGCGCGAACGCGGCCTCCACGCGCGCGAGCGCGTCGGCGGGCGACGGCGCGGGCTGGCCCGCGAGCGCCAGGAAGCAGCACGGGTCGCGGATGGCGGCGCGCGCGATCATGACGGCGTCGCAGCCGGTCTCCTCGTGCATGCGCTCTGCGTCGGCGCGCGTGCACACGTCGCCGTTGCCCACGATGGGGATGGCGCTCGCCGCCTTGGCCTCGCCGATGGCGCGCCAGTCGGCGGCGTCGCGCGAGCGCTGCATGGCGTGGCGCGCGTGCACGGTGAGATGGTCGAGCGTGTCGTTGGCCATCTCCACGACGGGGAGGTACACCTTGTGCGCGCGCTCGACCTGGTTGAGCCCCAGGCGGATCTTGGCCGAGACGCATGCCACCGAGGGCAGCACGGCGCGCTTCTTCAGGTCGGCCAGCGCCTCGAAGATGGCGCGCAGCTTGGCGCGCCGCTTGAGCATGGCGGGCCCGGCGCCGATGCTCACCACGTCGCGCGACGGACAGCCGAAGTTCAGATCGACGGCGACGATGCGCGCGAAGTGCGGGTGCGTCGTCTGCGACAGCTCCGCCAAGACCTCGAAGGTATCCCGCAGCTCGCGCTCGTTCACCACCAAGAGCTGCACGCCCGCCGGCACGTCGGGGTCCACGGTGTCGACGAGCGCCAGCGTGCTGTTGTTGCGCTTGACGATGCCGCGCGCGCGCACCATCTCGGTGTAGCCCAGGCCCGCGCCCGCGTGCGCGCACGCGCGCCGAAAGCCCGCGTCGCTCACACCCTCCATGGGCGCCAGCAGGAACGGGCTCGGCAGCGCGAGCCCGCCGGTGGTGAAGGCGCGCAGGCTCACGGCGAGGGCGACGCGCCCGGCTCTTTGCCCGGGGTCGTGTCCTTGCTCGGCGCACGCGCGGTGGTGCGCTCGAGCAGGGCGAGGCGCGCGAGCATCTCGCCTTGGTTCTTCAGGAGCTGCTGGATGCCGAGCTCGGCCTTGAGGTTCACCAGGTAGTCGTTCTGCGCCAGCAGCTTGTCTTTCGAGGCCTGACGGTTCTGGCTCATCATGATGATGGGCGCCTGCAGCGCCGCCGTCGTCGACAAGGCGAGGTTGAGCAGGATGAAGGGGAAGGGATCGAAGGCGTCGGTGGTGCCCATGGCCACGTTGAGCGCCATCCAACCGGTCATGGCCAGGCCGAACACGCCGATGAACGTCCACGAGCCGCCGAACGACGCCACGGTGTCGGCCACGCGCTGGCCGAAGGTGAGGCGCTCCTCCTCCTCCTCGAGCACGTCGCGGCTCACCTGCTGCGAGAACAGCGCGTTGGTCTGGCGCAGGCGATCGGCCATCTCCGCCAGGATCTTGGTGGCGGCGTCGGGCTTGCCGCGCACGAACGAAAAGAAGTGGTCGCGCTCGAGCGCCTGCAGCACGCAGTCCTTGGTGGCGCTGGCGCTGGCCGAGCGCGACGAGCCGTCGAGCAGGCTGATCTCACCGAAGAACGCCCCCGGGAACAGCGAGGCCAAGACCGTGCGCTGCTTGCCGTCGCCCGTGGAGATCTCGACGGCGCCCTCTTGGATGAGGAACAGCGTGTCGCCCGGCTCGCCGGCGCGAAAGATGGTGGTGCCGGCGGCCACGGTGCGCTCTTGCAGCTGACCGGACAGGGCGAGCACCTCGTCGTCGGCGAGGGTCTCGAACAGCGGCATGTTTCGGATCAGGGTCTCCCTGTCCATGCGCCCTCCCGCGCGGCCGTCACGGTGTGGCCGCGCACGCGGCGAAGCGCAACGGCGGCCCGGGCTCACCGCTGGGGCTCTCCGACACGGTCCAGATGCCGGTGCCGGCGGCGTCGTAGGCCACCGCCTCGCCCTGCGGCTCGTCGAGCGTGGCCACCACCTCGGTGAGCGCGGCGTCGTCGAGGTGATCGGCGGTGACGCCGGCCTCGGGGTCGAGCCGCACCTCCCAGACCGCGCCGTAGCCGCGCACGAGCAGGCGCGCGCCCGAGGCGTGCACGTCGGCGCCCGTGATCTGGCGCAGCCCGCCGACCTCGCCGGGCACGGCCACGGTGCCGCTGACCTCGACGGTGGCGGGCGCGAGCGGCGTCCACGGCGCCCGGTAGCGGAACACGCGCGCGCGCGCGCCGTCGGTCTTCTCGTACAGGATCATGGCGGTGGCGTCGGGCAGGACCACCAGCGCCTCGATGTTGGCGCGCTCGGGCACGATGAGCGGGAAGATCCACACGAACGGCGCGGCGGCGTTGTGCGCCAGCGGGCGATCGAGCGCCACCAGCGGCTCGGGCACGGCGTACACCACCAGCTGCTCGCGCCGCAGCCGGTTGTCGCCGGTGTCGGCCACGTAGAGGCACGGGCCGCGCAGGTCGGGGCACGGCGCCGCGGCGATGTCCTCGATGTCGACGGCGTCGACGTTGGGCAGCGCCAACGCGCCGAGCGCGCGGCCGTCGGTGCCCACGGCGTACAGGCGCGCCTCGTCGCCGGAGTCGTTGTGCAGCCACAGCACGTCGGGCTGCGCGGGCGACGCCACGATGCCCGAGGCCTCGATGAGGCGCGCGTCGCCGAGCGCGCCGCGCGCCGCGGGCGC
>CAZONM010000596.1:0-2670 GCA_964580865.1 uncultured Myxococcales bacterium | reverse complement strand
CTGTCGGTGGCGCCCGGGGGATTTGCGGGCCCGGCGGACGCGGCAGGTGCTGCGCCCGCCAGCAGCCAGCGCGCGATGGCGCGCTCGATGGCCAGCTCGCCTGCGATGAACGGCAGCACGTGCTTGCCGGTGATGCGCGCCACCTCCTCGATGGCCTCGGCGTTGGTGGGGTCCGCCATGGCCAGGAACAACAGGTCGCCGCGTGAGTCTTTCCGTAGCCCAACGGGGAAGATGGCGTAGCGCCGCGCCACGTCGGGCGGGATCAGGTGCAGCAGCGTCGGCGGCGGCGCGTCGATGGGCAGGTCTCCCACGGGGATGCCGAGCTGCGTCGACAACAGACGCACCAGCCGATCCTCGGGGACGATCTTGTTCTCCACGAGGATGCGGCCGATGCGTCCGCCCGATTGCCGCTGGTGGGCCAGTGCCATGGCGAGCTGTTGCTCCGTGAGGACGCCGGCCTCGATGAGCAGCTCGCCGATGCGCTTGCGGGACATGGCGCCACTCTCCCACACCTGAAGGGCCGAGCACGAGGGGTGGACGGCGCGGCGCCGTCAGCGCCGCCGAGGAAGCTCGTCGAGGCGGATCACCCCGCGCGCGATCAGCAGCTCGGCGACGGCGCGCACGTTGTGTGCGTGGCCGGCCACGCGTTGCTCGAGCGCGCCGGGCGCGGCGGCGGGTCGCGCGCTCGCGGCGAGCACCGCGGGCGCGGGGCTCGCCGCGCGCGGCAAGCCCGTGATGCGCACCTCGCCGGAGTTGTCCATCACCACCGGCCCCGACGTCTCCTCGTGCAGCACCTGGGACGACTGCGCGCCGAACAGGCGCCGGATCGCGGTCAGGAGCGCCTGCTCGCCCACCAGGTAGGGCTCGATGCGCATGCCGAACCGCCGCTGCAGGTCGTCGAGCACCACCACGTCGCGCGGGTCGGCCATGGCCACGCGCACCATGCGCTGATCGTGCAGGTACTCGAGCGGGATCACGCGGTGCTGCTCGCACAGCGCGTGCGGCAATCGCTGCGCCAGCGCCTCGGGCACGGCCTCGACGGCCGCGAGGTCGAGCCAGGGCACGCCGAGCTGCCGCGACAGCGCCTGCACCACCAGCTGCTCGGAGACGGCGCCCATGCGCACCAGGATCTGGCCGAGCTTGCCGCCCCAGCGCCGCTGCTCGGCCAGCGCGGCGTTGATGTTCAGCTCCGTCGTCACGCCGGCCTTTACCAGCATCTCGCCCAGGCGCATGGCGGCAACCCTCGTCGCTCAGCGTACCACGGCGCCGCCGAGGGGCCGCAGCTCGGTGCCTGCCGGCGGCTCGAGCACGAAGGCCTCGGCCGGGAGCGGCGGCCCGTTCCAGGTCACGTCGGTGGCGACGAAGTCGAGCGCCTGCTCGGGCTCCACGTCGAGGCGCCGCACGTGCCACGCGAAGGGTACGGTGGCGCCGTTGGCCGCGCGCAGGTCGCCGTAGCGCACCTCGAGCAGCGGCCGCCCGTCGCGTCGATGGAGGCGCCACCGCAGCACCGCGTCGTCGCTGGCGCGGACGGTCACCTGGCACGGGCCCATGTCGGGCGGCTCGAGCCACAGCTCGTAGGCGCCGCTCTCGCGATCGACGCTCACCAGGCGCGCGCCGCCGTCGACGGGCGGGCGCGCGAGGAAGATGGCCACGGCCTCGCGCGGCGACAGCGGCAGCGGCAGCACCCGCGCCAGCGACGCGGCGTCGGCGCTCCCGCGGAAGAACAGCGGTTGGCCCTGCGTGGCGTCGTACACGGTCACTTGCGCGCCGTCGGTGACGAACATCTGCATGGGCTGCTCGAAGAACGAGCGCACCGCCACCGACAGCATGGCGCGCGGCTGCAGCGCGACGTCGAGATCGGCGCTGGCCACCACGCCCTCGATGCCGGGCAGGCGCGCCTTGAGGGTGCCTGCCAGGCGCATGCGGCGCTCACCGCTCTGGCGCGCGCGCGCCACCGCGACCTCGTCGGTGAGCCCCTCGAGGTTCGGCAGCGCCGCGCCGTGGGGGCAGCCGGCGGCGAGCGCGATCGCGCACAAGGCCGCCGCAGCGAGCGCGGCCGGCCGGTGTCCGGCGCGGCGTGGCCGCACGACGGTGCGCGTGGCGTTCATGGCTTGCTCCCCAGGCGGACCTGCAGCGCGTCGAGCTTGGCCAGCACCGGATCGCCCGGCTCCAAGAGCTCCCGCGCGCGCGCCGACAGACCGCGGGCCTGCTCCACTGCGCCGAGCTCGAGCTCGACGACCGCGCGGTGATACAGGATCTCACCCTCGCCCGGCGAGAGCCGATCGGCGCGCGCCAAGGTGGCGCGCGCCTCCTCGAGGGCCCCGTCGGCGTACTCGGCCCAGCCGAGGGTGTCGATGACGTAGCCGTTGAGCGGGTCACGCACCAGCGCGCGCCAGGCCAGTCGGCGCGCGTCGGCCGTGCGCGCGCGCTGGTCGGCCAGCGTGAAGGCGAGGAAGTTGAGCATGTCGATGGAGGGCGCGCCGCGATCGAGCAGGCGCTCGACGATCTCCGCCGCTTGTGTCGCCTGGCCCGCGCGCTCGAGGTGGCGCGCCAGGGCGAACAGCAGCGTCGGGTCGTGCGGTCGCGCACGCAGCGCCTCGTCGAGTACGGCGCGAGCGCGCGCGGTGCCGCCGAGCGCGTCGTGCGCGCGCGCCGCGGCCGTGGCCACCT
>CAZONM010000595.1:0-2676 GCA_964580865.1 uncultured Myxococcales bacterium | reverse complement strand
CCGACGACGTCATCAAGTCGTCGGGCCACCTCATCGGGCCCTTCGAGGTCGAGAGCGCGCTCATGGAGCATGCCGCCGTGGCCGAGGCCGGCGTCATCGGCGTGCCCGACGCCGTGGCCGGCAACGTCATCAAGGCCTTCGTGGTGCTCAAGCCCGGGCACGAGCCGACCGAGGCCGTGCGCCTCGACGTGCTCGCCCTGGCGCGCGCGCGCCTTGGGCCCGCGGTGGCGCCGCGCGAGATCGCGTTCGTGCCGGACCTGCCGAAGACCAAGAGCGGCAAGATCATGCGCCGGCTCCTCAAGGCGCGCGAGCTCGGCCTGCCCGAGGGCGACACCTCCACGCTCGAGGGGGCGAGCACGTGACCGCCCTGCCCGCGCTCGATCGCCCGCTCGCACTCGCGCTCTATCGCGAGATGCTGTTGATCCGCCGCTTCGAGGAGCGCTGCGTCGAGCTGTACGGTACCGGCGCCATCCGTGGCTTCCTGCACCTGTACGACGGCGAAGAAGCGGTCGCCGTGGGCGTGATGCGCGCGCTCGAGCACCACGACGCCATCGTGGCGACGTACCGCGAGCACGGGCAGGCGCTGGCGCGCGGGCTGCCGCCCGGCGAGGTGATGGCCGAGCTGTTCGGCAAGCGCGAGGGCTCGAGCGGCGGGCGCGGCGGCTCCATGCACGTCTTCGACGCGAAGCGGCGCTTCTACGGCGGCAACGCCATCGTGGGCGGCGGCATCCCCATCGCCGTCGGGCTCGCGCTCGCCGACAAGCTGCTCGGGCGCGACAGCGTCACCGTGTGCTTCTTCGGCGAGGGCGCGGTGGCCGAGGGCGAGTTCCACGAGTCGCTCAATCTGGCGTCGTTGTGGCGCGTGCCCGTGGTGTTCGTGTGCGAGAACAACCTGTACGCCATGGGCTCGGCCCTCGACATCGACGAGGCCGAGACCGACATCGCCGCCAAGGCGCGCGGCTACCGCCTGGCCGCCGAGCGCGTCGACGGCATGGACGTGGTGGCGGTGCTCGCGGCCGCGCGCCGCGCGGTGGCCATCGCGCGCAAGGGCGCGCCGTGCCTGCTCGAGATGCGCACCTATCGCTTCCGCGCGCACTCGATGTTCGACGCGCAGGGCTACCGCGACAAGGCGGAGGTCGAGCGCTGGCGCGAGCGCGATCCCCTGCGCGTCTTGGCGAGCGCCGGCAAGGCCGGCGGCGTGCTCCACGACGACGACCTCGACGTGGCCGAGGCGCACGTGCGGCGCGAGGTCGACGGCGCGGTGGCGTTCGCCGAGCGCGGCACGCTCGAGCCCGTGGGCGAGCTGCACCGCCACGTGACCGCGCCGCGCGACGAGGGGAGGCGCCCGTGACCATCAGCTATCGCGAGTGCTGCAAGCTCGCGTTGCGCCAATGCCTCGACGAGGAGCCGCGCGCATTCCTCATGGGCGAGGACGTGGCCGCGTACGGCGGCTGCTACGCCGTGAGCAAGGGGCTGCTCGACGTCTATGGCCCCGAGCGCATCCGCGACACGCCGCTGTCCGAGAGCGCCTTCGTGGGCGTGGGCATCGGCGCCGCCGTGAACGGCATGCGGCCCATCGTGGAGGTGATGACCTGCAACTTCTCGTTGTTGGCGCTCGATCAGATCATCAACAACGCCGCCACGCTGCGGCACATGAGCGGCGGGCAGCTCGGCGTGCCGCTCATCATCCGCATGGCGACGGGCGCCGGCCGCCAGCTGGCCGCGCAGCACAGCCACAGCTTCGAGGGCTGGTACGCGCACATCCCCGGCCTGCGCATCGTGGCGCCGGCCACCCTCGAAGACGCGCGCTTCATGCTGCCGGCCGCGCTCAAGGAGCCCGATCCGGTGCTCGTGTTCGAGCACATCTTCCTCTACGCGTCGGAGGGTGAGCTCGACGCGCGCGTGCACGCCGTCGACCTCGAGCGCGCTGCCGTGCGCCGGCGCGGCACCCACGTCTCGATCCTCACGTACGGGGCCAGCGTGCAGAAGTCGCTGGCCGCCGCCGACACGCTGGCCGCCGAGGGCATCGACGCCGAGGTGGTCGACCTGCGCGTGCTGCGTCCGCTCGACGACGCCACCCTCGCCGAGACCGTGCGGCGCACGCACCGCGTGCTGATTGTCGACGAGGGGTGGAAGAGCGGCGGCCTGTCGGCCGAGCTGATGGCGCGCGTGTGCGAGCTCGCGTTCGACGAGCTCGACGCGCCGCCCGCGCGCGTGTGCACCGCCGAGGTGCCTATCCCCTACCCCAAGCACCTCGAGGACGCGGCGCTGCCGCAGCCGACGACCATCGCCGCGGCGGCACGACGCGTGTGCGGTCGTGGCTGAGCTCGCGTTCCCCATGCCCGCGCTCGGCGCCGACATGGAGCGCGGCCGGATCGTGCGCTGGCGCGTGAAGGCGGGCGACGCCATCCGGCGCGGTCAGGTGATCGTCGAGGTCGAGACCGACAAGGGCCTCATCGACGTCGAGTGTTTTCACGACGCCACCGTGATCGCGCTCGTCGCACCCGAGGGCGCCGAGGTCGCGGTGGGCGCGCTCATCGCGCGGCTCGAGGTGAGCGGCGCGGGCACAACGTCGGGCGAGCCTCGCGCCGCGCCCGCGCCACTGCCCGTGCCCACGCCCGCGCCCAAGCCCGTGGCCGCACCTGCGCCGCCGACCACCGGCCGCGTGATCGCCTC
>CAZONM010000594.1:0-2679 GCA_964580865.1 uncultured Myxococcales bacterium | reverse complement strand
CCCGGCGCGCCGCCGCGCGCGCCGGCGCCCGTGGTGGTGCCGCCCGGTGGCTCCGCGGGCTGACGGCGGGGCCGTGGCTGCCGATCCCGAGCCGCTCGCTGTCGCCGTGGTCGATGGCCGATGGTCGTCGCGCATGCGAGGCGCGACGGCCATGTGGATGGGCGGCGCCGTCGTGGTCGCGGCGCTGGTCGGTGCCATCCAATGGGCATGGGGAACGCCGCTCACCAACGACGGCCCCGCGCATCTGTTCTCCGCGTTCGTGGTCAATCACGCGCATGACCCGGACCTGGGCTTCGCTACCCATCTTCGAGGTGCGAAGCCCGATCACCGGAAACGGTTGGCGATTGATGGCCTGGCTCGAGCCGTTCGTCGGCTGGCGGCTCGCGTATCGCCTCTGGTACCTCATCGCCGCCGAGGCCGCGTTCCTCTCCGCCCTGGCCGTGGCGTTCCTGCGCCAGCCCGTCGACGCATCTGGCGGCGTGCTCATGCCGGTGCTCGCCGTGGCGTGCGCGGCGCCCCTGGCGTTCCAGTACGGGCTCTACCTGGGGACGATTGCGTATTCGCTGGGTGTGTCGCTCGCGCTGGTAGGGCTCGCGCTGCTCTTGCGCAGCGGCCGTGCCATCGCGTGGTGCGGCCTATCTGCCGTGTGGCTTGCGAGCGCGTGGCTGCACCCGGTGCCCATCGCGGTCGTGGGCGCGATCGGGGGCGTCGCCGTTCTCTCGGGCCCCCGCCGGTGGGTGCGCCTCGGCGCGCTCGCCGTCGCTGCGGGGCCGGCGCTCGCGTTCCTCGTCGCGTTCGCCCTCGGTGACGCCGTGCCCGACAGCGTGGCCGACAACCGCTTCGCGCCGCTGCTCGAGCGAACCGTGTTGGTGTTGGCCAAGCTGGTGCCGGGCTCGCCGACGGAGCAGGTCGGCCTGCTCGTCCTCGCCGTGGTGGGCCTGGCCCTCGGCGTGACGCGGGGCCCAGGGCCCGAGCGGGCCGTCACTGCGAGCGCGCTCCTCTTGCTGGTGACGTCCATGGTGTTGCCGGAGCACGCTTTCGGCTGGCAGATGGTGTCGGGCCGCCTGTTGCCCGTCGCCGTGCCGCTGGCGCTGGCCCCGCTCGTCGTGGCACCGCGGCGTGCGCTCGTGCCGCTTGGCGCGCTCGCCGTCGTCGTCGCTGCCGCGGGCCTGTCGGCGGCCGCGCAGCGACATCGTGGGTTGGCGCGCGCCGCGGACGACGCGCTCGCGGGGATCGATGAGCAATCGCCGGTGCGGCTACGTCTGGTGGAGATCATCACGCGGCCGTTCGGCACCGACGCCGCCGACGGCAGCATCCTGCCGCCGGGCATGGAGCCCATGGCCAAGCTCTCATCGCTGTGGGCCGTGCGCGCCGGCGGTCGCCCGATGTTCACGTTCGCGGACCGCAACCAGTCGGTGCACCCACTGGTGCTGCGCGACGGCGAGCCCCGATCGCCGTTCCCGCTCATCGCCGCCGACGCCGTACGCGACGCCTGGCCCGAGCGCGGCGACGACCTGCGACGCCTCGCGATCTCGGCGGCGCCCATCGGAGGGCTGTTCGCGTTCGGCGAGGCCGACGACGCGCGCGTGTACGACGAGGCGGGCTTCGTGCGCGTGGGCGGGCGCGGCGCCGTGTACGTCGGGCGGTTCCAGGGCTGCGCGAGCAAGGTGCGGCTGTCGTCGTCGAGGACGCGCACCGTTGAGCTGACCGTCGGTTGGTGGCCTCGCCGCACACCCCAGTACGCGGCCGTGTCCATTGACGTGGGGCCCGAGCCGATCGTCGTCGACACCGGCGTGCTCGGCTGCGGACCGGCCTGGGCCAACGTGACGCCCGGGCGCTGCGCCGAAGGGTTGCCGTCGCGCGCGTCGCTGACGGCAGGGGGCGCCAACCTCATCGACTGCACGGTGGTCGACGAGCCGGGCGGCTGAGTCCTGCGTTACGGCGACGGGCACGCGTCGTTGCGCTCGTCGCTCACCGGCAGAAGCGACACCACCACCACCTCGGTCCCTTGGCGGCGCGCGAACGGCAACGGCTCGGGCGTGCACCCGCGCATGGTGACGTCGTCGATGTCGCAGGCGTCGATGCGCTCGCAGCCCCACACGTCGACGGTGAAGTCCTCGGTGGCGTCGACCACCTCGAGCGGCGGCAGCGCCATTTGGCGCTCGCGATCGATGGCGAACGCGGGCGTGCGATCCTTGCCGTTGCTGTTCTCGAAGGTCACCCGCAGCGTGGCGAGGCGGCTGGTGTCGACGACGTCGCCCGCGGGCCCTTCGCCCGGCCGCAGTTGGAGCGACACCTCGAGGCCGCCGCCACACGCCGAGGCCGCGAGCGCGCCGGTGAGCGCGACCAGAAGGGTGAGCTCACAGTTTCGACGCATCGACCGTCACCGTCAGCTCCTTGGCTGCCTCTGTGGCCATGATGACCCCGCCCACCACCGCAACGGCTGCGATCACGAGCGCGCCGGCGCCGACGCCCGCCACCACCCAGATGGCGCCGCCATCCTCGTCGGCGGGGGCCTCCGGCTGCGTCACCTCGCGCGCCCCCGCGCCTCCGTCGCCGGCCCAGGCGGCGCGCGCCTGCATCGCCACCGCACCCGGTGTCGCCGGGCCGTCACCGATCCACCCCGCGGTGCCGGCGAGGAGCGCGCGGACCGCGTCGTCGGCGCCGGCCTTGGCGTCG
>CAZONM010000593.1:0-2683 GCA_964580865.1 uncultured Myxococcales bacterium | reverse complement strand
CCCCCCCCCCCCCCCCCCCCCCCCCCCCCCCCCACAACCCCCCCCCCCCCCCCCCGATAACTCCACTCTTTCCCTACACGACGCTCTTCCGATCTGGGCAGCCGGCGGTCGAGCGCGGGGTCGTCGTTCTTGAACACGCGGCGGCCCGCGCGCACGTCGTCGACCTCGGCGTCGGGGCCAAGCCACAGGCGCAGGTGGCCGTCGTGCTCCTCGACGTCCCACACGCGACCGCCGCGCTCGCCCTCGCCCGCGCGGCCGCCCTCGACGACGATCCCGTCGCCGCGCGCCACCGCGCGCTCGGCGGCCACCTCGAGCCACGCGCGGCCACGCGCATGCACCACGCGCGTCACGGCACCCACCAGGAGCCCGCGGTGCTCGCAGCCGCGCCCCTCGACCAGGCGCTGGTGATCGACGCCGTGCAAGAACCCCGGGCCCGAGCCGCGCGAGTAGCACTGCAGCGCGTCCTGGCGCCGGGCGGCCACGGTGGCGTCGTCGAGCGCGTCGACGGCGGCGCGGTACAGGCGCACGGCGGCGGCCACGTACGATGGGCCCTTCAGGCGCCCCTCGATCTTGAGCGAGGCCACGCCCAGGCGCGCGAGCTCGGGCACGAGCGCGCTCGCTTCGAGGTCCTGCGGCGAGAGCAGGTGCGCCACGTCGCCGAGGTCGCGGGCCACGCCGTCGACGACGAGGTCGTAGGGCAGGCGACAGGCCTGCGCGCACGCGCCGCGGTTGGCCGAGCGCCCGCCGATGGCCTCGCTCGTGAGGCACTGGCCCGAGTACGACACGCACAAGGCGCCGTGCACGAAGACCTCGAGCTCGACGTCGCAGGCGGCCCGGATCTTGGCGATGTCGCCGAGCGACAGCTCGCGCGCCACCACCACGCGCGCGGCCCCCAGGCGCGCCGCCAGGGCCACGCTCATGGCGTCGGTGCACGTCATCTGCGTGGAGGCATGCAGGGGCAGCGACGGCGCCACGGCGCGCGCCAGGCGCAGCACGCCGAGGTCCTGCACGATGAGCGCGTCGACGCCGGCGTGGGCCGCGGCGCGGATCACGCGCTCCACCTCGGCGAGCTCGTGGTCGAACACCAGCGTGTTGAGCGTGAGGTAGCCCTTGACCCCGCTTCGGTGCAGCAGGTCGAGCACGCGGGGCAGGTCGGCGACGTCGAAGTTGGCGGCGCGCGCGCGCGCGTTGAACGCGTGCACGCCGAAGTACACGGCGTCGGCGCCCGCGCGCACGGCGGCCAGCAGGCACTCCTCGTCGCCTGCGGGGGCGAGCACCTCGGGGGGCATGGGTCCGGTAGTAGCAGACGGCGCGCCGCGATCCATGCCCGACGGTGCGCGGGGGCGGGGTGTGGATCCAACCGTGAGCAGCCCGGGGGAGGAGGACAAGGGGCTTGTCGGTGCGCCGTGATGGACGGTCGCTGCTCTCGCGAGAGCACGCGGAGGTGCGGTCATAAAGCGTGAGGTGGCGGGCTCGAAAGATCGGGGATGGGCGCGGTCCCCCTCCTAGATCCTCCCCCGTCCCGGGGGAGGCCGTGCTTTGTCGGATCACGGCTGCGCTCGGCGCGGTCCTGGGATGCACGTCGTCGTCAGGCCCGTCGTCGACACGTGCGGCGCACGGCCATCGACGAGCGCGGTCATGCGGCGAGGGCGACGACCAAGGCGCCCCGTGCATGAGGCAGCCCAACGACGCTCACCTCGACAAGCCGCTTCGGCAAGCCGACGAACGGAAGCAGCCCCGCGATGCCCCACGGCCACACGCGACCCACCCCCGACCCGGAACGGCCTCCCCCGGGACGGGGGAGGATCTAGGAGGGGGACCGCGCCAATCCCCCGTCGTCCCGAACCCGCCACAGCCCCAAGGCCCATCAAGGCACCATCGTCTGCTCTCGCGAGAGCAGCGACCGTCCGTGACGGAGTTGCGTCAAGCGCCAGCTTCTTCTTCTTCTTCTTCTTCTTCTTCTTCTTGGTTGCCCTCGCCGCTGTCTCGCCCTTCTTCCACGTAGACGACACCGTCCACGGCGATGACGGAGGCGACGTCGCACCTCCCGGCACCATCCGAACGCGCACCGCCGTGATCAGGATCGGAACCACACCCCGGCGCGCGCGATCCCCGTTGACGCCACCCCCCAAGCACCGAGGCTCACGCGCGCGGGGAGGGCGCGTGCAGCGGGCGTCGTCGTTTGCGCGGTACGCGCGAGATCCGGTGGGCCGTTACGTCGCCGGTGCGCACTGGCTCGCCTTCTGTCGCGCGCCGCGCTTCTGGGGCTTCGCGCTCTGGGGCCGCGTGGAGGCCGACGAGGTGCGCCCGCTCGTCGACGCCCTGCGCCTGGAGCTGCACGACGAGGTGCCGCCGCACGTCTCGCTGGTCGACGCCACCAGGCTCACGGGCGCCGACGCCGCGGGCTTCGAGGTCATGCAGCGCTACGTGGCCGAGCAGCGCGCGGCGCTGGCCCGCCAGGTGACGTCGCTGGCGCTGGTGCACGCGGCGGGCTTCGAGGGCGCGGTGGTGGCGGGCTTCTACAACGTGCTCGAGCGCCCCTACCCGGTGGCCCTGGTCACCGACGTGGCCGCGGGCCTCGCGCGCCTCGGCGTCGACGACGCGGCGTTCCCGGCGGCGCTCGCGCGCGCGGTGGCCGACGTGGCGGGCAGCCCCCTCGTGGGCGCGGTGCAGGCGGCGGTGC
>CAZONM010000592.1:0-2689 GCA_964580865.1 uncultured Myxococcales bacterium | reverse complement strand
CGCGCCGTCGCGCAGGCGCACCTCCTCGACGACGGCGCCGTCGGCGCCCGCGGTGGCGAGCGTGATCAGCAGGCGGTCGCCCTGCAGCACACCCTTGGGCAGATGCCCGGCCGCATGCTCGACCACCCCGATGGCGTGCCGCTCCCCGGCGGGCGTGAGCGCCACCACCTCGGTGGCGGTGCCCTCGACGCTCGACGCGCCGAGCACCACGGTGCCCGCGGGCCACGGCGCGGCGGCGAGCAGCAGGGTGAGCGTCAGCATGGTGCGCGCCTCCGTCCGCCGTTCGGGCCGCGCCGTCGCGGGGCCCTCAAGGCTGGCGGCGCCAACGTCGCCACGTGAGGCGCGCCACCAGCAACACCAGTATGCCACCGAGGCCGAGCCACACCACCAGCGTGTAGTCGGCCAGCAGGCGCTCGAGGTGCTCGAGGTTGGCGCCCACCAGCCAGCCCACCCCGATCAAGAGCGAGTTCCACAACAGCGCCGACAGGCCGCCGAACACGATGACGTCGGTGAGCGGCACGCGGAACAGCCCGGCCGCCACGATGAAGGTGGTGCGGATGCCGGGCATGAAGCGGTTGGCCACGATGATGAGGCGGCCCCACCGGCGGTAGCCCGCGGCCACGCGCTCGACCCGCGCCTCGGTGAACAGGCGCGCGAGCAGGCGGCGCAGCCGCGGGTGGCGTCCGGCGGCGAGGCCGACCGCGTACATCACCACCGACCCCACGACGGAGCCGAGCGTCGTGGCGGCCAGCGCCGCCGGCACGCTGATCACGCCCTGCGCCACCAGGACGCCGCCGGCGATGGACACGGCGTCGCCGGGCACGGGTGGCACCACGTACTCGAGCGCGGCGGCCACGCCGAGCGCCACGGCGGAGAGCCAGGGCGGCTGCTCCTTGAGCCAGGCGAGCGCGTCGGCGGCGGTGGCGTACAGATCCACGAGCACCGGTATCCCCGGCGTGGCCCCGTGTGGCAACATCCACGTCGTGAAGATCGGCGGCGGGCCCAAGCGCGTGCGCGCGCCCAAGCGAGTGCAGCGCGTGCACCCGCAGGCGCCCACCACGCCCACGCCCTTGCCCACGGCGAGCGAAGCGCCCGTGCCGACGGGCGCCGAGCTCGCGCGGCGGCGCCCGACCACGCGCGGCGTGCCCCTGTGGTCGGCCTACGTGGCGTCGAAGACGCCGCGCCACCCGGGGCTCGCGGCGCTGCACCAGCGCATGGCCGACATCGCGCGCCTCAGCGCCAAGGGCGTCAAGGTGCGCTGCGTGTTCGACCTCGACAACACGCTGTTCGACACGCGCTGGCGCACGCTGGCCTGCGCGCGCTCGTTCGACGCCGCGCACGGCACGCGCTACTTCGCCGGCCTGCGCGACGACGAGCTCATCGGCTTCATCGGCAAGAACGGGCGCGACACCGCCGTGGCCCTCGGCCTGCCGCACGACGTGGTGGAGCGCTTCGCGGCGCACTGGGACGTGGCGTTCTGGCGTCCCGAGGCGCTCGCGTACGATCGCCCCATGGACCCGCCGCTGCACCTCATCACCGAGGCCATGGAGCGGGGCGCCGAGGTGGTGTTCCTGACGGGGCGCGTGGAGCGCCACCTCGACGCCCAAGGCAACATCTTCGGCTTCCGCGACGCGTCGGTGGCGCAGCTGGCGGCCGTCGGCGTCGAGGTGCCGCCGGAGCAGCTCATCCTCAAGCCCGACGTGGCCACGGGCACGGCGGCCTTCAAGGCCGAGGTGCTGGGCCGCTACGCTGACGAGGGTGAGATCGGCTTCTTCCTCACCGAGGGGATCCGCGACACCACGCAGGTGCGCGCGGCGCTCCCCGGGTGCACGTGCTTCCTGCTCGACTGCAGCTTCGAGAAGGACACGCGCCCGGAGGGTGTGCCGGTGTTGCCGGGCCGGTTCTGACCGCCGGGCCTCGTGCCGCAGCCGTCGACGTGCGCGGCCGTGCGGGCCGCGGCGCCGTGCCCGCCTCACGCCGCCAACGACACGCGCTCGAGGGCGCCGCTGACCGTGGCGCCCCCAATGCCCACGAAGAGCTGACCCTCGGTGATGGTGAGCTCCACGCGCGCGCCGCGATCGCCCACGTGGCCCGCGATCTCGTCGAGGAACGCGGGCGTCAGGCGCCACACCTCGATGAGCTCGCGCTTGTGGATTCTCTCCTTCGCCAGCGCGCCCGCGAGCTGCGCCGGCTCGGCGTGGGTGAACACGACCACGCGGGGCGCGGCCTTGGCCGCCTTGTGCAGGCGCTCGGCGCTGGGGCTGCCGATGTCCACCCACGTCGTCAGCGTGCCGTCGAGCGTGCGCACCGACAGCGCGGGCTCGTCGGGCGACGACAGCCCGCCCTTGGAGAACGCGATGCCCTCCTCGTACAGCACGCAGTAGGCAACCATGCGCAACAAGAGCGCGCGCTCGGTCTCCGACGGGTGACGCGCCATCTTGACGTCGAGATCGGCGTACACGCCGCGGTCGACGTGCGCGAGCTGCACCGTGAAGCGATAGGGCGTGGCCTGCAGCGCCATGCGCGTGGGTTAGCACGGTGGCGCGGCGCGTGATCGTGGGCGCGCGACACGCGCGGCGGCCTCTGGTAGCAGGGCGCCATGCGCGCGCTGATCGCGGGGGGTACGGGGTTCGTGGGGCGCGCGCTGGCGCCCGCGCTGGCGCGCGCCGGTCACGAGGTGCGCGTGGGC
>CAZONM010000591.1:0-2689 GCA_964580865.1 uncultured Myxococcales bacterium | reverse complement strand
GGCGCCGGTGGCGCGGCTGGCGCGGCTGTAGGGGCGGTCGGCGGCGCGAGCGGCGCGCCGCCTTGCGCGGGCCGTATGAGCGCGTCGAGCCGCCCTTGGTAGCGGCGCAGGTGCACGGTCACCGGCCCGTCGGCGTCGAAGGTGAAGGTGGCGTCGCCGTCGGTGGTGAAGCCGTAGTCGACCTCCGGCGGCACCACGTCCTTGAGGATGGCCTGGATCTGGTCGGCGCGCACCGGCTGCGCCAGCAGCACCTTCATGGTCTGGCCGCTGCGCAGGCGGATCGGCTGCCCGGTGACGAACAAGATCTCGTCGCCCTCTCCTCGACGAACCGCGGCGATGAAGCGATCGATGGGGCGCAGCATCAGCGCTTCTCCTCGAGCGGCACCACCGTGAGGATCGCGGTAGAGCTCAACAGGTAGACGTGGTCGTCGGTGCGCAGGGGGAAGAAGCTCTCGAGCTTCTCGAGGTAGTCGCCGAGTCGGTTCCCCGGCAAAGGCAGCGCGTAGCGCACGCTGCCCTCCACGCGCGTGCCGTCGGCCATGGTGACGAGCACGCGCGCCATCGACGACGCCTCGCTGTCCTCGGCCTCGGCGTCGAGCTCGTCGATGGCGGCGAGCAGGTCGAGGCGCGCCCACGCCAGGTGCCGCGTGGCCACGAACACCACGCGCTCGGCGGTCTTGAGCGGCACGAACCAGCGCTGTGCCAGCACGTCGAGCAGGCGCTCGCCGCGGTCCTCGTCGCCCATGGGGCGCAGGAAGACCTCGCCGCGCAAGAGCTCGCCGCGCGTCGTGGCCATCTCCACCGCCACCGTCTCTTTCCTGATGATCAGCCCGGCATCGTTGGTGTCGCTCACCGTGGCCTCCGCCATTTTCGTCCTACCTCGGATCGGCCAGCTGGCGGAAGCGCGGGGCGGCGGGCTCGCGCCGCGGGGTATACTGCTGGCGTGCGCCAGCTCCTCGTCGCCGTGTTGCCGTGCTGCGCCCTGGCGCAGTCGTGTGAGAGCGTGGTGGGCCTGGGCGAGCCCTGCGATGACGACGGCGACTGCCGCACCATCTGCGTCGACGGCTACTGCCAGGTTGTGACCGGCGAGGGCGAGGGTGAGGGCGAGGGCGAGGGCGAGGGCGAGGGTGAGGGCGAGGGTGAGGGCGAGGGCGAGGGCGAGGGTGAGGGTGAAGGCGAAGGTGAGGGCGAGGGTGAAGGTGAGGGCGAGGGCGAAGGTGAGGGTGAGGGCGAAGGTGAGGGCGAAGGTGAAGGGGAGCCCTTCGTGCCGCGCAGCTGCCAAGAGCTGTTGGCGCACGACGCCGCCACGGCGAGCGGCAGCTACGCCCTCGACTTCGACGGCGACGGCGCCTACGACGACCTCGACGGCGACGGGCTCGACGTGGACGACGTGGTGCCGTGCGAGATGGTGCGCGCGGGCGGCGGCTGGACCAACGTGGTGCGCCTGACCGACATGGCGACGTGCCCCGGCGACTGGCACCCCGTCGACGCCGACGGCTTCCCCGGGTGTCGGCGCGACCAGAGCAGCGCCGGCACGCGCGCGGCAACGTTCGCGCCACGCCTGCCGTGGACCGACGTGCGCGGGGGCCTCACCGCCATCGTCTATGGCGACGGCGACGCCTTCAACGACGAGCAGACCCGATCCATCGACTCCTATTACGTCGACGGCGTCAGCGTCACCACGGCGGCGCCGCGCCGGCACATCTTCACCTTCGTCGCCGGCCACCCGAGCGACGCGCCGAGCTCCGACTGCCCGTGCAACGGCGGTCCCGCGGCGCCGGCGTTCGTGGAGGACAACCTCATCTGCGACGAGCCCGGCCTCGACTGTCGGCCCGGCGGCGGGCGCGCCTGGGGCTCGGATGATCCGCTGTGGGACGGCGCGTGGGGCGGCGCCGACACCATGTGTCCGCCTGCCGACGCCGCCAAGATCGACGGCACCCTGTTCGTGCGCGCGGGTATCAACGCGACGCCCGAGGCCACCGGGCTCGAGGTGCGCATCAGCCACGACCAGGGCTCGGGCGACGAGGACCTGGCCGTCACTGCGCTGGAGCTGTGGGTGCGCTAAGGATCAGCGCCGTCCGCCGCCGCGCGGGCGATCCTCGCGCGGCCGCGCGACGCTCACCTGCAGGTTGCGCCCCTCGAACGGCTTGCCGTCGAGGCCGCCGATGGCGGCCTGCGCCTGCTCCGGCGTTCCCATCTCCACGAAGGCGAAGCCGCGCGAGCGCCCGGTGTCGCGGTCGGTGACGACGTTGGCCGCGCTGACCGTGCCGAACGGCGCGAACAGGCTCGTCAGGTCGGCGTCGGTGGTCTTGAATGGCAGGTTGCCCACGTACAAGCGGTTGTTGGACATCGGATGACTCCCCGCGGCCAGCTTCCCCACAACCGTCGCGGGTTTCAAGCCGCAGGCGGGCGCCACGGCGCGCCCGCGCCAAAGCCGCCGGCCCGGTGCTAGATGTCCCACTGGGCTGGGGCCTCGATGGTCCCGGCCGTGTTCGAGGTGCCGATGCTCGCCGATCGCCGGGTCTCTCTCGATGCCGCGTTCCGCTCCGCGCTCCACGCCGAGCGCGGCGCGCGCCGCCGGGCCGACCAGCCGGGTGCGCCGAGCATCACCAAAGACGCCGTCGAGCGCGCCCTGGGCGGGCTGTCGGGCGACGGCGCCGAGCGCGCGGGCGTGGTCGAGCGCTTCCTC
>CAZONM010000590.1:0-2702 GCA_964580865.1 uncultured Myxococcales bacterium | reverse complement strand
GCCAGGGCGCGCGCGATGCCGGCGGCGTCGCGCGGCGGCGCCGGCGTGAGCACGGGCGGCACGGTCACGACGTCGTCGGGGCGGGGCGACGGCACGCCCCCGCGCGGCGGCGTCATTTGATCATGCGTGGCGTCGGCACCGTCGTCGGTGCTCTCGCCCTCTTGGCCCTCCGAGGCGCGATCGAGGTCGATCATGTCGACGTTGAGGCCGTAGCGCCGCGTCTCGTACTTGGTGATGCGGCCGATCTTGCGCACGATCTCGGCCATGCGCTCTGCCTGACGGAAGATGGTGTCGACCGGGCGCCGCAGGCGATCGTCGGTCTCGGCCACGCGGTTCTTCAGCATCTCGGCGTAGCCGAGCACGCTGGTGAGCGGCTGGTTGAGCTCGTGGGCCGCCATGCCGGCGAGCTCGGCGGCCACCCGGGCCTTCTCGGTCTTCGACAACAGGTCCTTGGCCTCGTTCAGCTGCTTCTCCACCGCCATGCGCTCGCGCAGGTCGGTGAACACGCCCACGGTGGCCACCTCGTCGCCGTCCTCGTAGATGAGGCTGGCCGTCATGCTGACGGGCACCACCTCGCCGTGCACGTTCAAGATCTCGCGCCGGTGCGCTTCGAGCCGGCCGCGCCCGCCGAAGCGCTCCTCCCGCAGCTTGGCCATGACCTCGGCCGCGGCGCCCGCGGGGTAGAGCTGGCTCACGTGCACGCGGCCGATCACGTCCTCGGCGCGAAAGCCGTAGATCTTCTCGGCGCCCTTGTTGAACAGCATGACGTTGCCGTTCATGTCCGAGGCCACGATGGCGTCGACGGAGTTGTCGATGAGGTTCTCCAAGAACTCCTTGGTGGTGCGCAGCTCGCCTTCCATCTCGCGCGTCTCGGTGACGTCGCGGAACGACACGATGAGCAGGCCGGTCTCTTGGCCGCCGCCGCCCGCGGAGAGCGAGAACACGCGCTCGTTGCCGTCGCCGCGCGCCACCAGCACGTCGAAGCTGCGCTTGAAGCGCCCGTGGCGCACCTGGTCGACCACGTCGGCCCAGCGCCCGCGCGACTCCTCCAGGATCAGGTCCTGGAAGGTGAGCTGCAGGAGGTCGTCGCGCGTGCGCCCGAGCAGGCGGCGGCCCTCCTTGTTGACGTAGAGCACGCGCCCGTCGCCGTCGATGATGGCCATGCCGTCGGCGGCGTACTCGAAGAAGTCCTGGTACTTGCGCAGCGCCTCGGTCTGCCGCTCGGCCAGCATGCGCATGGAGTTGATGCGCTCGTTCTGGTCCTTGTACTGGTCGAACAGGCGCGCGTTCCTGATGGCCACGGCGCACGCCGACGCCACCGTCTGGCCGAACTGGATCTCGCTCTCCACCAGGCGCCGCACGGCCTTGGACGAGCGCAGGAACAACACGCCGGTGACGCGCTCCTCGAACACGATGGGGAAGAGCGCCATGGTGCGCACGCCCTTCTCGGCGATGCTCTTCTGCACGCCGAGGAGCAGGGGCTCGCTCTGCGCGTCGTCGATCAGCACGGGGGCGCCGCTCTCCACGCAGCGCTTGAGCTCGGGGTAGTTCGACAGCTTGATGCGCAGATCCTTGACGGCGCGATCCTCGGACGCCGCCACCATGATGGCGTCGTCGCGCTCGGGGTCGAGCAGCACGATCGAGCAGCGCTCGAGCTCGATGACCTCGGCGATCAACCGGCTCACCGTGTGCAGGATGAGCTGCATGTCGAGCGACGACGCCAAGGTCTGCGACAGCTCCAGCAGGAGCGCGGCGTCGCGGCGCTGCTTGTGGATCTCACCCAGGTTGCGCGCGCTGCGCAGGTTGGCCGTGGCGCGGGCCAAGATCTCGACGTCGTTGTCGCGGTCGGAGACGAAGTCGTCGAAGCCGTCGGCCAACGCACCGGCGATGCCCGCCGACGACGGCGCGTCGAGGAGCGCCACCACGCGCGTGTGCGCGCCCGGACGCATGGCGCCCGCCGCCTCGGCAAACGGGCTGCGACCGCCGGTCAGGCTGGGGTCGAGCAGCGCCAGGTGCGGCCCCAGCGTGCGACAGAGCTCGTGCAGCTCGTCGACCTCCTTGGCCTCCACCGCGTTCCAGCCATCGGCCCACAGGAGCTCCACCAGGCGCCGGCGGCGCTGCCCGTCATGCACGCACACCACGGCGATGGGGTTGGCCTCTTCGGCGACACGTTGGACGCGCTGGTGGCGCACCACCTGCGGCGAGGTCTTCTCGTCTTCGAAGCCGTCTGCCGCTTCGTCAGCGTCCGTCGTCATCGTCGCCGCCTTCGCCGTCCTCTCCGATCGCACCGCCCGCACCGCCCAGACCACCACGCGTCGCGCTCGCGAGCCGCGCGGCGGCCTCGGCCGCCTCCGCCGCGATCGCGTGCTCGCCGCGCCCGGACCGGCGCGCCGCGACCCGCACGTCGTCGAGCACGGGCTCGGCGCGGACCACGCGGCCGGCGCTCGAGGTCACGTCGACCCGCACCGTGGCCCTGGTTCTACCGCGACCGACGGTGACGGTCACCTCCAGCCGCCCCGGCGTCCACCGATCGGCCCAGGTGCGCACCACCTCGGCGGCGCCGGCCCGCCACGCGGTCGCGCACAGCTCGTCGACGGCGGCGGCGGGGGCGGTGACGGCGAGCCCGTGATGCGCGCGACCGCCGAGCGCCACCACCTCGGGCGCCAGGCGGACGTCGAGGGCGCCCTGGGCGCGCAGCTCCT
>CAZONM010000589.1:0-2707 GCA_964580865.1 uncultured Myxococcales bacterium | reverse complement strand
CCGAGGCCGCCGCGGCGCCAGCGCCGCTCGAGCCCGCGGCGGGGCCGGCCGCCACGGAGGCGCCGCCGCCGCCACCCGAGGGGGAGGGCGGCGAGGGCTAGCAGACAAGCGTGAGGCCGAGCACCGACGTGACGTCGGAGCGAGGGGCAAGTGGTGGAAGAACGGCTACAGAAGACCTTGGCGCGTGCCGGCGTGGCGTCACGCCGCGCCGCCGAGCAAATGATCGTGGCGGGCCGGGTGCGGGTGAACGACGCCGTCGTCACCGCCCTCGGCACCAAGGTCGACCCCGCGAAAGACGTCGTGCGGGTCGACGGCAGGCGCGTGCAGGTGACCTCGCACGGGGCGCAGGAGCGGGTGTACTTCCTGCTCAACAAGCCCGCCGGCGTGCTCACCACCACCAAGGACGATCGCGGGCGGCGCACGGTGATGGACCTGGTGGTGGGCGCGTCGCAGGCGCGCATCTATCCAGTGGGTCGCCTCGACTACGACGCCGAGGGCGCGCTCCTGCTCACCAACGACGGCGAGCTGGCGAACCTGCTCACGCACCCGCGCTACCACGTGCCGAAGACGTACATGGCGAAGGTGAAGGGCTCGCCGCCGGAGGACAAGCTCGACAAGCTGCGCCGCGGCATCTACCTGGAAGACGGCGCCACCAAGCCCGCGCACGTCGAGGTGGCGCAGAAGGCCAAGGTCAACACCTGGGTCGAGATCACGGTCACTGAGGGGCGAAACCGCCTCATCAAGCGCATGTTCTGGCGCATTCAGCATCCGGTCTTGAAGCTCGTGCGCACGCGCTTTGGATCCTTGACCACCGAGGGCCTCAGACCCGGCGACTACCGCACGCTGTCGAACAAGGAGCTCCTCGAGCTGCGGACGTTCATCGCCTGACCGATGCGCGCGTCGCTTGAGCGTGTACAGCCTTTCAACGTAGGGTGCTGACCCTGCAGACCGGAGCCGCACGTGAAGAACCTGCTCGCCTTCGCCCTCGCCATCGGCGCCATCGCAGCCGGCGCCATCTTCCTCATCTTCTCCACGCAAGACCGCGCCGACGACGCCGAGATGCACGCGGCGCTGCGCGACCTGCAGATGGACGTGCTGCGCCAGGTGAACTTGATCGTGAACAGCCCCGACGACAAGGTGGCCTACGACCGCCAGCAGGTGGTGCGCAAGAACATGGAGGGCATCGAGGCGCTCAGGAAGAAGTACCCCACGCGCCTGAAGCCCGACCAGTTCATCGAGGACATGGAGGCCAAGGCCAAGGCCGGCGAGAAGGACAAGGCGAAGACCGCCGAGTACCGAATCCGCTACGACTACGCCAAGGAGCTGTTCAACAACTACTTGAAGGATGGCGCCTACAAGCCCGTTCTTACTGGCCACAGTGGCGGCATTCGTTTTGACGTCGTGTCCATGAAGCGCGCCGTCGAGGGCGGCCAAGAGGGGCTGCGTTGGGACGTCCTCATCTGGGGCGCGCCCACGAAGGAGCAGCTCCAGCTCTCGAACATCGAGATCAAGAGCGTCATCCACTTCCCCGATCTGGAGACCACCGGCAAGCGCAAGGGTCAGCCAAAGCGCACGGTGGTGACCATGAACCTCTCGCCGGCCATGCCCTACGTGCTGCTCGACAAGACCTGGGAGTGGTTCCCCGAGTGGCCCGTGGGCGTGGCCGCCGGCTACTACCAGGGCGTGCCGATGTTCGACTCGCGCACCGACCGCGCCAACATCACTCTCACGGGCCAGCTGCGCACCCTCGGTGGCAGCATGGTGCCGGTCGAGATCGAGTGGAAGCACGTGAAGATCGACGGCTCGTGGAAGGGCCCCGCCGGCGGTCAGTGGGACGAGAAGGAGCTCCAGCCCCTCAACGACGAGGAGCTGAAGGAGCAGGGCGCCGATCCGGCCGAGTTCGATCCGGCCGCCCCCGCCCCCGACGAGAAGAAGTAGGACGCGCCATGGGACTCAAAGAGAAGGGCATGCAGCTCGGCATGAAGGCCATGGGGAAGCTCATGGAGTCGCCCGAGCGCGCCGAGCGGGTCATGAAGGCTGTACAGACTGTGCAGAAGGGGCGCGAGGTCGTCGACGAGACCGCGGCGCGCCTGCTCAACCTGTCACAGCTGCCGTCGAAGACCGACATCAAGGAGCTCGGCCGCCAGGCCGGTCGGCTGCGCCGCGAGGCCAAGAAGATCCTCGCCGAGCTCGACGAGCTCGACGCCGAACGGTCGTGACGACACGGGCGCTCGCGACGCGAGGAGCGGCGCTCGCCGTGGCGCTGGTCGTGTCCGGCGGCTGCCGCGATCACCCTCAGCAACCGCCGGCCGCCCCAGCGGACGCCCTGCGGCCCTTGGCCGAGGCGCGCGTCGTCGAGGGCGACCCGTTGCCCGTGGTGCTTGAAGCGCTGCCTCCCCGCGCCGGTCGGTGCGCGCAGGTCAAGAGCATCAAGGAGCGGGCCGAGGCCGACCAGGTGGCCGAGGCCATGCGCAAGCACGCGGGCATCCCCGTGGAGGTGTTGCGCGCCGACCTCGGCGAGCGGGGCGTATGGTGGCGCCTGTGCGCGGGCGACGAGGACAGCGACGCGCGCCTCGTGGCGCAGGCCACGCGCTGGACGGGGCCCGGGGGCGAGCTCGAGGCGTTCCTCGACGCGCCGGTGCCCGGTCAGCCGCGCTTCTACGTTCTGGAGCGCGCCCGCGCCGAGCCGCGCCGGCCGAGCGCCGCG
>CAZONM010000588.1:0-2723 GCA_964580865.1 uncultured Myxococcales bacterium | reverse complement strand
GCCGGCGTTGGAGCCGCCGTCGCCCCCCACCGAGCCGTGGCTGCCGCCGGCGCCGCCGCCGTCGTCGACGTTGCCGGCGGGCGCCGCGCACGCGAGGGCCCCTGCGCCAGAAGCGGCGCCGACCGCGTCGACGCCGAGGTGGGCGTTCGGTCCGATGGTGACGTCGCCGTACGCCAGGAAGACAACGTCGCGCATCCCGACGATGAGGAGCTCCCCGGCGATCGAGACGTCGCGCGCCGTGATGACGATCCGATCCGCCGCATCGGCGTCGATCCACACGGTGGCGCCGCAGAGCGCGGTGTCGCCCGTGGTGATCGCGGCGGTGTCGAGCACCGCAGCGGAACAGCTCAGCGCAGCGTCGCGGAGGTAGGGATGGCTCGGCGGGGCCGCGGTCGCGGGCGGCGCCGGTTGTTCAGCGACACCGTGCGCCGGCGCGCCGATGTCGAGGTAGCAGGCGCGCAGCCCTCCCTCGACCTCGACGCAGACGCGGGTCGTGAGCGGGTCGCCTTCACCCTCGCCTTCACCCTCGCCCTCGCCTTCACCCTCGCCCTCGTCTTCACCCACGCCTTCATGAAGCGGTGCGTCGCCCACCGTGACGCACACCTGATCTACGCAATGCCCGTCCGCGCAGTCGCTGTCGTCGCCGCACGCGTACGTGGCGACGACCGAGGGACAGCCGGCGGCGGTCGCGACGAGGAGCGGGAGGAGGATCGGAACGCGGATGCCTGATGATCGCACCCTGCATGCGCCGGCGGCGCGGGTGAGACAGCGCACAGCGGCGCGCGGGCAGCGACGTAGCCGCGCTGCACCCACTGCTCCGCGCGCCCCTCGCCTCGTGCGGCGGTCACGGTCGGCTTTGCGATCGCGGGGTCGAGCGTGTCGGAAGGTCAACACGGCGCGCACCACCACGCGCCCGAGGAGACACCCCATGACGCGCCTGCTGCCTACCATCGCCCTCGCTGGCCTCCCCCTCGCCCTCGTGGCGTGCGGCGGCGCCATCGACCAACTCGACGCCGAGGACACCGCCGCGGCGGCGCAGGCCCTCATCGACAGCGGCGACGGCCTCGAGGGCGCCGACGACGGCGAGGGTGGCGAGACCACCCCGGACGACGAGACCGCGATGGAGGAGGCCGACCCTGCGGGCAGCTGCGAGCCCGGCGCGCTGCGGGCGCGCGTCGTCGCGCGCTACGACGCCGACGGTGACGGCACGCTGAGCGAGGAGGAGCGGCAAGACCTCCGCGACGACGTCGAGGGTCTCCCGGTGCTGCGCCGCGCGCTGGAGCGCCACCGCGTGCTGCGCCGCGCCGTGCTGCACCGGTTGCGCTTCGTGTACGACGCCAATGACGACGGGCGCCTCGACGAGACCGAGCGCCAGACGCTGAAGGACGACCTGATCGCGCGCTGCGAGGCGCGGCGCGCGCAGATCCTCGAGCGCTACGACGTGGACGGCTCCGGCGACCTGTCGGACGCCGAGAAGGATCAACTGCGCGCCGACGTGCGCGCCCGCCTGCTGGCGCTGCGCGCCGAGCTGCTCGAGCGCTTCGACGCCAACGGCGACGGCATGCTCGACGTCACCGAGCGCGACGCCGTGCGCGACGCCGTGCGCGCCCGCCACGAGGCGCTGCGCGCCGAGCTCAAGGAGCGCTTCGACGCCAACGGCGACGGCGTGCTCGACGCCGTCGAGCGCGACGCCCTGCGCGAGCACCTGCGCCAGCGCATCCGCCTGGAGGCGCCTGCCGACGAGGTGGACCTGCTTCCCTGAGCACCACCACGAAGCTCGATGGAGCGCCGGGCCGACGCGCCCGGCGCTCGCCGTTCACGGCGGCAGGCTGCCGAGCAGGAGCTCGTACTCGGCGGTGTCGTCGTCGCCCTCGTCGAGCACCTCGACATAGAGGGTGGCCCCGGCGGGGAACGGCAGGTCCTCCGCTAAGGGACAGTTCCCCGCGCCGTCGGCGTAGTAGTCGAGCACCTGGTAGCTGGCGTCGCGCACCACGAACGCGAGGTCCAACGGCCAGGGGCACCATGGCGTCGCTTCGCGCCCGACCACGGCCGCATACGCGAGCCGATCGGACCCGGTCGTGTTGGCAAACGAGAACACGTCGCGATCGCCTGCCGAGCCGATGCTCGCGTGTACCGAGACGTCCACGCCGGTGACGACGTCGGCACTGCCCTGGTCGCCGTTCGGCTCGTCCTCGGTGGCGTCGTTCTTCCAGGTGCAGTCGGAGTTGCACAGCGAGCCCGTGAGGGCGGCGTTGGGGTCGCACTCCTCGCCCGCGTTGGTCGCGCCGTCGCCACACGCGGGCGATGCCTGCGTCAGCAACAGGCGGTAGAGGCCGCCGCCGCCTTCGCCGGAGTACCCCTCGGCGACGAGGAAGACAGGCACGCCTGCCGTCACGGCGATCAGCAGCTCCTCGGTGCCCGCGCCGTCGGTGCAGGTGAGCTCGGCGGGGACGTCGCTGCAGCTGGTGCGCGCGCCCAAGGCGTAGTCGAAGGAGAGCTGCTCGAGCTCGACACGCAGGGTGCCGCCGGCGCTCGGCGAATAGCGCCACACGTCGTCGAGGTCGCCGGGCGAGCCGTGGCATCTCGTGGCAATCGAGTCCGATCGCTGCGCGGCGTCGCCGAATTGGACGCCGAGCTGCGCGGTGAGCGGCGCCGCGCACGTGCCGAGCTCGCCTTCACCCTCGCCTTCGCCCTCGCCTTCACCCTCGCCTTCACCCTCGCCT
>CAZONM010000587.1:0-2745 GCA_964580865.1 uncultured Myxococcales bacterium | reverse complement strand
CGTGAGCCAGGGCTCGTCGTCACCGTCGTCACCGTCGGCGCCGGCGCCGCGCGGCCGCGCGCCACGGGCCACGCACCCCGCGCCCACGGCGACGAACGTGAGCGCGATCAACGCGAGGAGGCGCGCGCGGCGGCGGGGCACGCGCCATGGTGCCACGAAGGTGCCTCGCGCGGGACGCGGGATTTGCGTTGGCGCCGACCGAACGGAATGATGGGCCCATGACGTCGGATGGTCCGCGCCGCATCCTGCTCGCCGAGGACGACGACGCCAACCGCACCATGCTGCGGCTCTACCTCGAGAAGCGCGGCTTCTCCGTCACCGGCGTCGCCAACGGCCTCGAGGTGCTCGAGGCGCTCGACCACGGCGCCTTCGACCTGGTGCTGCTCGACTGGATGATGCCGGTGTTGAACGGCCTCGACGCGCTCGCGCGCCTGCGCCAGAGCCACCCGGACCTGCCGGTGATCATGCTCACGGCGGTGGGCGGCACCACCGACGTGGTGGGCGCGCTCGAGCTCGGCGCCGACGACTACGTCACCAAGCCCTACGAGTTCCCGGTGCTGTTGGCGCGCATCGACGCGCGCCTGCGCCGCCGCGAGCGCCCGGGCGCGCCCGTGCCCGTGGCCGGCGGCGGCGAGGTGGGCCCCGGGTTGATCATCGATGACCGCTACGAGCTCATCGAGCAGATCGGCGCCGGCGCCTTCGGCGTGGTCTATCGCGCGCGCCACAAGAACCTCGAGACCGAGGTGGCGGTCAAGGTCCTGCGCACCGTGGCCGCGACCGGCACCGAGCTCTTGACGCCCATCGACTCGCGCGGCCGCCCGCAGGGCAAGGCCATCTCCGCCGAGCAGGTGGAGGAGTTCCGCCGCGAGGGCGTGCGCGCGTGCCGCGTGCAGCACCCGAACGCCGTGCGCGTGTTCGACTTCGGCACCCTGCCCTTCGGGCCGTCGTACCTGGTGATGGAGCTGTTGCGCGGGCGCACCCTCGACGACGAGCTGCACGAGCACGGCCGCCTGAGCCTGCACCGCGCGGTAGAGGTGCTCATCCCCGTGTGCCACGCGCTCACCGCCGCGCACGAGCAGCACGTCATCCACCGCGACATCAAGCCGCAGAACATCTTCCTGCACCAGACCGCCGCTGGCGAGGTCGTGAAGGTGCTCGACTTCGGCGTGGCCAAGCTCACCGACACGGGCGAGGCGGCCACGCGCGACGCCATCGCGGGCTCGCCGGCCTACATGGCGCCCGAGCGCCTGCGCGGCCGGCCCTATGACGGGCGCAGCGACGTCTACGCCGTGGGCATCACCCTCTACGAGCTGTTGACCGGCGACGTGCCGTTTCGCAGCGACAACTCCGACGTCATGGCGGTGGCGCTCATGCAGCTGCGCGACGAGCCCGTCCCGCCATCCGAGGCCGAGCCCGCGCTGCCCCAGGCCCTCGACGCGCGCGTGCTCGAATTCCTGCAGAAGGAGCCGGCCAAGCGGCCCACGGCGGCGCAGGCGGTGGAGCGCCTGCACGATCTGCTCGACGCCGTGACGTAGGGCGCCGGCGGGCCCGCGCGGGCGATCTGCTCACGCTCGTCGGCGCCGGCGCGGGATACCAGCGCGCGCTACCGCCGGGCCCCGAGCTGCGCCACCAGGCTCTCGAGCGCCGCCAGGCCGAACATGATCTTCTTCACGAACGAGGTGTCGTGCGGCACCACCACGAAGCGCGGGTGCTTCGACCACACGGCGCGCAGCTTGGCGTCGAGCGCCACCGCCTCGGTGAGCGTCTCGGTGCGCACCGGGTTGCCCTCGATGAGCAGGCCGCCCACGGCCGCGCTCTCGAAGAAGATGACGGCGTCGTAGCGCGACAGCTCGTGCGCCTCGGTGGTGCCCACCGCGCTGAAGAATTGCTCGGGGCTGTCGGGCCAGTAGGCGGCGCCGTCGACGGTGCCGCGGTCGCACAAGAGGATGCGCTCGGGGAACAGCCCGGCCTGGGCGTCCTCGAGGTTGCGCTGGACGTGGAAGATCGCGCGCTGCGCGGCCCGCCGCGCGGCCTCGTCGCCGGTGCGCGGGAAGCCGCCGTTGAACAGGAGCGTGGCCGCCTCGGGCACCACCACGACGCGATCGCCGATCTCACGCCGAAACAGGTCCGCGGCCGTGGTCTTGCCGCCGCCGGGACCGCCGGTGACGACGATGCGACAGCGGCCGTTGCCGTTGCCGTTGCCGTGGTTGCCGCCGCTCGTCGTCATCGAGGTCCCGTGCTGCGCTCAGATGGCCGAGCGCTCGACCGTGAGGTGCCCGTCCTTGCAGGCTGGGCACTTCACCCTGGTCTTCGCGGGCGCCTCGCCGTCGCCGAGCTTGCGCGCCGCGCTGTCGAGGCGCTCCACGGCCTTGGGGCGTCGCAGCGGCTCGCCGCCCTCGTCCTTCGCCGGCTCGGCCAAGGCCACCACGCCGAACAACGTCATGAGGTCGATGCTGGCGTCGAGCCGGCCGCCGTTCGACAAGAAGCGCTGCACGCGCTTGTGCCGCTCCTCCGCCGACACCATGCGCGGCGCGCCCACCACCCGGCCCTCGCCCGACGAAAACGCCGCGTAGTCGGCCACCAGCCCGAGCACGCCGCGGCACGGGCCGAGGTCGATGGCGTACGGTGACAGGTCGCAGCCGTCGCAGCGCACGAGGAACGGGTCGGGGCGCAGCCCGGGATCGATGGGCGCCGCGGCCACCGGCGCCGGCGGCCTGGTCGCCGCGGGCGCCGGCGCGGGCGCCG
>CAZONM010000586.1:0-2745 GCA_964580865.1 uncultured Myxococcales bacterium | reverse complement strand
GCGGCGCCGTGGCGACGGGCGGGCGATCGACGGCGCTGGCCACCAGGCGCGGCGGCGCGGCGATGCCCGCGGCGACCACGTCGTCGAACAGCTCCGCCGGCAGGAAGGCCTCGTCCCACCCCGTGATGGGCCGCTCCACGTCGGCGTTGAGCAAGAAGTCGAAGAGCAGCGACACCGCGAGGTGCTCGGCCGTGTAGCGCCGCACGTGGTCGCGCAGGCTCATGCGCGCCGGGTGCGCGCTGACGCGCCGAAGCGCGCCCCCCGTGAAGCGGTCGATGACGTCGCGCGGGCGCGTGGCGCAGTTGTCGAGGAAGTGGTCGTAGAGGTAGCCGCGGTTCTCGGGCAGCGCGTTCCACGCCAGGTACGCGGCGAAGGCCGCGCGCTCGGCGGGCGCGAGCACCAGGTCTTGCATGACGATCTCGCGACCCTGCGCCTGGTAGATGCGCAACGTGCGCTCGAGGCCGCTCTCGCCGAGCCAGAAGGTCAGCTTGCCGAGCGCGTAGCGGACCAACAGGGTGTTGTCGAATGAGAACATCCCGTAGTTGTAGACCCGGCCCTCCTGGCGCGCGGTGTCGGCCACGTAGAGCGCGCTGTGGCCGAACATCGACGCCACGTCGCTGCCGGGGCCAAAGGTGATGAGCGTGATGCGCAGGTCTTCACCGCGGCTCTCGCCCGTGCCCCACGGCGGTGGCGGACGCGCGCTGCCCGGCGCGGCGGCGGCGGGCGCGGCGGCGGCGAACGCGACGAGCATGCAGGCGGCGTGGAGGAGGCGCATGGTCCGGCGGCGGGCGACCACGCAATCATGCCCGAGCGCGCGCGGCTTTGCCCTATGATTCGCCCATGCCGAACCTGAACCTGGTGCCCAAGAAGGACCTCTCGAGCTTTCGCCGCATCGCCATCGGCACGTGGCGCGACGCGTACGACCCCTCGATCTACGGGCAGCTGCGGCTGCGCGCCGACAAGGTGCTCACCTACCTCGACGAATTCCGCGCACGCACGGGCAAGCGCCTGACCATCACGCACCTCATGGCCAAGGCCGTGGCCATCGTCATGGCCGAGATGCCCGACGCCAACGCGGTCTTGCGCTTCAACCGCATCTACCTGCGCCAGGACATCGGCGTCTTCTTCCAGGTAGCGATGGAGGACCCGGTCAACAAGCAGGTCGACCTGTCGGGCGCCACCATCTTCGACGCGCACAAGAAGAGCTTCGAGGAGATCGTCGACGAGTTCGAGGCGCGCGTGGCCAAGGTGCGCGCGGGCAAGGACAAGGAGCTCGAGGGCACGCGCAGCACCTTCAAGAAGATCCCGTACCTGTTCCTGAACAAGTTCCTCGACCTCCTGTCGTTCTTCAGCTTCACGCTCAACCTCGACCTGCGCTTCTTGGGCATCCCCAAGGACCCGTTCGGCTCGGCCATGGTGACCAACGTGGGCTCGCTTGGCCTCGAGGAGGCCTTCGTCCCGCTGGTGCCATACTCGAAGGTGCCGCTCTTGCTCGCCGTGGGCGCGGTGCAAGATGAGCCCGTCGTCGAGGACGGCCGCGTGGTGCCGGCCAAGGTGCTGCATGCGTGCGCCACCATCGACCACCGCGTGCTCGACGGCATGCACGCGTCACATATGTCGAAGACCATGCGCAAGATCTTCGACGACCCCGAGCGCTGGCTCGGCGCGCTGCCCGAGCCGCGCGCCGCGGTGCTCGCGGCCGCGACCGCGACGGCGACCGCGACGGCATGATGCTAGGGTGTGAGCCGACGTCATGCTGCTGTTGATTGCCCTCGGTGTGCTCGCGGCGGCCGCGGCCGGCAGCGTGGTGGTGTACCAGCGCGGCGCGGCCGCACGCCTGGGCTCCGTCGACGGCACCGCGCGCCTGCCGCCCAAGGGCGTGCCCGGTGAGCGCCCGCGCGCCGAGCCCACGCTCGAGACGCTCATGCACGGCGACGTGGTGCTCGACGGCGACGCCGACTTCGTGGTCACGGGCACGCTGCAGTACCGCGAGGAGCACGAGGCCTGGAGCCTCCACGCGCTCGACGGCGGCAGCAGCAAGCGCTTCCTCGAGGTGCGCGGCAAGGCGGGCGTGGTGCAGGCGGCCTTCCTCGACGCCGTCGACGACGCGCCCTTGTTTGGCGCGCTCGGGCAGGGCCTCACCTACCGCGGCAAGTCGCTGTCGCTGGAGGCGCGCGGCGACGCGCGCGTCACGCCCGAGGGCGAGGCCCGGCGCAGCGGCGGGCTGGTGCGCTACGCGCGCTACCAGGGCCCGGGTGGCGCGCTCTTGATCGTCGAGGAGGCCGGGGCCGAGCGGCGCGCGCTCTTCGGACACCAGGCGCCCACCACCACCATCGCCATCTACCCGGGCGACCTCAACCGCGCGCGCTGACGACGGGCCGCGCGGGCCGCGCGTCACGGTGCGCGCTGGCGCCCATCCTCGCGCGAGCCGATGCGAGCGGCACCTACACGGTGTCGTCGTGCGCGCGATCACGCCGCGCTGGTCTCGGAGCGAGCCACGCACGTGATCCGGGCTGGCGTCGACATAGAGTGAAGCGTCGCGGGCGGGGTGGAGGTTTGATGGCGAGGACGCTCACGCTGGTGGTCGTGGTCGCAGCCGCTGCGCTCGCCGCCGCTCCGCTCGGCGCCGTGCCCGGCACCGCCGCCATGGGCACCACCGACGACGTCGACGTGGCCGCGCCCACCGCCGTCGCGCCCGCCGCGCGTACGCCGGGTCCGACGTTGCCGCCGTCGTCGGCGCGGCCG
>CAZONM010000585.1:0-2751 GCA_964580865.1 uncultured Myxococcales bacterium | reverse complement strand
CGCTCGATATCTGGGCCGCCATCACCAAGCCGCTGGCCATCTACTGGAACGCCGTGAGCCTGCCGGTGGCGGTGGTGGCGTTTCCCGCGCTCGTGGGGCCGCACTGGGGGGCGGCGGCCCTGAACATGCTCTATCCGCTGGCCGGCGCGGGCCTCATCGCGCGGTGGCGCAGGAGCGCGTCGTGGGCGCCGCGCAGCAGAAGCTCGAGCCGGTCGGACGGCGCGCCCCACGAGGCCACCAGGTGATCGGGCGCCACGCGCGCGCGCGCCACCCCACCCATGGCCGCCACGTCCACCGAGGCCGCAAGCGCGGCCGCCAGCTCCGCCAGGCGGGCGCGCTCCGCGGGCGAGAGCTCGCCGGCCTCGAGCGCCACGTGGAGCTGCACCTCGGCCCAGGGGCTGGCCGGGGCCGCCACCACCACCAACGGCAGGCCGCCGCGCGTGACGCCCACGGCGTGGGGGACGGCGGGGGCGGCGGCCAGGGCGAGGGCAGTGAAGAGCGCGATCACGGGCGCGCACACTACCCTCAAACCCCGCCCGTCATGGAAGGCGCGGCACGGCCTCGCGGGGCGCGCCAGGGCGTCCGCGGTGGTCCAGCTCCGAACATTGCTTGCCCCAGCGGCACCGCTCTGGTACGGAAAAACCGCTCGCAAGAGGGGCGATCACCGTCCCGGACCGGCCCGCTCAGGGCCCTCGGCACTCGGCACCGGTCCATCGGACGCTCGCCCCCAACACACACGTCCTCCCCGGACGCAGGCATTGGGCTGGCTTTCGGGGATCGCGGGGTGCCGGGGCGGCTGTCGCCAACCCGGTAACGCGGTCGGCGTCGCACCAGGCGGCGCTTTGGGCGTGGCGGAACCGAACCCAGGAGCCCGGCGCGGCCGGGCAGAGAAAGTCGAGACGAACGTCATGGCCACCATTGCAATGCGCGACATGCTCGAGGCGGGGGCCCACTTCGGCCACCAGACCCGCCGCTGGAACCCGAAGATGAAGCCGTACATCTTCGGCGCGCGGAACGGCATCTACATCATCGACCTGCAGCAGACCGTCACGCTGTTCGACCGCGCCTACGAGCGCCTGGCGAACATGGTGGCGCGCGGCGAGAAGGTGCTGTTCATCGGGACCAAGAAGCAGGCGCAAGACATCGTGGCCGAAGAGGCCAAGCGCGCCGGCCAGTTCTACGTCAACAACCGCTGGCTCGGCGGCATGCTGACCAACTTCAAGACCATCAAGCAGGGCATCGACCGCCTGCGCAGCCTCGAGAAGATGACCACCGACGGCACCTTCGATCGGCTGCCCAAGAAAGAGGTCGTGCAGCTCACGCGCGAGCTGCAGAAGCTCGAGAAGAACCTCGCCGGCATCCGCGACATGAACAAGCTGCCCGGCGCCATCTTCGTCATCGACCCCAAGCGCGAGCACATCGCCGTCGACGAGGCCCGCCGCCTGGGTATCCCCATCGTGGCGCTGGTCGACACCAACTGCGACCCCGACGGCATCGAGCTGCTCATCCCCGCCAACGACGACGCCATCCGCAGCATCAAGCTGTTCACCGCGCGCGTGGCCGACGCGTGCGCCGAGGGCAACGCGCGTCACCAGGAGTACCTGCGCAGCAAGGGCTCCGACGGCAAGGACGAGGAGGCCCCGAAGGGCCAGGAGCGCGGCGAGCGCGACGACCGCCGCCCGCGCGGCGCCAAGAAGGGCCCCAAGGTCGACGTCATCCGCGCGCGCCGCCCGGCCGGCACGCTGGGCGCCGAGAGCGAGGACGACGACGTGGGCGGCGGCGACGACGACGCCAAGGACGCCAAGGACGGCAAGGACGGCAAGGACGAGGGCGCGGTCGAAGCCGCACCCGCCTGACCCCCGAGCGCACGCGTGTGCTCGACCGAGCCCGGCCCTGCGGCCGGGCTCGTGGTTTTCCTGGGGGGCGCGGAGGGCTGACGTTTCCCGGTCACCGACGTCTGCTCGCGGCGTAGGATGCTCGGGTGCCCATCGTCCCCTGCCCCCAGTGCGCCAAGCCCATGGAGGAGGACGACGGCTTCTGCGGCTCGTGCGGCGCCGTCATCGACGCTGACCTGCTGGCCACCGGCGGCGACGACGATCCGCCCACCTCGCCGAACCTGACGGCGCCGCAGTTCGACTCCGAGCCCGATCGCGCGCCCCGCTCCGACCCGTCGCGCCTGGCGCTGGTCGAGGCGGGCGACCTGGGCGGCTTCGACGAGCGCACCGACATGGCGCCTCCGCCGGTCGACGACCTGCCGCCACCAGCAGCGCCGGTCCCGGCGCCCCCGCCGGTGTTCGAGCGGTCGGCCGACACGTTCCAGTCCTTCCTCGAGGAGAGCACGGGCACCATGGACCGCGTGGTGTTCGAGGAAGACACGGGGTCGCACCGTGTCGATCGGCAGGAGATGGTGCAGCCGCAGGTCGTGCTCAAGAGGAAGCCGGGCGCCGACCCGACGAGCTTCTCGCCCTTCGAGCAGCACGTGCTCTCGTTCCTCGACGGCAAGCGCCCGCTGGCGCGCCTGCGCAAGAAGGCGGGGCTCGCCTTCGCCGACCTCAAGGTGGCCATCGGCATGCTGGCCGACCGCGGCGCCATCGAGGTGGTCGGCTCCTACAAGCCCGACGTGCGCGCGCTCCTCGACGACGACGACCTGGCCGACAGCGGCGCGCACCCGACCATCCCCGCGCCGCCGCCGCCGCCCTCGCGTGCCCCGCCGCGTGCGCGCACGCCAGCGCCGGCCTTGCCCGGCCAAGG
>CAZONM010000584.1:0-2767 GCA_964580865.1 uncultured Myxococcales bacterium | reverse complement strand
GGCGCGCCAGGGCGCGATCTCGTCGTGGGCGCGCGCGAGCGCGGCGCCGCGCAGCCCGAGCGCGCGACCCAAGCGGATCGCATCGGCGGCGATCAGGCGCCCGCGCCGTCGCACGCACCCGCTGGCCAGCGGCTTCGCCACCGCGAGATCCACGCCGCGCGCGCGCAGCGCCTCGGCGAGCAGGCAGGCCACGACCGTCTTGCCCACGTCGGTGCCTGTGCCCACGACGACCAGGCACGACACGGCACCGCTCTGCGCGCGGCTCACGGGGCCTCCCGCGCCGCCGCGGGGCACACGGCGTCGATGCCGTCGTGCACGGCGCGCACCGCGCGGTCGAGCTCGTCGTCCGAAAACGAGAACGGCGGCATCAGCACCATGACGTCGCCGAGGGGCCGCAGCAGCACGCCGCGCGCGCGCCCGTGGTGCGCCACCTTGTGCCCCACGCGCTGCGCGCGCCCGAAGCGCCGCGGCCCCGCGCGGCTCGCCACGAGCTCCACGCCCACCATGAGGCCGCGCCGGCGCACCTCGAGCACGTGGGGGTGCAGGGCGAGCGGCGCGAGCGGGCGCGCCAGGCGCGCCTCGAGCGCGGCCACGCGCCCGCTGGCCGCCAGCGCCTCGAGCGCGTCGAGGGCCGCGAGGGCGGCGGCGCATGCGAGCGCGTTGCCGGTGTAGGTGTGTCCATGAAAGAGCGTGCGCGCGCCGTCGGCGCCGCCCTCGGCGAAGGGCGCGAACACCGCGGGCGTGACCACGGTGGCGGCGAGCGGCAGGTAGCCGCCCGTCAGGCCCTTGGCCAAGCACAGCACGTCGGGGACCACGCCCTCGTGCTCGCACGCGAAGCGGCGCCCGGTGCGCCAAAACCCCGTGGCCACCTCGTCGCAGACCAGGAGCGCGCCGGCCGCGCGCGTGGCGTCGGCCACCGCGGCGAGCCACCCGGGCGGCTGCACCAACATGCCGGCAGCACCCTGCATGAGCGGCTCCACCACGACGGCGCACAGCTCGGGGCCGGCGGCGCGGATGGCGCGCACGGCGCCGTCGACGTCGCGCGGCAGGCGCCCCACGGGGAAGGCGAGGTGCTCGAAGGCGCGGTGAAAGCCCGGCGAGAAGCCGAGCGACACGGCGCCCATGGTGTCGCCGTGGTAGGCGTCGTCGAGCGCCAGGAAGCGGCGGCGCGCGCTGCCGTCGCCCTCGACGAGGCGGGCGCGCTGCGCCGCGATCTTGAGCGCCACCTCCACGGCCGTGGCGCCCGCGTCGGTGAAGAACACGCGCTCGAGGTCGCCCGGGCACAGCGCCGCGAGCCGCTCGGCGAGCGCGATGGCGGGCGCGCCCGCGAGCCCGAGCATGGTCGAGTGCGCCACGCGCTCGAGCTGCGCGCGGATCGCGTCGTCGATAGCGGGCACGCGGTGCCCGAGCGTGTTGCACCACAGGCTCGAGATGGCGTCGAGGTAGCGGCGCCCCTCGGTGTCGATGAGCTCGTTGCCGACGGCGCGCTCGATGACCACCACGGGATCGTCGGGCCCGCCCCACAGCCCATGGTGCGTGAACGGGTGCCACAGGTGGCGCAGGTCGGCGGCCACAAGGTCACGCGCGCGCTCGCTCACGACGCGCCCCCCGGTGGGAGCAGGCCCGCGGCGCGGGCGCGTGCGAGCCCGTCGGCCAGCGCCGCCAGGGCCTCCGGCGGGTGATCGGCGCGCACCGACAGGCGCACGCGCGCGGTGCCCTCGGGCACCGTGGGCGGCCGGATCGCCACCGCGAGCACGTCGTGCTCGGCGAGGTGCTGCGCCAGCGCCAGCGCGCGCGCGGGCTCGCCCACGAGCACCGGGACGATAGGGCCCGAGGCGGCGGGCAGGACCGCGTCCTTCACGCCGCGCTCGTCGAGGAGCGCGCCCAGCTTGGCGACGTTGTTCGCCAGCGCGCGGTCGAGCCGCTCCTCGCGCAGCACCGCGAGCGCCGTCAGCGCCGCCGCCGCCAGGTGCGCCGGCAAGCCGGTCGAGAACACGAACGGGCGCGCGGCGTTCTCGAGGTAGCGCACGAGCGCGCTGGCGCCGGCGATGAACGCGCCGTGGGCGCCGAGCGCCTTGCCGAGGGTGCCCACCACGAGGTCGACCTGGGCGGCGAGGCCCAGCGCGTGCACCAGGCCCCTGCCCTCGCCGTCGATACCCGTGGCGTGGGCCTCGTCGACCACGAAGGCGGCGTCGTGCGCGCGACAGGCCTGCGCCAACGCGATCAGCGGCGCCACGTCGCCGTCCATGGAGAAGCGGCTCTCGGTCACGAGGAGCGCGCGCCGACCCGCGCGGCGCGCGCGCGCCAAGTGCTGCTCGGCGTCCTCGACGTCGCCGTGGCGATAGACCGCGACCTCGGCGCCCGACAGGCGGCAGCCGTCGATGATCGAGGCGTGGTTGAGCGCGTCCGACACGAACAGCGGCGCCTGCGCGTTGGGCTCGCCTGCGGCGACGTCGAGGGCGCGGCCGAGCGCGGCGAGCACGCCCAGGTTGGCGGCGTAGCCCGACGAGAACACCAGCGCCTGCTCGTGGCCCTTGAGCGCGGCCAGCGCGGCCTCGAGCTCGTGGTGCGCGGACAGGTTGCCGGCGACCTGGCGGCTCGCCGTGGCCGAGGCGCCCGTGCGCCTGGCCTCGTCGACGAGGGCGGCCACCACGCGCGGGTGCGTCGAGAGCCCGAGGTAGCCGTTCGACGCGAAGCTCCACAGCCAGCGCCCGCGCACGCGCACGCGCGCGGCGGGCGCGCTCTCGAGCACGCGCTCGGCGCGGTC
>CAZONM010000583.1:0-2774 GCA_964580865.1 uncultured Myxococcales bacterium | reverse complement strand
CGCCATCGTCGGCGCGACCACCGCCGCCGCCGCCGCCGGACCCGGCCACCATGCCGCCCACCGAGCAGCTCTCGGTGATGACGCCGTCGGCGGCGCCGAAGCCGCCGGTGCGCGTGGCCGCGCCGCCGCCGGTGCCCGCAGTCAGTCGACCACCGGGCTTCTTGCCCGGCGCCAGCCGCTACCTCGCCGCCGCGGCGCTGGCGCTGGCGGGCATGGTCATCGGTGGCGGGTTGATGGCGGCGGCGCAGGTCTCGCGCACGGGCGCGGCGGAGCCCGATCTGCGCACGCTCATGGTGCACACCATCCCGCCCAAGGCGTCGGTGGTGCTGAACGGCGACGACCTCGGCGTCACGCCCATGATCATCGACCGCCGCCTCGAGGACGGCGTGCACACCGTGCGCTTGAGCGCCGCCAAGGGGAGCGCCATCTCGCGCAAGGTGCAGGCGAAGCCGGGCGAGCGCGCCGTCGTCGTCAACGCGAACCTGGTGACCGCCGGCGTGGTGCGCGTGGTGACGCGCCCACCGGGCGCCGAGATCACCCTCGACGGTGACGAGGTGGGCAAGAGCCCGGTCACCCTGGAGCGCGTCAGCACCGACCGGCCGCACGTCGTCGAGGCCACGCTCGACGGCTACGACCTCGAGAGCGCCACGGTGCCGACCGAGCGCGGTGAGGAGCACACGCTCTCGCTCACCCTGTCGTCGTCGCGCGGCAACGGCACGTTGACCATCCGCGCCTCGTCGCCCGCGGAGGTGGAGCTCGACGGCGCACCGTGGGGCATGACCGGACCCACGGCGCGGCCGTGCGCGCCCGGCCCGCATCGCGTGGTGGTGCGCGCCTTCGGCTCACAGCGGCCGCTGACGTACACGGTCACGGTGCCGCCCAAAGGCGACGCGCGGTACTACTTCGAGCTCGGGCTCGGCGCCCCCGGATCGCCGCTGTGAGTCGCGGGGCCACCGTCATGGTGGCGCCGAGCCTGGTGGTCAGGCTCGACCCGGGCGTGGTCGTGGCCGTGGCGCGGAGCGGCGCGAGCGAACGCACCGTGGCGCTCGAGCCGCGTCGGCGCTTGGTGTTCGGCAATGACGAGGCGGCCGGCCTGCGTCTCGACGACCCCACGGTGAGCCGCAACCACGCGGCGTTCACG
This sequence comes from uncultured Myxococcales bacterium, assembly GCA_964580865.1. Lineage (GTDB taxonomy): Bacteria > Myxococcota > UBA727 > UBA727 > VGSZ01 > JACOUT01. Next base: position 1,633 of record CAZONM010000583.1, on the reverse strand, counting down.
TTCGACAACGCCGAGATTCACGTCGAAGACCTCGGCTCGACCAACGGCACCTGGTACGAGGGCGCGCGCATCACCGACGCGCGCGTCCCCATCGGCGCCACCGTACAGCTCGGCCATACCCGCGTGCTCTTGCGCCCCCGCGAGGCGGAGCTGCACTCGCGGCAAGCGCGCTCGTCGTTCGGCGACATGGTGGGCGAAGACGCGCGCATGACCGAGATGTTCGCGCTCCTCGCCGATGTCGCCGCCGTCGACGCCACGGTCATCGTCACGGGGGAGACGGGCACAGGCAAGGAGCTGGTGGCCCGCGCCATCCACGACGCGTCGCCGCGGGCGCGCAAGCCGTTCATGGTGTTCGACTGCACGGCGACGCCGCGGGACTTGGTCGAGAGCGCGCTGTTTGGCCACGTCAAGGGCGCGTTCACCGGCGCCACCGCCGCGCGTGACGGCGCCTTCCGACGCGCGCAGGGCGGCACCATCTTCATCGACGAGATCGGCGAGCTGCCGCTCGACCTCCAGCCAAAGCTCCTGCGCGTGCTCGAGAGCCGCACCGTGCAGCCCGTCGGTGGCGACGAGCCCCAGAAGGTCGACGTGCGCGTGGTGTGCGCCACGCACCGCGACCTCAAGGCGGAGGTGCGGGCAGGCCGGTTCCGCGAGGATCTGTATTTCCGCTTGGCCGTCATCAAGGTGCACATGCCTGCGCTGCGCGAGCGCCCAGCCGACATCGTGGTGCTGGCGCGGCACTTCGCGCGGCTCTTCTCCGACCAGAGCAGCCGCGCGTCGGCTCGCCTCGACGAGGACGGCCTCGTCAAGCTCGCCGACTACCGCTTCCCCGGCAACGTGCGCGAGCTGCGCAACCTCGTGGAGCGCGGGCTCTCGCTCGCCAAGGGCCCCACGGTCGACCTGTCGACCCACCTCCCGCAGGGCGAGAGCACGCAGGTGACCACGCCGCGGTCGTTGTCGAAGAGCGAGCCGGCCGACGACGCCAAGGGGCGCATCGAGGCGGCGCGCCTGGCGCTGGTCGACGCGCTGGCCGAGCCGCACGCCTTCAAGGACGCGAAGACGATGGTGGTGGAGGCGTTCGAGCGCGCGTTCTTCGAGGGGCTCGTGGCCAAGGCCGGTCAGAGCCTGTCGCGCGCGGCGCAGATGGCGCAGATGGACCGGAAGCACCTGCGCGAGCTCTTGCGCAAGTACGGCCTGCGCAACGAGGCACCCGGCGACGACGGCACAAGCTGACGCGCGCCAGCCTCGGGGAGAGGGTGCGAGCGCCGTGCGCGCGCCAAGGCGGCGCTACGCGTGGTGCGGCGCGAGCGCGCGCAAGAGCCGCGCGCGCGTGTGCGCGTCGGGGGCGCGCACGTCGTCGATCAAGCGCCGCGAGAGCTCACGGTAGAGCGCGGCGAGCGCTCGGTCGCGCGGATCGAGCGCGCGCAGATGCCGGGCCAGCGTGTCGGCGTCGCCGCGCGCCACCGGCCCCGACAGCGCCGCCGCGAGCTCGTGATGCTCGGCGTTGTCGGCCTGCGAACGCAGCAGGCGCGCCAGGGCCACCCGCGCCGTCGTCGGGGGCACGCCCGCGGCCACCAAGAGGCGGACGCCCGCGGCGAGCAAGGCCATCGGCAGGTTGCCCGCGACCACCAGA
>CAZONM010000582.1:0-2786 GCA_964580865.1 uncultured Myxococcales bacterium | reverse complement strand
ACGCCGAGCCCGGGCAGCTCGCCGTGGCGCTGCAGAAGCGCGCGGCGCTGGCGCGCGCCGCCTGCCTGCGCCCGGGCGTGTTGATCGTCGACGAGCCCACCACGGGCCTCGACCCCGAGGCCGCCGCCGCCGTCGACGACGCGCTGGCGCTCGTGCCCGGCGAGGGCACCACGCTCATCGTCATCACCCACAGCCCGCGCACGATCGCGCGCCTGGCGCCGCGGCTGCACCGCGTGGAGGCGGGGCGCCTCGAGGCCGCCGCATGACCGACGCCGGCGCCGCCCCACTGCCGCCCGCGCCCCACGACGACCGGCGCCGCGCCGTCCGCGTGGGGCTCGCGTTCCTGGCGTCGGTGGCCGTGCTCCTAGCGCTCCTCATCGTCACGGGGCCGCTCGCCATCGTGCAGGGCAGCACCGTGCGGGTCGACTTCGCCTACTGCGGGCCCATCAAGCCCGGCGCCGCCGTGCGCCTGTCGGGCGTGGTGGTGGGCGTGGTGCACGACGTCGAGCTCTTGCTCGGGCAAGACCACGCCGCGGGCCCCGACAAGATGGTGCGCGTGGCCGCGAAGATCGAGCCGCGCGCCATGGGGGCGCTCACCGACCGCGCGCGCTTCTACGTCACCACGCTCGGCGTCCTCGGCGAGCACTACCTCGACGTGGAGCCGGCGGTGGGCGGCGCGCCGCTCACGGACGGCGCCCGCGTCGACGGCGTGACGCTGGCGCGCGCCGACCTGTTGTTGCCGCGCGCCGCCGGGCTGCTCGGCCGCGCCGATGACCTCTTGCCCTCGTCGCCCGAGGTGCTCGAGCTGCTGCGCGCGGCCTCGTCGCTCGTGAAGCAGGTGGACGCGCTCCTCGGCAACGAGGCGGCCACGCAGACCGCCGGCGAGCTGGCCGCGCTGGCCGTGGCCGTGAGGAAGAGCCTCGAGCGCCTGCCGGGCGTGCTCGAGCGCGCCGATCGCCTCGCGGTGGGCCTCGACCAGGCGGGCCTGGCGGAGCTGGTGACCGACGCGCGCGCGCTGTCGGAGCGGCTGCGCACGACGCTCGATCGCGTGGACCGCGCCCCGCTGCTCGACCCCGACAAGCAGGAGCAGGTGCGCCGCGAGCTGTCGGCCGCGCTCGTCACCATCGACGAAGCGGGGCGGCGCGCCGATCGGCTCATGGGCGCCGTGGAGACCAAGCAGGGCGCGGCGGGCAAGCTCTTTTGGGATGAAGCGGCGGCGAGGGACCTGGGTGCGGTGCTCAGGGGGCTTCGCGAGGACCCGGTGCGCTTCTTCCTGCAGAAACGCGACCCGGAGGGGAGGTAGGGCGCCCGCCGCGCTCCCCGCCCAAGCCGGCTCGCTACGACCGCCCCTCGCGGCGCACCGCGGTCAGCCGCGCGCACGTCGCCGGCAGCGCCACCCACCTCGACGCGGCGGGCATCGCCGGCCCCGGCGGCGACGGCCCGCCGCGGTGCGCCCACGGACGCCGCCCAAATAGGATGGTATTTCTTGATTTTCGCTTGGCCTTCATGCACGGTACGGGTGGAAGGATCCAGGGCGACGATTGTCTTTTCGTCGCCGCCGCCTGAAATACCATTGGTTTTCAGGTGATTGCCGAATGACTCGTCGCGTCAGCGGCGCGGTCGTTCGCCCTGGAGGATTGGCATGAAGCAGAAAGCGCACCTCGGCACCAGCACGACCAAGACGATTGTGGTTGAGCGCGGGTTGGTGAAGCGCTTCGTCGACGCGCTCGAGATCACCGACCCCATGTGCACCGACGAGAAGGCGGCGGCCCACGCGGGCTTGGGGGGCCTCATGCTGCCCCACTCCGCGGCCGGCTCGCTCGGCGACTTCACGCCCATCACCGACCTGCTCGAGCTCAAGCCCAAGCAGGTGCTGCACGCGCAGGAGCACGTCTCGATCTTCCAGCCCGTGTGCGCGGGCGACGAGCTGACCATCACCACCACGCTGCGCGACGTCTACGAGCAGCAAGCCAGCGGCAACCCCATGGGGTTCGTGGTCATCGACGTCGTGGGCACCGGCAAGAAGAGCGACGACGTGCGCTTCGAGGCGCAGCGCACCTTGGTCGTCCGAGGCGGGCTGCCGCGGCGCTGAGCGCACCGCCGGTGAGGCGAAGGGCGGCCAGGGCGCCGCGAGGATGAAGAGGCAATGCCGAAGCTCTATTGGGACTCCATCGAAAAGGGCGAGCAGGTCGCGCCCATCAGCAAGCCGGCGGTCACGCGCGTGCAGATCGCCAAGTTCGCGGGCGCGTCGCAAGACTGGAGCCCGCTGCACCTCGACGACGACTTCGCCAAGGGCGCCGGCTACGGCGGCGTGTTCGCGCACGGCGCCATCGCGCTGTCCTTCGCCACCGAGGCCGTGGGGCGCTGGCTCGAGAACGGCCGCATCCTCGCAGTCACCGGCAAGTTCCGAAAGCTCGTGTGGCCCGGCGACATCCTGCGCATGACGGGCATGGTGGCCGATCGCTACGAGCACAACGGCGAGGCCCGCGTCGACATCGACGTGTGGGCCGAAAACCAGAACCACGACAGCGTCATGCAGGGCACGGTGACCTGCGTGCTGTGGCGCAACGACAAGGACGAGAAGAAGTCGAAGTCGCCCTGGCCGCCCGTGGCGCCGCAGACCGTCAAGGAGCGGCGCACGGCCAAGCCCATCCCGAAGAACGAGGCCGACGCGGCCAAGGTGCGGGAGGCCGCCGCCGCGGCCGAGCGCGCCAAGCTCGAGGCGCGCGCCGCCGCGGCCAAGCCCGCGAAAAAGCCCGCCGCCGCCCCCGCAGCGCCGAAGCCCG
>CAZONM010000581.1:2135-2792 GCA_964580865.1 uncultured Myxococcales bacterium | reverse complement strand
CAGGCGCAGGCGCTGCGCGCGCGGCAGCCGCTTGAGCGCCGGCTCCAGGCGGCGCGCGATCTCCGCCTTGCAGCGGTAGCGCCACACGACGACGACGGGCCGGCGCGCCCGCGTGTAGGCGCCGCCGCGCCCGGCCTGGTGCGCGCGCTCCCGGCGCGCGAGGTCGTTGGTGATGCCGAGGTAGATCGAGCCGTCCGCGCACGAGAGCGCGTACACCCACCAGGGTGCGCTCATTCGCCGAAGTGCGCGCGCATGGGCGTCCAGTAGTAGTCGATCCACCCTTGCCGGTAGTCCTCGGCCTGCTCCGTGGGCACCAGCGAGTGCGTCATGGTCAGCTCGGTGCCGCCGCCGGTGCCGTCGAGCGAGATCTCGAGGCGCGACGGCGGCGCGCCCTTGGGCCACTCGGTGGTGCGCCACTCCTGCACGATGCGCTCACCGCGCACCAGCTCTACGTGCTTGCCGTGGATGTACTTGTTCCAGTGCGTGAAGCTCGCGCCCACGGCGGGCTCGCCCTCGCAGGCGCCGCCGACGACGGCGCTGGCCACGGTGGGATCCACCAACGCGTCGTACACCTGTAGCGGCGTCGCCTGGATGAACACGTGCTGCACGATGGTGGTGGTGGGGCGCGCCCCTTGGGGCGCGGGCTTGGCCGCCGCG
>CAZONM010000581.1:0-2035 GCA_964580865.1 uncultured Myxococcales bacterium | reverse complement strand
GCCTTCTTGGGCGCGGCCTTCTTGGGCGCGGCCTTCTTGGGCGCGGCCTTCTTGGGCGCGGCCTTCTTGGCGGCCTTCTTGGGCGCGGCCTTCTTCTTCGTCTTCCCCATGGCCTTCGCCGCCTTCTTCGCCGCCGTGCCGCTCGTCGCGCGCTTCTTCTTCGCCGCCATGGAGACCTCCGTGGGGCCCCACGCTACGCGAAGCCGCGCCGTCGACGCCACCACCATTCGGCGCCCGCCAGCACCGTCAGCGCCCCGATGACCCAGGCCCGGTTCCACAGGGGCTCGGTGCGCTGCCGGTGCACGCGCGTGACCTGGCGGTCGACGAAGGGCAGGCCGCGCACGTCGTCGGGATCGACGACGCGGCCGCCGCCGGCGGCGGCCAGGGCGGCCAGCACGTCGGGGCGCGGCTCGGAGAAGAGCTTCTCGGCGGCGGTGGCGCGCACCACGAAGGCGTCCTCGTCGGAGCCGATGGACGTGGCGCTGTCGCCCACGCCGGCCTTGGCGTCGACGCGCGCGCGCCACACGCCGGTGCTCGGCGGCGTGAACGACGCGCGCCAGGCGCCGTCGTCGCCCGTGGCGCCCTCGAGCACGGTGGGCGCGGTGCCGTCGGTGGCGTCGAGCGGCGTCAGGGTCACCACCACGCCGTCACCGCCCTCGGGCTGGTAGCGGGAGTTGAAGGTGCGCACCTCGAGGGGCACGGCGGCGCCGGGCTCCACGCCGCGCGTGGCGTCGGGGAGGTCGACCACGATGCGGGCGCGCGACAGCTCGGGGTCGCGGATGAGCCAGCGCAGCGCGTTGGCGAAGAAGCGCCGGTGCGCGTCGCCGCGGCCGCCGGCGCCCACGTGGGGCAGGCCCCAGAACCACGTGGAGTCGGTCAAGACCGCCATGCTGCGCCCCTTGCCGATCTCCGCCACGGCCACCACGGGCGCAGGGTCGCTGCCCAGGTTCAAGAACGGATGGGCGAGCAAGACGTCGGCGCCCTCGCGCAGCCCCGCCACCAGGTTGAGGCCCTCGAGCGGCGGCAGCGTCGACAGACCGCCGTGCGCGTCGACGCCCGACAGCTCGCCTAGGTCGGTGACCGGGTGGCTCTTGCCGGCGTCGGTGAGCAGGGGCGCGAAGGTCTCGGTCGACAGGTGGCCGGTGCCCGGCAACAGGCGCACTGGCAGCACGTCAGCGATGGGCGTGCCCTCGTAGTCGCCCTCCGAGAACGACAGCTGTCCGCCGATCATCATGAACCCGCCGCCGGCCTCGTCGACGAACTGCCGCACGTTCTCGAGGTAGGGCGCCATCTGGTAGGGCCGGTAGTTGAAATCCTGGAAGATGACGACGTCGAAGGTGTCGAGCTCTTCGGTGAAGAGCTCGCGCGTGGGGAAGGGGATCAACGACAGCTCGCGGTTGCCGGCGTTGGTCAGGTCGGTGGTGCTGCGCAGGATGAAGAACGAGATCAGGTCGACCGAGGGGTTCTCCTTGAGGATGCGGCGCACGTGGCGCTCGTCCCACGACGGGCGGCCGGCCACCAAGAGCACGCGGATGCGGTCGCGGATCAGCCGCAGCGTGAAGTCGACGCGGTTGTTCTCGGCGATGCGCTCGTCGGCCAACACCGGCGCGGTGACGGTGTACACGCGCTTGCCGGCGCGCTGGGGCTCGAAGGTGATGCTGGCCTTGACCGTCTCGCCGTCCTTGACGGTGACGTCGGTGCTGGCCACGGGGCGCCCGTCCTCCTTCAGGGTCAGCGGCACCGTGGCGTCGAAGCCCTTGCTGCGCACGTTGACCTCGACGGTCAGCTGGTTGCGCACGAAGGCGAGCTCGTCGGTGACCACGCGCTCGAGCGCCAGGTCCTTGAAGCGCGTGGCGGCGCCGATGCGCACGGCATGCACGGGCGCGCCCACGCGCGCGAGGGCGTCGCGCAGCTCGGGCGTGAGCGCCGGCGACAGCCCCGAGGTGTCGGCGCCGTCGGAGACGATGACCACGCCGCCGAGCGGGGGCGCGCCGCTGCCCTGGGGCACGGCCTCGAGCGCGCTCGCCAAGCGCGA
>CAZONM010000580.1:0-2812 GCA_964580865.1 uncultured Myxococcales bacterium | reverse complement strand
TGGGCTTCGGCCGGCTGTCGCTGGCGGCCGAGCCCTGGGCGTCGGTGACCATCGACGGCGTGCTGGTGGCCAAGGAGACGCCGCTGAGGAACTTCCTGATCCGCGCCGGCAAGCACGTCGTGATCCTCGAGAACCCGGTCATCGGCGCGTCGGAGACGCTGGAGATCGACGTGGCCCCCGGCGCCGACGTGCGCCGCTCGGTCAAGCTCGGCGCCCGCTGACGGCATGCGCGAGTTGCGCACCGCTGCGCAACTCGCGCACGTGGCGCGCGCCGTGCGCAACTCGAATCACCCGCGATCGCGTCCCAAGGCCGCCGCGGCGCTGGCATCCCGCGTGCTTTCTCTGTGGTCGTCGAAGGCGGCACCCACCCCGTCCTCCCCCAACGCCCCTTCGACGCGCGAGGCCCGAGCCTCGCGCGTTTTTTTTCGCGCGGTGCACTGGGCCCCTCCCCCGAGGCGAGCGCTGGCGTATCCCTCGTGCCCATGATCCCCAGCGACGAGCTCGCCGCCCGCATGGCGCGCCCGCAGCGCCATCGGCTCCTCCAGGGCTTCCCCGCGCTGCCGGCCATGGCGCCCGCCGCCGCGCACGACGACGACGACGACGGCGCGCCCGCCCACCGCGGGTGGCGGCCTGAGCACCTCACGCGCCGCCTCGACGGCGCGCTCGACGACGCTCGCTTCCGCGCGGCGCACCAGGGGCTGGCGAAGCCGCCCGCGGACCTGCGCCTCATGGGTGACAAGCCCGAGCACCGGGAGTGGCTCGAGCGCGCGCGCGCCAACCAGCGCGCCGAGCGCGAGCGCTGGCAGCGCGTGGTGGCGCGCGGCGATCGCAGCGCGCCCGCCCTGTTCGACGTCGACGGCGCGCGCGACCTCCTCGTGGGGGTGCTGCCGCACACGCAGTGCGTGGCGCGCGCGCCGAGCTGCGGCTTCTGCACCTTCCCCTACGACCGGGCCGACCTCCACCTGCGGCGCGCCACCCTGCGCACCGTCCTGCGCGACATCGTCGAGCTCACACGCGATGGCCCGCTGACGGACCGGCGCGTGGAGGCCATCTACCTCGGCGGCGGCACCGCCAACCTGTCGCCGCCCGACGAGATCGAGCTCGTGGTGCGCGCCCTGTCCCGACACCTGCGCGTGGGCGACGCGGAGCTGACGCTCGAGGGCACGCCGCACCTCTTCGAGGGCCTGCTGTGGTCGCACCTGCGGGCGCTGACCAAGCTGCCCGTGGGCCAGCGCCGCATCAGCATGGGCCTGCAGACCTTCGACGAGGGGCTGTTGGCGCTCATGGGCCGCGAGCGCTTCGGCAACGCCGCGCTCGTGAAGAAGCTCGTCAAGCGCTGCCGATCGCTGGAGCTCGGCTGCTCCGGCGACCTCTTGTTCAACCTGCCGGGGCAGAGCGTGGCGGCCATGGAGCGCGACGTCGACACCGCGGTGGCCGCAGGCCTCGATCAGATCTGCCTCTACCACCTGGTGCTCTACCCGGGCCTCGGCACGCCGTGGTCGAACGACCCGGCCCTGCTGGCCGCCGTGCCGAGCAACGAGGCCGCGTGCGAGCACTGGCTGCGCCTGCGCGAGCGCTTGTTGGCCGCCGGCTACACGCAGTCGACCTTGACCAATTTCGAGCGCGCCGACGTGGGCGGGCGACGCTTTCGCTACGAGGTGGCGAGCTTCGCGGTGGAGCGCACCGACGGGCTCGGCGTGGGCCCCTTGAGCATCTCGACCTTCATCAACGCCGCGGCCCGCCGCGGCCTCAAGCTGGTGCGCACGAAGAACCTCGGCGACCCGCCCTGGTCGGGGCGCGACCTGATGTACCGCTACGACGAGCGCGGGCTGCGCGTGCTGTTCCTCACGCGCGGGCTCGCGACCACGCGCGTGGCGCGCGGGACCTACCGGCGCCTGTTCGGCACCGACCTGGCCGACGACCTCGGCGCCGCCCTGCCCGCGATCACCGCGCGCGGCCTGGCCACCCTCGACGACGACGCGCTGGCGCTCACGCCCACGGGGATGTTCTACGCCGACGCGGTGGTGTCACTGCTGGCGAACGCGGCGCACCCGCACGACGACGTTCGCGGCGCCGGCGTGCACACGCGCGACCTGCTGCGCGAGCGCCCGCAGAGCGGCGACTACCTCGGCATGGGGTGAGGCCCGCGGGGCGCGCCCTTTCCTTTTCTCGGGCCATCGCCCATGAGGCGCCATGCCCGAGCGCCTGCGCCTCGAGCTCGACCCGCGCCAGGTGGTGCTGCGCGACCTGCCGGTGCGCCAGCGCCTGCGCGCGGCGTGGCGCGTGACGCTGGCGCGCCTGTTGCCCCTCGGCGGCGCCTCCGACGGCAACGACGTCACCCTGTTCTTCGACGGCGACGCCGCCTACGACGCCATGCTCGGCGCCATCGGCGCCGCGCGGCACCGCGTGTGGCTCGAGACCTACATCTTCGAGCCCGACCGCGCCGGCCGCGCCTTCCTCGACGCGCTCGCCGCCGCCGCCCGCCGCGGCGTCGACGTGGTGCTGCTCTACGACGTGGTGGGCTCGCCCCACGTCACCGACGAGGTGGTGCGGCTCTTGCGCGACGCAGGCGTGGAGGTGGTGGCGTTCAACCCGCTGTGGCGTGGCCGCTTCGGGCTGCGCCGCCTGCCGATCCTGCACCGCGACCACCGCAAGATCCTCATCGCCGACGACGCGGGCTTCTGCGGCGGCATGAACATCGCCGAGGACTACGCGGGGCCCAAGCACGGCAACGGCCGCTTCCGCGACACGCACGCGGGCCTGCTCGGCCCGTGCGTGGCCGACCTGGCCGACCTGCTGCGCGCGACGGTGC
>CAZONM010000579.1:0-2817 GCA_964580865.1 uncultured Myxococcales bacterium | reverse complement strand
CGCCGCGCCTTGCCGTCGCTGCCGGCCGACGCGCCGGTGGTCTTGCTCACCGACGAGGTATGCGCGCCGCCCGAGCCGCAGGCCGCGGCGCCCTCGGAGCTCGAGGCGGAGCTGGTCGCGCTCGAGGAGCAGCTGGTGGAGCTCGGCCGCAGGAACGGGCGCATCCTCGATGACAACGCGGCCCTCGTGGCGCGCGTCCGCGAGCTCGAGGCCGCCGTAGCCATGCGCGGGCGCCTCGAGCAGGACCTGTTCGAGGCCTATGACACCATCGACGAGCTCGAGCAGCAGTGCGATCGCTTGATGGCGCGCCTGCTCGCCGACCCGGCCCGGTGATCGATCACGGCGGCGCGTACACGATGACGTAGTCGACGCGCACGGCCAGGCGATTGGCGCGCAGGCCCACGGCGCCGCTGTCGAACGACGGGTAGTCTTCGTCGTCGAAGCCGACGGTGGCGTGGTCGCCCTCGCCGAGGTTGAGGTCGCACCGGTAGCTCTGGCCCACCACGCGCTGGCGCAGGGTGCGTCGCACGTCGAGGAGCGGGTCCGCCACGCCCGCGCGCTCGAGGACGACGGCGCTGTTGTCGAAGACCTGCGCCACGAGCAGGCCGTTGATCGTGCTTTGGTCCAGCGGTTCGTACGTGACCTGCAGCAGGCACACGGCGCCGTCGTCGCCGTGGGCGCGCACCAGCACGCCGACGTTGGCGGTGGTGGTGATGCTCGTGAAGGTGGCGTGCGCCGTGGGGGTGACGGCCGCCTCCATCACCACGTCGTCAACGTCGACGTCGTCGCGCAGGAGGATGTTGTAGCTGGTGGTGTCGGGGAAGATCAGGGCGTCGTCGGCCACCGACCACGCCTGGTCCCCGGCGCTGACCTGCCACGCGCTATCGAGGCTGCTGCCGCCGAAGCCGTCGAAGAGGAGGATGGTGTCGCCGCCCAAGGTGGGCCACGGATCGCATGCGTCGCCCACGGGGTCGTTGTCGAGCGACGCGGCCTGATCGGCGTTTGGCACCGACGGGCAGTTGTCGCATGCGTCGCCGATGCCATCGAGGTCCTCGTCGTGCGCGTCGGGGCAGCCGGGATCGCCCTCGCCCTCGCCCTCACCCTCGCCTTCACCCTCACCCTCGCCTTCACCCTCGCCTTCACCCTCGCCCTCACCCTCGCCCTCTCCCTCGCCTTCTCCCTCGCCTTCTCCCTCGCCTTCTCCCTCGCCTTCTCCCTCGCCTTCCCCTTCCCCTTCCCCCTCGCCCTCACCCTCGCCCTCGCCTTCGCCCTCGCCGGGCACGCCGCCGTCGCCGCTGTCGATGCACACCTGGCTCGCGCACTGGTGGCCCGTGGGGCAGTCCGCGTCGTCGACGCAGCTGAGGGCGGCGCGCCCCGGGCACCCCAGGCACAACGCCCACAGGACCGTGGCGACCAGCAGGAGGAAACAGCGGCGCATCAACGCCAGCGTACCCAAGAAGGGGAGGGATCAGCGGAACACATGGGGCAAGTGACCGACGACGAAGGACAGCAGCATGCCCCAGCAGAGCGCGCTCGCGGCCATGGCCGGCCACAGGCGGCGCTTCTTCGGTCGAAACGACGCGGCCAGGATGGCGCCGCCGATGGGCGAGAACAGCACCGGCGTGAGGAAGGCCACGCCCAGCACGCCGGCCTTGCGCCAGATGCGCACGGCGCGGCGCGTGCGACGCGAAAAGAGGCGCGGCGGCCCGCGCCAGCGCACGAGCACGGCGCGCAGGCCTTCGCCGAACAGGCTGACGACGACGACGGTGGCCATCATGCCCGCGGCGCTGGCCAGGCCGGTCTGCCACCAGGGCAGCCCCAGCGCCACGCCCGCGATGGGGCCGCCGATGAACTTGAGCGTGCTGGCGAGCGCGACCGCGGACAGGCGAGCCAGCACGCGGTGCTCCGATCAGCGGTAGCGCAGGCGGAAGTTCTCGGACGAGCCCGCCACCTCGACCTCGAGGGGATCGCACGTCCACGGCACCTCGCGCCACAGGTCGCCGGCGTTGTCCTTGGCGGCGCGCGTGAGCAGCACCTCGGTGGCCTTGGCCGTGTCTTCGCCGAGCTTGGACGCGGCGTTGACCTGCTGGCCGTACACGTCGTGATCGCCGATGCGCAAGATCTCGCCGTAGCCGATGCCCACGCACAGGAGCACCTGGGTCTCGGGCGGGCGTTGGCGGTTCGCGTCGTCGAGCGCGCGCTGCATCTCCACCGCGCAGCGCAACGCCGAGGCGGTGCGGCGGAAGATCACGAGCAGGCTGTCGGCCTCGGTCTTGATCAGGATGCCGTCGTGCCGCGCCAGGATCGGATCGAGCAGCTGCTTGTGCTCGTAGATGATCTGCAGGAAGTGCAGGATGCCGAACGCCTCCACCTGGCGTGAGAAGCCCGAGAGGTCCGTGAACATCACCGCCCACGGCTCGCCGAACAGGTCCCAGATGCGGCGGTCGATGGCCGAGACGTCGGCACCCTGCTGCGCGCGCTCGCCGATGAGGCGCCAGAGCCGCTGTTCGCTGGTCTTGAGCAAGGAGTCGTCGCCCACCAGCGGAAGCTAGCCGCACGCACGGGGGAAATGAAGCTCGTGACCGCGGGGAAGAATGGTCTCCGGACGCGTCCGTGGGTCACCGAGGAGGGGCTGAACAGATACGGGAGAAGAAGAAGAGCAGGGGGCCTATTCTCTCGCCGTCATCATCGATCGCTGCTCTCGCGAGAACGAACGGTGGTTCCCTCATGGAGCCTTGAGGTGTCGGCGGGTTCGAGGGGTTGGGGGACCGCGCCACCACCCCCGACCTCCGAAACCGCCCCGCCGCTCACCCACAA
>CAZONM010000578.1:0-2820 GCA_964580865.1 uncultured Myxococcales bacterium | reverse complement strand
GCCGCGCCCGCGCGGGCCGCTTCGAGGAGCGCCATGGTGGGCGTGCCGAGGAACGTGGCCACGAAGGTGTTGGCGGGCCGCCGGTAGAGCTCGAGCGGCGGCCCGATCTGCTGCGCCACGCCCCCGTCGAGCACCACGATGCGATCGGCCAGCGTCATGGCCTCGACCTGATCGTGCGTGACGTACACGGTGGTGGTGCCGGTGCGACGGCGCAGCGCTGCGATCTCGGCGCGTACCTCGAGGCGCAGCTTCGCGTCGAGGTTCGACAGCGGCTCGTCGAACAGGAACGCCTTGGGGCGCCGCACGATGGCGCGCGCCATGGCCACGCGCTGGCGCTGGCCGCCCGAGAGCTGCCGCGGCTTGCGCTCGAGCAGCGACGACAGCCCGAGCGACGCCGCCGCCTCCACCACGCGCGCCTCGACCTCGGCGGCGCCGAGCCGCCGAATGCGCAGCCCGAACGCGATGTTCTCGCGCACGCTCATGTGCGGGTAGAGCGCGTAGCTCTGGAACACCATGGCGAGGTCGCGATCGCCGGGCGGCAGGTCGTTGACGCGCACGCCGTCGATGAGCAGATCGCCGCCCGACACCGTCTCGAGCCCCGCGATCATGCGCAGCGTGGTCGACTTGCCGCAGCCCGACGGGCCCACCAGCACCACCAGCTCACCGTCGTTGATGTCGAGATCGAGGCGCTTGACGACGACGACGGCGCCGTAGCGCTTCTCGATGCCCTTGAGCGAGATGGCGGCCAGGGGGACCTCCCAGTGCGCCGTTGGCTAGACCGTGGCGCGCGTGTCCGCAATGAAGCGGCGAAGTGCGCCGGCGGCGCGTCAGAAGCTCGCGCTCACCGTCCCGATGGCGCGCACCACGCCGAGCCCGCGTTGGTCCAGGCGGTTGTCGGACGCGTCCAGGTCCTTGTTGAGGTACTCGACGTGGAGCCAGAGGTTGGCGCCGCCGAAGGCGTAGCGCAGATCGGTGAACACCTTGTGCTTGATGGTGACGTAGTTCGGGTAGTCGGCCACGCCCGCGATGACCTCGCCGCTCCGGTGCTCCTCGAACCACGCGTCCAAGCCGTAGCCCACGGCCGCCGAGAATTCGTCGGTGACGGGGGCCTCCACGCTCGCCTTGTTGAAGAACAACAGGCCCGTGTAGTTGTCGGCCTCTTCGATGGACTGGTCGCGCTGGTCGGTGTCGTAGATGAGCTTGCTCTTGGCGCGCAGCACGACGGTCTTGAACACGTCGAGCGTGTAGGCGCCCTTGACCATGGCGATGACCGTGCGGCGGTTCTGATGCTCGTGGTACACGCTGCGCGGGTCGCGGCCGCGGTCGTTGGTGTTGGCGAAGGTGAACAGGTCCGTGTCGGTCATGCCGTCGGTCGAGAGGAAGTCGGGGTAGGTCTTGTCGGTGTCGAGCGACCCCGCGCCGGTGTCGGTGTTGTACTCGAGGAAGGTGCCTTCGCCGGCCAGCTCGAGCGCGCCGGGGCGCCAGGTGAGCACGGCCGTGGTGCCGTGCCAGCCGATGGCGGGCTCGTAGAACGCCTCGGTGAAGTCCTGGAACTCGTTGGCCACGTTGAGCGTCGGCACCTGCCCGTCGACGAAGCCGTCGGTGAGCAGCACGTCAGCCTCGCGCCGCGCGCCCATCACCGCCACCCACTCGGTGCCGATGTTGAAGTACTCGAGCTGCAGATCGAGGTCGATGTCGGCGGGGTCGAACAGCTCCACGCGCGCCAGCGCCGCGTAGCCGTGATGCTCGCCCATGGGCACGGGCGTGAAGCCCTGCGCGCCGGAGACGGAGTTGAACACCAGCGCGTCGTCGGTGCGGGAGTACGAGTAGCCCACGAGCGCGCTCAGCCCGAGCCAATCGATGGCGTTGCTCTTCACCTCGAGCGTGTGGTTGGTGTTGAGGTAGCGCAGGTTGGTCACCACGGCGCCGTCACGGGCGTCGACGGCGTTGGTGGACCCCACCGCGTCGGGGTCGTCGAGGTCGGCCTCTTCGTCGATGACGGCGCTCGAGACGTGCTCGAGCCCGAGCCAGTCGTTGTCGTGCCTGAGCTTGGCGGCCCACGCGAAGTCGCGCTGCCAGAACGGGTTGTCGATGAGCGGATCGGCGATACCGGTGGTGTAGCCCGGGCCCGCGTAGAGCTTGGGCAGCGCGATGACGCCCAGCGTGTACGACAGCGGCGCGCCGAAGCTGCCGTCGAGCAGCGCCGCGCGGGCGTTGTCGCGCTCGGTGTAGCGCGCCTTCCCGATGGTCCAGGGGTTGAACATACCGAGGTCAGTGGCGCCCACGTGCACGCTGCGGATCGTGGGGATGGGCGGCGCGATGCGCAGGTACACGCCGCGCAGCTGCACGTAGGCGGCGTGGTTCTGGCCTAGGCTCTCGCCGCTGCCATCGGCGGCGTCGCGCTCGTCGCCGTTCTCGTACCAGTCGGCCCACTCGGCGCCGAAGCGCGTCTGCAGGTGCGCGCCCGCCTCCACGCGATCCGACACGCGGCCCGTGATGGTGAGGCCGAGCTCGGAGCAGATGCCGTTGTCACCGGCGAAGTTGTCGCCCTCGGGCGCCGGGTTGCCGTACGACACGCAGCCGCCCGAGGTGTTGTTGCGCAGCAAGAGCTTGGTGAAGAAGTCGCCCTTGAGCGTGAACGACACGGGCGGCGGGGCGTCCACCGGCGCAGAGGCGGGCAGCTCGGCGAGGCGGGTCGCGAGCTTCTCGTCGACCATGCGATCGATCTCGGCGCGCAGCGCGTCGCTCATCACGGGCGCCGAGGGCGCCGGCGTGGGCGCGGCCGCCTCGTCCGCCGGCTCGGCCGGCGCCTCGCCCTCC
>CAZONM010000577.1:0-2834 GCA_964580865.1 uncultured Myxococcales bacterium | reverse complement strand
GTCGACGATGGCGCCGGACACCGCGACCGCCACCGTGCCCGACGCGCGCACCACCACCTCCACCTCGCGCGCCTGACCCTCGTCGAGGACGCCGAAGTGGAGGGCCGCCGGCACGAGCTGGAGCGCGGGCCCGGGCGCCACGCCGTCGAGCGGGATGAACACCTCGGGCGAGACCGGGTCGTTGCTGCGCACGCGCAGGGCGGCGCCGAGCGCGGCCAGGGGCGCGGGCGGCGCCCACTGCAGCGCGACGCTGGACGTGGCGCCCTGGGCGATCTGCAGCGGCAACGCGTCGGCGCTCACGGTCACGGCGTCGCTGCCGAAGACGTCGAGCGCCAGCACCACGAGGTCGCCGGCGCCTCTGTTGCCAAGCGCGATGGTGGCGTTGGCGCTGGCGCCGGCGGCGACCTCGCCCCAGTCGATGGCGCGCGGCTCGGCCTCGATGCGCGGCGCCAGCCCCTCGCCCGCGAGGGTCACCTCGGGGCCGCACTGGGGCCCGCAGATCTCCACGATCGCGCGCGCGGCGTAGGGCCCACCGCGCGCGGGCAGGAAGTCCACCGCGACATCGACGGACTGGCCCGGCTCGAGCGACACGAACGACGTCGCGGCGCCGCCCACCACGAAGCCGGCGCCGTCGATGACGACGGGCAGGTCGAGGCGCGCGGCCGCCAGATTGGTGACCGAGAACGCGCGCTGCGCGCTGCCGCCGATGGCGAGCGCGCCGAAGTCGAGCGCCGATGGCGCCACCGCCACCGCGGGCGGATCGCCCGCGCCGCTGAGCGGCACCTCGAGGGCGCCGGCGCCATCGTCGGCGTCGGGTGCCTCGATGACGATGACGCCGGCGCTGTCGCCCTCGGTGGCGGGCGCGAAGGCCACCGTCATCTCGCACAGCGCGCCGGGAGCGATGGGCAGCGCGCACGGCGTGACCATCGCGAACCCGGCGCCCAAGAGCGCCGGCGCCGCAGTAGGCGCGTAGGCGCCGTTGCCGTCGTTGATGACGGCGACGCGGGCCTCGGCGCGGGCGCCCACCGGCAGCCGCCCGAAGTCGACCCGATCGGGCGCCAGGCGCAGCTCCACGACCACGGCGTCGATGGGCTCGCCGCCGCAATCGCAGGCCGGCACGACGCACAGGAAGACGAGCACGCGGGAGGCGCGGCACATGATGTGCCGAGCGTAGCAAGGGGCGCGCGCAGCGCGCCCGGTGGTCCAACCTCGCACCAGGATGCGGCGTCACGCCGCCGTCCGTGCCCACTTGCGGGGCGGCTTTCGCCCGTGCTTAGTTGCGCCGTCCTCGTGGAGGCGAGATGGAAGAGGTCGAGATCATCGGGACCTTCGACAGCGAGGAGACCGCGCGCGGCGTGGCCAAGGCGCTGAACGCGTTCTTCGGGTGGCTCTTCGAGGGCAACCGCGAGAGCGAGCCGCCACCGTTCTTCGCCGACTTCGGCGTCAGCACCGAGGACTACGTGCTCGACGAGGGCGACATCGATTGGCCGGAGCCGGCGCGCGCCCGAGTGCGCGGCCCGAAGGTCGCGGTCACGGCCGAGACCAGCCAGACGGTCGACACGCTGCAGGAGCTGCTCGAGGCCCTGGGCGCGTTCGACGTCTATCAGGTCGACGACGAGGAAGAGGACGAGGACTAACGCCCCGCCCATGGCCGCGCTGCCCCATCACCGCTCACGCTCGAGACCCAGAGGACCTGATGCTCCATCCCGGAAACGCCCTCGCCCTCCTTGCCGCCTGCGGGCTGTCGCTCGCGGCCCTCGGCGCGTGCACCAAGCCCGCGACCGATCAGCCCACCCCCACGCCCACCCCCACGGCCGCCGCCCCGCGCGAGTCCGACCCGGCCTGCGTGGGCCCGGTGGCCGGCGCGCCCGAGGAGAAGCTGACCATCAACGGCCTCGGCTACACGCGCAAGGGCTCCACCATCTCGTTGGATGGGCCCGGCGACGCCGATGACGAGTGGGTGCTCGGTCAGATCACCGACATCAAGGACCACAACCCCGACAACGCCGCCAACCTCAAGGTCATCGTCGATTGGATGACGACGCAGAAGGTCGACGCCATCGCCGCCACCGGCGACCTCGGCGAGACCGCCGAGAGCATCGAGAAGGTGCTGCGCGACCTGGCCGTGGCCAAGGTGCCGGTGCTCGTGGTCATCGGCAACCGCGAGTGCAAAGACCACTTCACCGCCGGCGTCGCCGCGGCGCAGAAGGACTTCCCGAACATCATCAACATGAACACCGTGCGCGTGTTCAACACCGATGACGCCTCGGTGGTCTCGATGCCCGGCTACTACAACAAGGACTACCTGCACTGCTCGCGCGGCTGCGAGTACCTGCCCGCGGATGTGCGCGCGCTCCCCGAGGTGGCCAAGGCGGCCACGGCGCCCGCGCGGGTGCTCATCTCGCACGGGCCGCCGCTGCAGAGCGGACCGCTCGCCATCGACCGGATCCACGAGGGCGCCAACGTCGGCGATCCGCTGCTCACCGAGGTGATGCAGCAGAACCCGCAACTCTTCCCCTTCGGCATGTTCGGCAACATCCAGGAGGCCGGTGGCTATGCCACGGACCTCACCGGGCAGACGCGGGTCGCGCAAGAGACCTTCGTCGACTCGTTCGTCCTCAACCCTGGCCCCATCGACGCCGTGCGCTGGGTGATGCTCGACAACACCGAGTCCATCGGCATGGCCGGGTTGGTGAAGTTCAAGGGCAAGCAGGCCATGTACCGCGTCCACCGCCTGCAGGCCGGCGAAGCCAAGCCCGCGGCGCCCGCTCCCCCGGGTGGCGCCGCCCCTGCCCCGCCGGCCCCCGCGCCCGGCGGCGCCGCGCCCGCCCCGG
>CAZONM010000576.1:0-2864 GCA_964580865.1 uncultured Myxococcales bacterium | reverse complement strand
GCGCGGACATGCACCCGCTGGCGCGCGCGACTGCGCGCCGCCGCCGCGCGCGAGCACACGCGCCCCCGCACCCCGGCAGGATCCTGAGCACCTCCGTGCACCGTCGACGACACCGCGGGCCCGCGACCCGACGCTCCCGGCGCGCTATGCTCCCGTGGTGCGCCTCGCTCTCCTCCTCCTCACGTCGATCGCGCTGCTCGGCCTCGCCTGCACCGACCCGCCGGACGACGACCACCGCCACGAGGGTGAGGGTGAAGGGGAAGGAGAAGGGGAAGGGGAAGGGGAAGGTGAAGGGGAAGGGGAAGGGGAAGGCGAGGGTGAAGGGGAAGGCGAAGGCGAGGGCGAGGGCGAAGGTGAAGGGGAGGGCGAAGGCGACCCGCCCCCGCCGCGCATCGTCGCGGACCCCGCGCCCGGAGCGCGCGCTGCGGCCGCCAACGTCATCGTCAGCGTCGCGGACGGCGACGCGCTCGGCCCGCTCAGCCTCTGGTACACGCTCGATGGCACCCCGCCCATCGCCGGCGTGAGCGCGGCCGTCCTTGGGCCCATCGCCGTCGCCCAGAGCGCCGAGCTCCGTGTGCTGGCCACCGATGGCGCGGGCGTGGCCCAGCTCGCCTTCGCCGGCGCCTACGTGATGCTCCAAGGCGACGTCGCGACGTTCTCGAGCAACCTCCCGGTGCTGGTGGTGTGGTCGCGCGAGCCCGTGCCCGACGAGCGCTCCGACGAGTACACGCCGAGCGCGCTGTTGGTGTTCGAGCCCGACGCCGCCACGGGACGCGCCGCCTTCCCCGCCGCCGCCACGCTCCACGCGCGCGCGGGCATCAAGGTGCGCGGCTCGTCCACGGTTTGGTACCCGAAGCTCCAGTGGCGCCTCGAGACCTGGGACGAGGTCACCGACGACGACGACGACGTACCGCTCCTGGGCATGCCGAGCGAGTCCGATTGGGCCTTGGGCGCGCCCCTCGACTTCGACCGCGCGCTCATGCGCACGTCGCTGGCGTACCAGCTCTCGCGCGACGCCGGCCGTTACGCCGCGCGCACCGTCCACGCCGAGCTGTTCTTCGGCGGCGACGCCGAGCCCATCGGCATGGATGACTACCTCGGCGTCTTCGAGGTCACCGAGGTGCTCAAGCGCGACGGCGACCGCATCGCCATCCAGCGCATCGAGCCCACCGACGTGGCGTGGCCGGCGGTCACGGGCGGCTACGTGTTCAAGGAGGATCGCACCGGCCCCGGCGAGGCGGGCTTTCGCGCCGGCACCGCGGGCGGAGCCTTGTGGTTCGAGCAGCCCTTCGTGTGGGTCGAGCCCAAAGAGAGCGAGGTGGTGCCCGCACAGCGCACCCACGTCACCGGGTTGTTGAACGACCTGGGCGCCGCGCTCACGTCGCCGGGCTTCACGAGCCCCACGAGCGGCCTGCACTACGGCGCCATCATCGACGTGCCGAGCTTCATCGATCACCACATCCTCAACACCTTCACCAAGAACCCCGACGCCTTCCGCTTGTCGGGCTTCTTCTTCAAGGACCGCTTGGGCCTGCTCAACGCCGGGCCGGTGTGGGACTTCGATCGCACCATGGGGTGCGCCTCGGACGACCGCGCCAGCGACCCGACCTGGTGGGACGCCACCAACGTCACCGGCGACACCACCGACGTTTTCAATCATGGCTTCTACGGCGGGTTGTTCGCCGACCCCGCGTTCACGAGCGCGTACCTGGCGCGCCTCGACGAGCTGCTCGACGGACCCCTCGCACCAGCGCACACGCATGCGCTCATCGACGCGTGGGCCGCCACGCTCGCCGAGGCACAGGCGCGCAATTTCGCGCGCTGGAGTGGCTACGGGCCGCGCGGTGGCTTCGCCGGCGAGGTGCAGATCCTCAAGGACTGGGTGAGCGCCCGTCACGCGTGGCTGAGCGCGTGCTTGAGCACCGCCGACCCGCTCGCGTGCGAGGGCGACTGAGCGCGACGCGGTGCGATGGCGAGCGCGTCCCTCGCCGCCTTGTGCGTCCACCGACGACTGCTACAGTCGTCGTCGTGCGTCATGTGCTGCTCCTGCCTTGGCTCGTCGTGTGCGTGGCGGCGCCCGCCCTCGCCGACGAGGAGGCGCGCCCCGCGCCCGAGGCCGCCGACCTCGAGGCGATGGCGCGCGACGCCTTCGCCGGCACCTGGCTCGACCCGCAAGAGCCCGAGTGGGCGCCGCGCCGTGGCGAGCGCTGGGAGGCGTCGGTGCTCGTGGGCGGCGAGGGCGCCTTCGAAGCCCTGCAGTCCGACGCGCTCCCCACCATCGGCGGCGTGGTGGTCAATTTGCTCGGCCGCTACTACCCCGTCGACCGCCTCGCCGTGGTGTTCGGCGTGCGCGGCTACGGCGGCCTCGACGGCGCGCCCGCGGTGGGCACCACCGCGTCGACCGTGCTGTCGGCGGTGACGGGCGTGCGCTACGACCTGGTGCGCGAGGGGCGCTTCTCGCTCCTGTGGGATCTCTACTCCGGGCCGTCGCTCTACGGTTTCGCCGACCTGGCCGCGCTCACCGACGTCACCGCGCTCGCCATCGGCGGCGAGATGGGTACGGCGCTCGCGTTCCGCTACTCCATCGGGCCCGTGACCGGCGAGGCCCGCGGCCTGATCGGCGGGCGCGCGGGCGCCACGGCCAATCCATTCCAGCGCGCGTACGACGCCGGGCCGTTCTCGGCCGTGTACGCCGGCGTCGACCTCGGCGGCACCTGGTCGTTCCAATGAGGACGCGGCGCGCGCCCGAGCGGCCGCGCGGCACCCGCGCCGACGACGACGCCGTGCGCGTGCTGATCGGGGCGCTGCGTCGGCGCGCGGATGACGGCCGCTTCGACGCCGACATCGCCGCCGCCACGGCGCTT
>CAZONM010000575.1:0-2871 GCA_964580865.1 uncultured Myxococcales bacterium | reverse complement strand
AGGGCGGCCGCCTGGTGCACGGCGCGCGCTGGTTCGCGCTCGAGCCCGTGCGTCGCGCGCCCACCGAGGTGCGCTGCGCCCCCGGCGCCGCGCCCGACGCCTACACCATGACGCGTGAGGCGGCGGCGCTCCTCGCGCGGCGCGGCCCCGAGGTGGTGTTGCAGGGCTCGCTGGTGACGCCGCAGCTCGACGGCAGCATGGGCCTGGTGGTGGCGCGCGCCGGGCCGGTGGCGCGCTCCTGCGGCCTCGTGGACGGCGACGTGGTGCTGGCGGTGAACGACGTGGAGCTGGCGCGCCCCGACGACGCGCTGGTCAGCGCGCCCGCGGCCGTGCAGCGCGACGGGCGCGCGCGCTTCGTGGTGCGCCGCGGCGGCGTCCTGCGCACCGTCGCCATCGACCCCGCGCGCGCCGATTTCGCGGGGTCGCCTGCTACCCGATGATGGCCAGGTCGGGCCCCACGCGCGTGCACCTGGTGCCCGCGGGGCACAGCGCGTCGGGGCACAAGGGCGCGCAGCGGCCCGTGTGCGCGCCCGGCGTGCCCACGCACGTGAAGCCGTCGGCGCACCCCACGCCGTCGTCGTTGCAGAAGCCGCACAGGCCGCCGGCGGCGCTGCTCACGTCGCAGCGGTCGTCGACGCAGGCCAAGGCGCCATCGAAGCAGTCCTGCGGCTCGTCGCAGCTCTTGTCGCACGCGCCCACGGGCGTGCAGAACGACGTGGGGAGCGCCGCCGGGCAGCCGGCGCCGATGCCGCCACAGCCGTAGCAGCGCGTGCCGGCGCAGCCGTCGGTGAAGGTGCAGTCGCGGCAGTCGACCACGATGGGGATGACGTCGCTGCCGCCGGCGCTGTCATACGCCGCGAGATCGATCAGGCCCGAGCGACCCCAAAACAGCCAGTGGTCGGCGCGCGCCGGGTGCTCGCACAACTCGGTCACGGTCATGGGGCCGCCACCGTCGCTGACACCGGCGTCGTGCAGGCCGCGCACCTCGAAGTAGACCTTGCCCTTGGCCGACAGGCCGCTGGTCTGCAGGATGGCCTCGCCGCGCACCAGCTCGCGCAGCTCGCTGAGCCGGGGGTCGAGCGGCACGCAGCGCTCCTCGACGATCTCGGTGTTCTCGTCGAGCACCAGCACGTCGACGGCGGCGAGGCAGCTCACGTCGAAGTCGAGGCCCGAGGGCACGCCGCAGCTCTGGCGCGTGCCGATCTGCAACGAGAGCGCGGCGGGCGGCCGCGGCTCGAGCGCGGGCGGGCATGCGGCGGCGAGCGCCGTGAGCGCGCACGCCAGCACCACTCGCCACGGCGACCGGCCATCGGCCATGCGCCGAGACTGGCCAGCACGGGTCAATCCACGCAACAGCCGTAGGCCACCGGGCGCGGGGGCGCGGGCTGCGCCTCGTTGGGCCAGACGTCGTGCGGCCACAGCGCCCACATCCCCAGCGCCACCAGGCCGAGGGCGGTGGTGACGCCGCCAGCGCCCACGGCCCACGCCACCGCCGGCGCCACGCCGTCGTCGTCGGGCAGGCCGAGCTTCTGCTTGGCCGGCGCCTGCAGCGCCGCCAGCGTGGCCGTGCCGACGGTGGCGCCGTCGGCGCCCGCGCCCACCGCCAGCGCCGTCAGCGGCGCACGCCCTTCAGGCGGGTCGCGCACCCACAAGAGCGCGCCCGCGCTCGAGAGCAGCACCACGCCGCGCGCCGCGCACAGCGAGGCCAGCTCGGCCAGCGCGGCGCCGCGCGCGAGGTCGGCGGCGGCGGCGCGCGCGTGCGCCACGGCCGCGGCCCGGCGCGCGCCGGCGTGCTTGGGCGCCAGGAAGGGCTCGAGCAGCACGGGCTCGGCGCCCACCTCCACCAGGCGCGCGAAGGTCTCGACGCCGTCGGCGCGCACGATCACGAGGTGTGGGCCCTGCACGACGTCGCCGCGGGGGGCGGCGCCGTCGACGAGGAGCTGGGGCGGAGCGAAGGCGGCCACGCGCGGGCGCACCACGAGCGTGCCCGGCGGCGCCGCCAGCGCGGCGGCGCGCGCGCGCGCGTACGCCTCCACCATGCTCGGCGCGTGCACCGCCGGGTTGAGCGCGTCGCGCGTGGGCACGAGGTGCGCGAGCAGCGCCAGGTCGTGATCGGGCTCACCGCCGGCCGCTGCGGTCACCGTGGCGCGCACCACCAGCGCCTCCTCGAACAGCTCGAGCGCGTCCTCGGGCCGCTCGAGGCGCAGGAGCTCATCGAGCGCCAGGTCGAGCTCGCTCTTGGCTACCTCGAGCTCGAGCTCGTGGTAGCGCGCGCGCGCGTTGGCGAGGTGCGCGCGCGCCTCGTCGCGCGCGCCGGGCGGCGCGGGCGCGCTCACCGGGCGATCCACGCCGGCGCGCTCGTCGAGCTCCACCAGCGACAGGCCCGCGGCGCGCAGGCCGTCGTACAGCTCGTCGACGCGCGCGGCGTCGGCCGTGGGCTCGGGCACCACCAAGAGCCGCGCGCCGTCGGCGGGTGCCGGGCGCGGCGCCGCGGCGGTGAGGAGCAGGCCCAAGAGCGCGTGCACCGGGCGAGACTAGCGCCACCTCGGGCTGGTAGCGTGCCGCGCGTGCGCCGCGCCCTGCTCCTCTTGACCACGGCCGCGATCGGCCCGGCGGCGGCCTGCTTGCCGCCGTCGGCCCCATGCGTCGAGTACGTCGCCTGCCAGCAGGCCTACGACGCCACCGTGGACACGAGCGCCTACCGTGAGGGCGGCACGTGCTGGACCACGCCGCAAGAGGCGGCCGCCTGCACCGAGCAGTGCGAGGTGGCGCTGGCGAGCCTGCGCCAGGTCCCCGAGCCGCCCGCCGAGTGTGGCGCGGCGACGGCGGCCGACGCTGGCACGGCGCCGTAGCTCGGCGAGTGCCGCAAGC
>CAZONM010000574.1:0-2926 GCA_964580865.1 uncultured Myxococcales bacterium | reverse complement strand
GCGCTCGCCGCCGCGCCCGCCATGGCTCCCGTGGCGGCCGATCGCGCCGCGGCCAAGGCGAGCGCCGCGCGCAGCGTGGGTGACGACCTGGTGGACCTGGCGGAGGTCAAGGGTGGCGCGTCGATGGCGCTGACGAGCGTCAGCGCCGAGGCGCTGCCCGACGAGCTGCGCGGCAAGAACGCCGAGGAGCAGAAGAAGATCATCGAGGGCAAGAAGGCCGAGCGCGAGCGGCTGCAGCGGCAGATCGCCGAGCTGCAGAAGAAGCGCGAGGCGCACCTGTCGGCGGCCGCCAAGGCCAAGCCGTCGTCCAAGGACGCCTTCGACGCCGAGGTGGTCGACGCCATTCACGCCCAGGCCGCCGAGGTGGGACTGACGTACTGAGGCGCCGCGAACGCCGCGAGCACGCACGGGCGCCCCTGGTGGGCGCCCGCGCCGTTTGCGGACGGGCGCGCACGCTGGTGACGAAGTGACCTCGTAGTACTAGGTCGAACCCATGCGCTTCACCATCGTGTACGAGGACGACGCGCTCATCGCGGTGGACAAGGCGGCCGGCGTCTTGACCGTGCCCACGCCGCGGCGGGAGCGCAACACGCTGGTCGACCTGGTCGCGGCCCACGTGCGCCGCCGCGTCATCGTGGTGCACCGGCTCGACCGCGACACCTCGGGGGTGCTGGTGTTCGCGAAGAACGAGGCGACGGCGCGGGCGCTCATGGACGACTGGCACCGGCACAAGGCCGGGCGGCGCTACGACGCCGTGGTGCACGGGGCGCCCGCTCGCGACCAAGGCGAGGTGCGCCAGCACCTCGACACCGACGCGCGCACGCTCGATCGCCGCGTGGTCCGCGCGGGGGCAGGGGAGCTCGCCGTCACGAGGTTCCGCGTGGTGGAGCGGGTGCGCGGCGCCGCGCTCCTCGACGTGGAGCTCGAGACCGGGCGGCGAAACCAGATCCGCGTGGCGTTGGCGTCGCTCGGGCACCCCATCCTCGGCGACGCGCGCTACGCCCGCGACCAGCGCCCGCACCCCGCGTGGCCGCGCGGGCGCCTCGGGCTGCATGCGCGCACGCTGACGCTCGCGCACCCGCGCACCGGCGCGCCCCTCGTGCTCGAGGCGCCCACGCCCGCCGCCTTCGTGCGCTTCCTCGACGCGGCGCGCGCGCGGGGTTAGATCCTCGCCGTGCTGGTTCGGCTCGGCCTCGCCGTCGCGTCACGCCTCTCGGACGAGAGGCTGGTCGGATTGGTGGATACGGTGTTCGTGCGCACGCGTCGGGCCTACGAGGCGGCCATCGCCGATCCGCGGGCCGCACAGCTCGCGCGCCTGCGCTCGCTGCTCGCCGAGAACGCGACCACGGAGGTGGGCCGGCGCTTCGGGTTCGACGCCATCGCCGACTTCGACGCCTACCGCGCCGCCGTGCCCATCTGCACGTGGGACGACGTCGCGCCGAGCGTGGCGCGCATGATCGCCGGCGAGCGCAACGTGTTGGTGGCCGAGGATCCATTCTTCTACGCCACGACATCGGGAACCACCGGCAGGCGCAAGCTGGTGCCCGTGACCGCGCGCTTCGTCGACGAGTGCCGCGTCGCCAACAAGCTCCTGTATCGCGCCACCCTGAAGGCCATGCCGCAGCTGTTGAAGGGCAAGCGCCTGTCGCTGCGCTCGCCGCGCACCGAGCCGCTCGGCCGCGGCCTCGAGGCGGGCTCCATCACGGTGGCGCTCGGCGGCGGCTTCGAGGACGAGGAGGGCTTGTTCGACGCCGTGCCCGTGGACGTGTTCTTTGTCGAGGACTTCGCCGCGCGCTACCTGCTGGCGCTGCGCTTCGCCCTGCAGGAGCACGTCACCGTGGCCTCTGCCGTCAACCCGTCGACGCTGGTGCTGTTCGCGCGCACCCTGGCGGAGCACGGCGAGGCGCTGGCCGCGGCGCTCGACGACGGTAGCCTGGGCGTCGAGGTGGCCGTGCCCGAGGTGCGCGCGCGCTTGCAGGCGCGCGCGTGGCGCGATCCGACGGCCGCGGCGCGCGTGCGCGCCAGCATCGCGGCGCACGGACATGCCCGCATGCGCGACGCGCTCCCCCACCTGGCCGGCCTGGTGTGCTGGAAGGGCGGCAGCGCCCCCTGGTACCTCGCGCAGCTCGCCGAGAGCTACGGCGCGCTGCCGGTGCTCGACTACGGCTACTGCGCCAGCGAGGGGTGCTTCGGCGCGCCCGTGGGCGTGGAGGGCGCGGCCAGCGTGCTGGTGCCGCACGGGCACGTCATCGAGCTGGCGCCCGAGGAGGAGCTCGAGGACGTGCGCGCGGGGCGCCGGCCCACGGTGCTCCTCGACGAGGCCGAGCCCGGGCGGCGCTACGGCGTCATCGTCAGCACCGGCGCCGGGCTCTACCGTTACGACATGAACGACATCGTCGAGGTGACGGGCCGGGTGGGCCGCGCGCCCCTGGTGGTCTTTCGCCACAAGGCGGGCGCCATGGCGTCGCTCACGGGCGAGAAGGTGGGCGAGGCCCACGTCGTCGACGCCATGGCCAAGGCGGGTTTCCATGGCGCGGGCTTCTGCGCGGCGCCCACGATGTCGCCCGAGGGCGCGCGTTGGATCGTCGCCATCGACGCGGGCGCGAGCGCGCCCGGCGACCTCGGGGAGCTGGCCCGCCGCTTCGACGCCGGCCTGCGCGCCGCCAACGAGGAGTACGACGCCAAGCGAAAGAGCCTGCGCCTGTTACCGGCGTGCGCCGTGCTCTTGCCCGCCGGCGCCGTGGTGGCGCACCGCGCGGCGCGCGTAGCGGCGGGCGCGCCCGACGCGCACGTCAAGGTGCCGCACCTGAGCGCCGACGGGCAGCTCCTGCTCGCGCTCGGGATCGAGCGCACGGCGCCCGACGTGGCGCGCGCGCTTCCCTGTCGCGCCTCGGGCGCGCCGGAGCCGCGCTCGTGACCACACGCC
>CAZONM010000573.1:0-2945 GCA_964580865.1 uncultured Myxococcales bacterium | reverse complement strand
GTGCTCGTGGGCCGCGCGCCCGCTGCGCCGCCGGCGTCACCCACGCCCGCGCTGGCGCAGGCCGCCATGGCGCGCCACGCCCTCGACGTGCCCGTCGACGTGGCCACCCCCGACCCGCGCCGCGTGCAGGAGTTCCTGGCCGCGCGCGTGGGCACGCTCAAGGTGCCGCGCCTCGACGCGCTCGGCTACGGCCTGTCCGGCGCCCGCGTGGTCGACGTGGGCAACAGCCGCGGCGCCCAGCTCGTCTATGCCGGCGGCTTCGGTCAGCGCCTGAGCGTGGTGGCGGTGCCCGATCCCGACGGCGGCCTCGGGCGCGCGCTCGGCGGCGTGGCCGTCGAGCAAGAGGAGGGCGGCCTGCGCGCGCGCACCTTCGCTACCGCAGGAAACGTCGTCTCCGTCGTCGGCGACCTCGACCAGCAGCGGCTGCGCCAGGTGTCGTTCGAGTTCGAGCGCTGACGCAGCAAGTGTGATCCTCGCACCCACAGCGACGTCGCGCGCCCCTTTGACGAAGCGCGCGCGGCCGGCGATCTCGCCGCCATGAACCGCCTGTGCGCCCTCGCGCTCCTCTGTGCTGCCGGCGCCGCGCGCGCGCAGACGAACTGTGAAGAGCCCGACGGCGGCGTGCTCACCGTCGAGGGCCGGTGCGAGGGCGAGACCGCGGTCTATTGCTCCTCGGACAACCCCGCCACCGGCCAGCGCCGCACGCTCACCTGCGGCGACCTCGAGATCAACAGCTCGCTCACCATCCACGGCTCCTGCGGCGTCCTCGACAGCTACGGCGCGTGGTGCACGTTCCCGCAGGGCACGCCGTGCGCCTTCGGCGATGGTGCCGGCGGGCAGATCTTCTTCGGCTGCGGCGAGCCCAACGATCCCACGAGCTACGTCTGCGACTACCGCACCGGCTGCAGCGCCGGCTGGGGCGTGTGCCTCCTCGGGCTGCCCACCTGCATCGGCCAACACCTGCGCATGAACTGCACCGCGTGGGGCCAGGCCATCACCTACTCATGCCCCAGCCAAGGTGGCACCTGCGTCGACGACCCCGAGCTCGGCTCCATCTGCAGGAACGGCGTGGGCGGCGAGTGCGACGACCTCTGGCTCTTCTGCAACGACGGCCTCAGCTGCGTGGGCCAGCGCTGTGTCGACCCGAACAACCCTGGCGAAGGCGAGGGTGAGGGTGAGGGAGAAGGAGAAGGCGAGGGTGAAGGGGAAGGCGAGGGCGAGGGTGAAGGGGAAGGCGAGGGAGAGGGGGAAGGCGAGGGTGAAGGGGAAGGCGAGGGTGAAGGGGAAGGCGAGGGCGAAGGGGAAGGCGAGGGCGAAGGGGAAGGCGAGGGCGAGGGCGATCCCGGCGGCGTGCCGCTCGGCCCCGGGCGCGACGGTGTCGCCGACCCCGCCGACACCATCCCCGACCCCACGGGCTGCGGCTGCACCTCGGGCGGCGTCTCGACCGGGTTCTTGGTGGCCCTGGCCGCCATCCTGCGGAGGCGTGCGTGATGGGCGCGGTCCGCGTGGTGGTCGTCGTGGCGCTCGTGCTCGGCGTCGCCTGCGGGCGTCACGGCTTCGGCAGAAACGACCTCGACCTCACGCTCTCGAAGCACCACATCGATCTGCGCTGGGGGCGCTTGGAGAACGCGGCCGTGGCCGTGGTGCCGACCATGCGCGCCGAGTTCGTGCGCGTGTGGGCCGAGCGCCTCGGCGCGAGCGAGCTGCAGGACCTCGAGATCGTCGGTGTGGTCATGGCCGACGACGGTGACAAGGCGGAGGTGGTGGTGCGCGCCACCATGGTCGACCGCGCCTCCATGAAGGTGGTGAGCGCCACCGTCACCGAGACGTGGCTACGCACGGACGACGGGTGGCGCCTCGCCAAGCCCGCGTTGCCGGGGTAGCGCGGCGCGCTCGCCGTGCATGCGCGCGGGCACGCGCTCAGCGCGCGAACGACAGATCGAACCAGAGCGTGCGCAGCGTGCCGTCACCGGCGCACACGAGCTCGCGCGACTCGAGGCCGCCCACGTTCGACACCACGCGCTCGTGGTAGCGCTCGGCGCGCGGACCGCAGCGCAGCGCGGCGATCACGCTCGCGGGATCGCGCTCGTCCTCGGCGATGATGGGCGCCTCCGGGCTCTGGCCGAGCCCAGGGTCCACGCGCAGCCGCGTGGCCGTGAGGATGGCGCGCGCCTCCACTTGGCGCTCCGCCAGGTCGGGGTCGGGGTCGATGACCTCGGCGGCCACCAAGAAGCCGCCGAGCGCGTCGACGAGCGCGGCGTCGGCGTGGGTGGCGCCGCGCGCCGTCAAGCGCCCGCGGTGCGCATCGACGAGGAGCCAGTACAGGTTGGCGCGCCCGCGGTCCGTCAGGTGATCGGAGCCCAGGATGGCGTCGAGGAACAGCGCCGCGTGCTCGTAGTCGCTGGCGCGCAGCGCGGCCACCGCCGCCGACAGAAAGATCTGCGCCTCGGCGGGCGTGGTGGGCGACGGCAGCGGCTCGGCGGCGAGCGCGGGCTCGACGTCGGCCACCACCGTGGGTGCGGCGACGGCGCACGCGGTGAGAGGAGCGATCGCGCACAGCGCAAGGAGCAAGCAGCGTCGGCCCATGGACACAGGCTACCAACGGTGGCCGCTATCCTCGTCGAGGTGTCTCGCGTTGGACGTCGGGCGCCTCGCGCGCCGGTGCGCCGTGGGGCATGATGGTGCCGATGTCACCTCTGCTCCTTGCTCTCACCTTGTGCACCGGCGCGCCCGGTGGCGAGCGAGCTGGCGAGCCCGCGCCCGAGCCACGCATCGACGAGGGCCCGCTCGTCGACGCGGTCGAGGAGGTGCTGCGCGGCGCGCGCGACCCCGTGCGCGTGGCGCTCCCCGGGATCGACGACGCCGACGCCGAGCGGCGCCGCGCGCTCGAGCTCGCCTTGGTGCGCGCCGTCTTGGCCCGACGTCGCGAGCAGGTGGTGACCCCC
>CAZONM010000572.1:0-2946 GCA_964580865.1 uncultured Myxococcales bacterium | reverse complement strand
GAAGAAGAAGAAGAAGAAGAAGAAGAAGAAGAAGAAGAAGAAGAAGAAGAAGAAGGCGCTGGTGCTTGTTGCCTCGCCGTCATTGACGGTCGCTGCTCTCGCGAGAGCAGGCGGTGGTGCTTTGATGGGGGTTGCGGGTTGCGGCGGGTTCGAGACGGCGGGGGGATGGACGCGGTCCCCCTCCTAGATCCTCCCCCGTCCCGGGGGAGGCCGTGCTTCGTCGGGGGCGGTTTGTGTGCGGGCGTGCCGCTTCGCGGTCTCGCTTTGCTTCGTTGGCTTGCCGATGTGGGGCGTTGAGGTGAGGGCCGTTGGGCGCTCGATGCTCAGGACGTCGCGGTCGTCGCCTGTGCTGCTGGACCGCGCGCGCGATGGTCGTGTTCCGCTTCTCGTCGACGACCTCCTGGTGACGAGGTGGGTGCCGGGACCGCGCATTGCGCGGCAGTCGTCGACGGAGCACGACCTCCCCCGGGACGGGGGAGGATCTAGGAGGGGGACCGCGTCCATCCCCCCTCACGCTCGAACCCGCCGCTGCCGGCCCTCCTGCAGGGCACCACCGCCTGCTCTCGCGAGAGCAGCGATCGACCGTCGTGGCGCAACCGCAAGCCCCTTGTTCTCCTCCTCCCTTCCGCTCTCGGTTGGATCTCCACCCTGACCAAGTGGTGACGATGGCGGCGTGCCAACGGCGGACGGCCTCGGTAGTGTGCTCAGACGCCCGCATGCCGTCGGGCCGAGGCACCCATGGCCGATCTCGACGTCACGCCCGAGCTGTTGCGCCGCTACGACCGCCCCGTGCCGCGCTACACGAGCTACCCCACGGCCGATCGCTTCTCGCC
Organism: uncultured Myxococcales bacterium; assembly: GCA_964580865.1. Classification (GTDB taxonomy): domain Bacteria; phylum Myxococcota; class UBA727; order UBA727; family VGSZ01; genus JACOUT01. Next base: position 2,113 of record CAZONM010000572.1, on the reverse strand, counting down.
ATCGTTCACGGCTGCGAGCTACCGCACCGCGCTGGCGCGCGCCGACGAGAAGAGCGACGAGCCGCTCGGGCTCTACCTGCACCTGCCCTTCTGCCGCGCCCAGTGCGCCTACTGCGGCTGCGCCATGGTGGCCTCGTCCGACCCCGAGCGCTTGAGCGAGTACCTCGAGCGCCTGCTCCTCGAGGTCGATCGCGTGGTCGAGCACCTGCCGCGGCGCCGGCGCGTGGCCGAGATCCAGCTCGGCGGCGGCACGCCCAACATGTACTCGCCCGCCGAGCTCGGCCGCCTGCTCGCGCACCTGCGCCGGCACTTCACGCTCACGCCCGGCGCCGAGGTGGCCATCGAGGTGGACCCGCGCGAGGCCAGCGCCAGCATCGTGGGCGAGCTGCGCGCCGCGGGCTTCACGCGCATCTCGTTCGGCGTGCAAGACACCGACGACGACGTGCAGCGCGCCATCGGCCGCGTGCAGCACCTCGACAAGACGCGCGAGGTGGTGGAGGCGGCGCGCGCCCACGGCTTCGAGAGCGTCAACATCGACCTCATCTATGGCCTGCCCAAGCAGACGCGCGCCACCTTCACGCGCACGCTGGAGCTGGCGCTGGCCCTCGAGCCGGACCGCGTGGCGCTGTTCTCCTTCGCGTACATCCCCGAGCAGCGGAAGAATCAGATCCGCATCGTGCGCGACGACATGCCCGACGCCGACGACAAGCTCGCCATCTTCTGCGACGCGCGCCGCGCGTTCGTGCGCGCGGGCTACGTGCCCATCGGCATGGACCACTTCGCGCGCCCGGGCGACGAGCTGGCGCGCGCGCTCACCAACGGCACGCTCAACCGCACCTTCCAGGGCTACACGGTCTCCCACGCCACCGACATCCTCGGCTTCGGCATGAGCGCCATCGGCGAGGTAGGCGGCGCCTACGCGCAGAACGAGAAGAACGTGCGCGCCTGGAGCGCGCGCATCGACGAGGGCGCCCTGCCCATCGTACGCGGCTTCGAGCTCTCGCAAGACGACGAGCTGCGGCGCTTCATCATCCGCGCGCTCATGTGCCGCTTCACCATCGACGACGCGGCGCTCGTGGGGCGCTTCGGCGTCACGCTGGCCGAGGCCGTGCCCGACGCGCTCGTGCGCCTCGAGCCCCTGGTGGCGGAGGGCCTGGCCACGGTGGCGCCGGGGCGCGTGGACGTGACGCCGCTCGGGCGCCTGTTCGTGCGCAACGTGGCGGCGGCCTTCGATGGCGAGCTGCACCGGGCGCAGGGCAAGGTGCCGTACTCGCGCGCCGTCTGACGACGACGGGCCGCGGCACCTCCAGCGGCGCTCCCAGCAGCGATGCTTCCGGCAGCGATGCTTCCAAACCGGCGCTCGAAATGGAGCCGCGCGCTCCAGTACCATGGAGCGCATGTTGACCCCCTCCGATCAAAGGCAGCCGTTCTCGTGGGCGTGGGTGATCGCCGCCGTGCTGATCATCACCGGCATGGAGATCCTCATCGCGCTCGTGATCTCGCCCCTGCTGCTGGCGAGCCGGCTGGCCACGCAGATGGTGCAGCTGCGCCTCGACATGCTCATGCACCTGGCGAGCTTCCTGGTGGGCGGCTGGGTGGTGGGCGTGATCTCGCCGCGCGTGCGCATGTGGGAGCCCGCCGTGGGCGCCGCCATCTCGGTGATGATCGTCTTCCTCATGTCGGTGTTCTTGCCGCACGCCTGGATGCGCTGGGACTGGAACAAGATCGTCATCGGCGGCGGCATCGCCTTCGTGCTGGCGTTGGCCGGCGCCTACACGGCGGAGAAGTGGATGGGCAACGTGGAGACCGACAGCCCCGAGAGCCGTCGCGCGCGCCTGCGCCGCGACCTGTGGGGCAGCAGCGGCATGCTCTCCCGCGGCGACGATCGCTTCCTCTCGACGAGCGCCGCCCGCGAGCTCGATCGCCTCTCGTGACGACGCGCGGCCTCGAGAGCCTGGCCTGCCCCCGGTGCCGGAGCACGGCCCTGCGCGCCGACGGGGCCGTCTTGGGCTGCTGGCGCTGCGGCGGCGTGTTCTTGCGCGGCGCCGTGGCCGACAGCGTGCGCCGCGCCCTCGACCCGCGCGCGCAGGCCGCCGCCGAGCGCACTGTGGGC
>CAZONM010000571.1:0-2956 GCA_964580865.1 uncultured Myxococcales bacterium | reverse complement strand
CGCCGCCGTGGCTCACGACCATGTCGTGGCTGGTCCAGCGCCCGATGCCCGCGGCGTGGCGCGCGCGCGGCGGCGGCACGGAGGCGGCGGTGGCGAACAGCACCGTCGAGGTCCACGTGGAGCCGACGCTGGGCGTGACCTCCACGAGCTGGAAGTCGCGCGAGTCCGCGGCCTCGTCGCGGGTGAGCAGGACGAAGGTGCCGGCGTCGGCGCGATAGGCGCCGTCGATGACCACGCCGGCGAGCGGCGGGTCCACGGTGGTCGACGACCAGGCCTCGGCGCCGGGGGTGAGGTCGAGCAGGTGCACGCGACTCCAGTCGTCGGGCACCGCGCATGGGCCGCCGGGTGCGCAGCCGCCGACGATGGCGAAGGCGTCGAGCTCGGGGACCACGCCCGTGGCCGCGTACACCACGGCGCCCGGCGTGCCCGTGAGCGTCAACGACCGCCAGGCCTCGTTGCCCTGCTCGAGCGACAAGAGCGCAGTGTCGCCGAGCGGCAGCGGTTGGCCGCCGCCGCCGAACAGGAAATTGGGCGCGTAGCCGCCGTGCACCACGACCTGGTGGTGCACGGCGTCGACGTGGGCGGCGGCGGCGATGCGCGCCACCGGCGCCGTGCCCCCGGGCGCGAGCGGCGCGCCCACCTGCCAGGTCGAGCCCGACAGCGTCAGCACCGGCGTGGTGGTCGACTCGAGGTAGTCGACGCCGTCGCTGGTGATGCCGAAGAGGTGGATGGCGCGCTTGGCCACGGGATCCCACACGAGCGAGCCGCCGGCGACGGGCGGGAGCGTGTCGCCCGTGGGCGCGACGGCGGCGAGCTGCTCGCAGCCTTGCTCCAAGCCGAGCGCCGACACGGTGGCCACGACGTCGTCGGTGTCGATGTCGATGCCGCCGACGTGGAGCACGGCGTCGATGTCGTCGACGTACGTGGCCGCGCGCAAGAACACCGTGGCGGCAGGCAGCGGCATCTCGAGGGGGTAGAACTGGGGCAGCGCCGAGAAGCTCAGCTCGAAGGGGCCGCGGTCGTTCGAGGGATCGCGCCCGGCGCCGTAGAACATCACCAGGCGATCGCGCCGCGCGTCGACGGTCAGAAAGCCGGAGGTGAAGCCCTCGGCCCACACGCCTGCGGGGTGGTGCTGGCGCCACAGAGGCGCCCGCGGCGGCGTTTGCCGTAGGCACGAGCGCACGGGCGTGCCCGCGTTGCCCGTGGTCGGTTGATCGCGCGGCACCAGCTCGACGACGTAGTTGGGCGCGACGTCGGGGGGCGTCCACGTGCTGGCGGTGGCGCCGCTCTGCAGCTCCTCGTGGCCGGCGTCGTCGACCACGTACCAGCGGAACTGCACGATCTGCGGATCGCCCAGATCGGGATCGAAGTAGCCCACGGGCGCGGCGGTGACGGGCTCGCCCGCGCGCGGCACCGGCGGACGCAGCGACACGCCGCGCAGGCTCGGCGGCGTGTTCTGGATGGTCACCGTGGCGGTGCCCGGCGGCCCGTCGAGCCCGCCGGCGTGGGGCGTGACCGTGACGGCCCAGATCTGGTTCTTCGCGGTCTGCGCGCTCGGCACCGTCGTCGCGTCGTCGAGCGCCGCCTGCGCGAAGCCATCGCGCGTCCACGCGACGGAGTACGTCACCGCGGCGGGCGCCGTGCTCGGCACCGTGATCTCGAGGGTCAGATCGTCGAGCGTGCGCGGCGCCGCGGGCAAGATGGTCACGGTCGGCTGCGTGGGCGCGGGGTCGCCCTCGCCCTCGCCCTCACCTTCGCCCTCGCCCTCACCTTCACCCTCACCTTCACCCTCACCTTCGCCCTCGCTGCCGGCGTCGCTCTTGCCCGCGCAGGTGCCGTCCACGCCGCACGCGGAGCCGTCGGGGCAGGGGCTGGCCTCGTCGCAATAGACGGTGGCATCGAAGAACAGGCATGAGGGAAGCGCCGCGAGCGCGGCGACGACCAGCAGCAGCCATGACGACAGCGCGCGCATCATTCGTCTCCCCAGCCGAGCGCGGCCAGCCCCACGCCGACGGCAGCGAGCACGCCGCCGATGCCCGTGCCGATGGTGGCGACGGCGCCCAGGCCCTTGGCGTCGTTGCGGTCGCGCGCGGGGAGCTTGGTGTCGAGCACGCGCGCCGCGGCGAAGCCCGCGCCACCGGCGCCGAGGAGCACCACCAAGGCGCCCGCGCCCGCGGTGACGCCGCCCGCCACCAACAGCGCGCTCGGCCCGCCGGGCTCGTCGGGGTCGGGCCCGGCGTAGGGCGGCAAGAGGTCGGCGGCCAACGCGTGCACCTCGCGCGGCGTGCGCTTGATGACCAGGGACAGCGACGACGCCTTGACGTCGCGTCGCCCCACGGGGCGCGCGGCGGCGGCCGCGAACAAGCTCAGCTCGAGCATGACCTGCTCGTCGATGCGGCCGACGGTGCCGAACACCACGTACTCGGCGCCCATGGCGTTGGCGAGCTCCGCCAGGCACGACTGCGCCTCGCAGCCCATGGCCTGCTTGTCGCTCTCGAGCGACGCGAGCCGACGCAGGTCGGCGGCGGTGAGCACGTTCACCGTGGCGGGCTCGGCCAAGGTGCGCGCGATCTCGGCGGTGACGAAGTGCGCGTCGTCCTTCGACACGCCCGCGGCCTCGAGGTCGAGCACCAGCACCGTGGGCTTCTGCGCCGCCGCCGGCGCCGGCGCTGCCGCGGGGGGCGGTGACGGTGGCGCGCTGCTCGCCGCGCCGGGCTGGCCGCACACGAGCGCGGCGAGGGTCACGAGGGTGAACATGGGGGCTCCGTGGCCGCGGAGCCTACCAGGCCGGCGGCGCTTGGCAGCCACGATCGCGCCCGTGCGAGCGGACGGCGATCACGACGCACGACCGCGCGCGCGCGTCCACGTGCGCCGTCGGCACGCCCCCAGGCCGAGCAGGCCCGCCACCAGCCACAGCGGCGCCGGCGCGCCCAAGGAGGAGCAGCCGCGCGGCGGC
>CAZONM010000570.1:0-2958 GCA_964580865.1 uncultured Myxococcales bacterium | reverse complement strand
GGGATCGCCCGCGGGCAGCTCGGCGGCCGCGCGCCGGCACGCGTCGGCGCGCTCGGCAACAAGCGCCTGCGCCTCCACGTGAGCGCGCCGCGCGCGCACCGCGTCGGCGATCTCGCCCAGATAGCGCGTGCGCGGCCCGGGGATGAGCGCCCCTTGCGACGGCTCGCCCTCGTGCAGCGGCGTGGTCGCGAAGCGCCCGGCGTGCTTGTGGCTCAGGCGCGTCATGAGCGCGTTGAACAGCGCGTTGGTGCCGCCGTCGTGGAAGCGGTGCGCGGCGGTGGCGAACACCGGCATGCTCTCGGCGGGCTGGTCGAAGAGCTTGCGGTTACGCTGCACGACCTTGCGCACGTCGCGCAGCGCGTCTTGCGCGCCGCGCTTGTCACTCTTGTTGATGACCACGAGGTCGGCGAAGTCGAGCATGTCGATCTTGTCGAGCTGGCTCGGCGCGCCGAATTCCGGGGTCATGACGTACACGCTGGTGTCGACGAGGTCGGCCACCGCCGAGTCGCTCTGACCGATGCCCGCGGTCTCGAGGATGATCAGGTCGAAGGCGCACAGCTGCAAGAGCGCCAGCGCGTCCTTCACCGCCGGCGAGGTGGCCGAGTGCGCGCGCCGCGTGGCCAGCGAGCGCACGAACACGCGCGTGCTCCTCGAGGAATTCATGCGGATGCGATCGCCGAGCAGCGCGCCGCCCGTGCGCCGCCTCGTGGGGTCCACGGACAAGACGGCCACGCGCTGATCGGGGAAGGCCGCGAGGAAGCGCAACAGCACCTCGTCGATGAGGGAGCTCTTGCCCGCGCCGCCGGTGCCCGTGAAGCCCACCACAGGCGCGGCGGCGGCGAGCTGCGCGCGCTGGCGCTCGACGTCGGCGCGGAGGGTGAGCGCCGCTTGGCGCGCCTCGGGGGGTGCGTCCTCGTCGTGGCCGAGCTCGAGCGTGGTGATGGCGCGCGCCAGCGCCGCGGGCCGCTCGGCGGAGAGCCGCTCGGGCAGGCGCGCCGTGAGCGGGCCCGGCAGCCGATCGCACTCGGCGAGCATGTGGCGGATCATGCCCACCAGGCCCATGCGGCGGCCGTCCTCGGGGGAGAAGATCTTGGCCACGCCGCGGCCCTCGAGGAGCTTGATCTCCTCGGGCACGATGACGCCGCCGCCGCCGCCGTACACGCGCACGTGACCGGCGCCGCGCTCGCGCAACAGCTCGAGCATGTACGTGAAGTACTCGACGTGCCCGCCCTGGTACGACGAGACCGCGATGCCCTGCGCGTCTTCGGCCACCGCGGCGTCGACGACGTCCTGCACGGAGCGGTCGTGGCCCAGGTGGATGACCTCGGCGCCCTCCTGTTGCAGGACGCGGCGCATGATCTGGATGGCGGCGTCGTGGCCGTCGAACAACGACGCCGCCGTCACGAAGCGCACCTTGTGGCGCAGCGCGAAGGCGTCGGTGGCCGGGGGCGGGGCGAGGGCGGCGGTGGTCATGGTTGCTGCTCGGCGTTCGGACGGACGTGCAGAGGTAGCGCGACCGCCGAGGGTAGTGCCACCCACCCGAAGTCTGTAGGGGGGTTGTGGCTCGGGCCCCGCGCCGTGCGCCGTGCGGCCGGGCTCACAGGCGCAGGTCGTCGAACACCGCGCCGTCGGGCCAGCGCCACACCGATTCTACGTCGATGTCGCTGCCTCCGATGAACGCGTCCACCGTGAAGAGCGCCTGCGCGGCCGCTACTACGGCGTCTTGCTCGGCGGCGGTGTCGATGCGAGCCAAGGTGCCGCCGGCGCCTTCGCACGCTTGCCGCGCCGCGTCCGCCGTCGCCGGCGTCGAGCACACGGCGAAGCGGCGCCCCTCGACGTCGACGTTGGTGCAGCCGGCCAGCGACGCCGCGGGATCGAGGGAGCAGACGTAGGGCTGAACGTCCGTGCAGGCGCAGTCGCTCCACTCGCCGTCCTCGTTGGGGTCGAGGCTCAGCTCCAGGCAATCGTCGTCGTCGCCACCGTTGGGGCTGTTGCTGTCCCACGGCGAATACCCGGGCGTGAACAGCGGGTCGCCGTCCAGCCAGCGGTACTCGCCCTCGCGCTCGCGGTCGTGCGCGCCCAAGAACATGGCCCCCGGCTCGGCGGGGAGCTGCGCGGCGGCCGCCTCGGTGACGGCGCGGTTCTCGTCGAGATCGTGGATGCGCAGGAGGCTGCCGCCGGCGCCGGCGCACACCGCTTGCGCGTCGTCGAACGCGGTCAGCGTTGGGCAAAAGGCGAGCGGCCGCGCGAGCTGCACCTCGACGCAGCCCGCGGGCACCGTGGCGGTCTCCTGGCAGACGAAGGGCAGGAGCTGGCCGCACGGCCGATCGCGCCAGGTGCGCGCCTGTTGGCTGTCGTACAGCATGCCGAGGCAGTTCTCGACGGTCCCGTAGTCCGGTTGGTTTGGCGCCCATGCCTCGAAGTCGCCCTCGCCCTCCCCTTCGCCCTCGCCCTCCCCTTCGCCCTCGCCCTCTCCTTCGCCCTCACCCTCGCCTTCGCCCTCACCCTCGCCCTCGCCTTCACCCTCTCCCTCTCCCTCTCCCTCGCCCTCACCCTCTCCTTCGCCCTCGCCTTCACCCTCGCCCTCCGCGGCCACCGGCGCCTGGCAGACACCGTCGACGCACGCGAGGCCATCGCCGCACTCGGCGTCGCCGCCGCACAGCTTGCCCCCGAGATCGGGGCGGGGGATGAAGCAGGCGCTCACGCCCAGCGACGCCACCACCGCGACGAGCCACGCGCTCGTGCGGCCGCGCGACGTCACTCAGCGGTCCCCGCCAGCGCCACGGTGGCGCAGCCCACGCCAACGGCGGCGCTGACGGCGCCGAGCGCGTACATGCCGTTGGCGAGCCACGCGGTCGCGGTGGCCCACTCGTAGCGCGCGGTGGCGTCGACGGCGCGGGTCTCGCGCGCGGCGTCGGCCGAGGCCTGGGCAGCGAACGCGCCGAGCACCACGCCGCC
>CAZONM010000569.1:0-2959 GCA_964580865.1 uncultured Myxococcales bacterium | reverse complement strand
CGTGCGCGGGCGCCGCCGCCGGCGCGTCGCCGCGGCGCTCGAGGTCGCCGCGCATGTCGGCGGCGTGGTCGGTGAGCGCGACCAAGAGCGCGTCGGACGCGCGCCGACCGGCGTGGGCGCGCGCGTGCCCGCCGAGCGCGCTCGCCGTCACTGCCGTCACCAGCGCCCCGGTGGCCGTGGGCAGCGCCGAGAACGCGAGCCAGCGCGCGGCGTCGTTGGGATCGTTGCCGGCGACCACCAGGCCAAGCCCCGCGAGCCCGAGCGCGAGGGCGCCCTGCGCGGTCGCGGCCAGCCCCGTCCATTGCTCCAAGGCAAACAGCTCGGCATCGTCGGCCAGCACCGTGTGCGCCGTGGTGTGCACCACGCGCCCGCCCGGCAGCTCGGTCTCGAGCGCGAAGGTGTAGCGCCGGTAGGGCCCCGTGACGACCAGGGGCGGCCGCGGCGTGCTCACGGTGAGGCGCGTCTGTGCGCGCCCGGCCCCCTGCGCGGGGGTGCCGAGGAGCCGCAACAGCGCGCGCGCTACGTGGGCGCGCGTGGCCTCCGCCGCGTCGGCGTCGAGGGGCTCGCCTTGCACCACCAGCTCCACGTCGCTCTCGCGCACCTCGATGGGCGACGGGCCGGGCGCGGTGGTCGGCGGGAGCGTGGGCGCGTCCAGGTCCACGGGGCGCGCGTGGCCAAGGCAACCCGACACGAACGCCGCCGCGAGCGCGCAGACGGCGCCAGCGCGGTGAGCGTGCTCGAGTGGAAGCGGTCGGTCCACGGCGAACCGGACGGTAGCCGGCCAGCGCGGCGGGAGAAGCGGGTGCGGGTCCACGTGCGCTCTTCCCCGGTCGCGGTCGCGACCTTCCCCGGATCTGCCGCGCTGTGCCGGCCGGTGGGTGTGGATCCGGCCGCGAACCGCCCGGCAGAGGGGAGTAGGGGGCTTGCCGTCGCGCCGTCAGTGACGATCGTTGCTCTCGCGAGAGCAGACCGCGGTGCCTTGACGGAGGTTGGGGCTGTGGCGGGTTCGTGACGTCGGAGGCATCGCGCGGTCCCCCTCCTAGATCCTCCCCCGTCCCGGGGGAGGCCGTGCCTAGTCGACCGCTGCTGCGCTCGGCACGGTCTCGGGATGCACGTCGTCGTCAGGACCGTCGTCGACACGTGCGGCATGCGGCCATCGGCGAGCGCGGTCCAGCGGCGAGGGCGACGACCAAGACGCCCGATGCATGAGGCCGCCCAACGACGCTCATCGCTACAAGCCGCTTCTGCAAGCCGACGGATGGAAGGAACATGGCGATGCGCCACGGCCACACGCGCCCCCCGACACGGCACGGCCTCCCCCGGGACGGGGGAGGATCTAGGAGGGGGACCGCGTCCACACCCCCGACGTCACGAACCCGCCACAGGCCCAACCTCCGTCAAGGCACCACCGCCTGCTCTCGCGAGAGCAACGATCGTCACTGACGGCATGGCGACAAGCACCAGCTTCTTCTTCTTCTTCTTCCTTTGTCGTCGCCTTCGTCTTCGTCGTCGCCTCGTTCTTCGTCGCAGAAGTCACGTCAACGGCCATGGCCGAGGCGTGGTCATTCCGGCACTTGCCTCGGATTTGATCTCGCGTTGCCGTGATCAGGATCGGAGCCACACCCACGCAGGTGCGAGTGCGGGGTCGCTTTGCTATTGGCGGAGGAGGAGGTGATCCATGTCGCGCGCCGCCGTGCTCCTGGTCGATGGGTTCGAGGAGCTCGAGGCCGTCACCGTCATCGACGTGCTGCGCCGCGCCGACGTGAAGGTGGACGTGCTCGGCGTGGAGAAGAAGCGCGTGGTGGGTTCCCACCAGCTGACCCTCGAGGCCGACGCGCTGCTCGCCGACCACGCCGGCGACCGCTACCAGGCGGTGGTGCTGCCCGGCGGCATGCCTGGCGCCGCGCGCCTGCGCGACCACGACGGCGCCCAGGCGTTTCTCAAGGCCCACCACGCCGCCGGGCGGGTGGTGGCCGCCATCTGCGCCGCGCCCATCGCGCTCGGCAAGGCCGGCGTGCTCGCAGGCAAGCGCGCCACGTGCTTCCCGGGGTTCGAGGAGCAGCTCACCGGCGCCAACGTGCAGAAGAGCACGCCGGTGGTCAAGGACGGCAACGTCGTCACGAGCCGCGGCCCCGGCACGGCGCTGGCCTTCGCGCTCGCGCTCGTCGAGACCTTGGTCGACGAGGCCGTGGCCAAGAAGCTGGCCACCGCCATGCTGGTGTCGTGATCAGCGCGCGCGCGCGAACTGATCGGCGAAGCGCGCCACGCCCGTCACCCACGACGAGTTGAGCCCGGTGGGATCGTTCTGCGCGCCGATGGGCGCGTAGATGCGGCCCACCTCGGCGATGGTGCGCGCGTTCTTGTACGGCCCCGATGACGTCGAGCCGAGCAGCTTGGCCATCTTGTCGATGGACGCCTCGTGGGATGGCATGTGGATGGGCCCGCGATCGTTCGAGATGCCCATGGCGTTGTTCTTGTTCTTGAACGCGCTCGACGTGAAGTTGCCGGTCTCGTGCTTGGCGATGGCCGCGAGGACCGCCGGGTCGACGTTGTGGCGCCGGCCCGCGTCGATGAACGAGCGCGCCAGGTGCTTGGCCTGGGGCGGCAACATGTCCTTCAGCTTCTGCTCGTTCACCTCGCGGAAGCCCTTGACCGATCGCTGCGTGCCCGCGCGCTCGGGGCCCGCCGGGCGCGCGGGCGTGGTGGGACCCTCGGGGCGATCGGGGCGGGCGGGCGTGCTCGGCGCCTTGGCGAGCGTCTCGCGCGTCTTCGGACCCGCGACGCCGTTGCCCGGGATGCCGTTTTTGCGCTGGAAGTCCTTCACGGCGCGCTCGGTCTTTGGGCCGAAGCGCCCGTCCTCGGCGAGCGCGGGCTCGGCGCCGCGCTGGTTGAGCTGGCGCTGCAGGTCGCGCACCTCCTCGCCGCGGGCGCCGCGCCGCAGCGTGCCCTCCGGCGCGGT
>CAZONM010000568.1:0-2966 GCA_964580865.1 uncultured Myxococcales bacterium | reverse complement strand
CTCGATGGTGAGCTCCTCGATGAGCTCCTGGCGCATCATGCCCTCGGCGGCGAGCTCGCGCGGGTTCGTGAGGCGCTGCGCGCGTTCCTGACGCCGCCCGCCGCGCCCGTCGAGCAGGCGCCGGTCATCCCGGCGGAGGCGCTGGTGCTGTCGACCTCGCCGGCGACCACGGCGGTGCCACCGACGCACGGCGGGCGGCGCAAGCGCATTCGGCTGCGGTGAAGATCGTCGGCGTCAGCCGCCGCGCTTGAACGGCGTCATCAGGTCCGTGTCCCGCGTGTCGACCTGCACGGCGCCGTAGAGCTGCACGCTGGTCTCGTCGAGGCGCAGCGACAGCACCTGCGCGAACGTCCATAGGAGCTTGACGCCGAGCTGCGGCTCTTTTTGCACGAGCTCCACGAAGCGGCCGCGCTCCATCACCAGCACCCGCGACTTCTCGAGCGCCTCGATGGTCGCCGAGCGCGGCCGGTTGTTGAACAGCGTCATCTCACCGAAGTGCGCGCCCCGGGCCAGCCACGTGATCGCCTGGCCCGCCCGCGACACCACGAACTTGCCGTCGAGGATCGCGTAGAGCGAGTCGCCGGGCTCGCCCTCGCGCAGCACCACCTCGCCCTTCGCGATCTCCTGCGCGCGCACCACGTTGAGCACCTTGCACAGCTCGCCAAGATCGAGGGCGCTGAACAGCTTGATGTCCTTCAGCGTGTCGAGCTTGAGGTTGACCTCGGTGGTGCGGCTGCGCTCGGCGTCGTCGTCACCGGCGCCATCGGCCGCGGCGCGCAGCACCAGCGCCGTGATGTTGTCGGCGCCGCCGCGCGCGTTGGCGATGTCCACCAGCTGTTGCGCCGCCGCCGCCGGCGCGGCGTTGCCCAAGACGCGCCCGAGCTCGTCGATGCTCTCGACGTGCTTCGACAGGCCGTCGGAGCAGAGCAGCAGGGTGTCGCCGGGCAGGATGTCGAATAGCAGCGTGTCCACGCGCACCGTCGACTGGATGCCGACCGCGCGCGTGATGACATTGGCGTAGGGGCCCTTCTTGGCCACCTCTGCCGTGGCCATGCCGCGCCGAACCATCTCGTTGACGTAGGTGTGGTCCTCGCTGAGCTGGTGCATGCGACCGGCGCGCTGCAGGTAGAGGCGCGTGTCGCCCACGTGCCCCATCACGCCGATGTTGCGCAGCACCAGCACCATGGTCAGCGTGGTGCCCATGCCCGCCTTGCCGCGCTCCGACGTGGCGATGCCGTACACCGTGGTCGAGGCCAGCTGCACGGCGTCGTCCACCAGGCGCAGCAGGTTGTCGCGCGCCGGACCGCTCTCGTCGTAGCGCTCGATCACCTCGCGGTGCTCTTCGAGGTGCTGTCGCACGGTGCGGGCGGCGGTCTCCGAGGCCACCTCGCCGCCGGCGTGACCGCCCATGCCGTCGCACACCATGTACAGGCCGAGCTCGGGCACCTGGAGGAGGTAATCCTCGTTGTGCTCGCGCTTCTTGCCGACGTCGGTACGCCCCGACCCCGTCACTTCCATGCGCGTCGATGGTGCACCGAGTCCGCCGGCGACGGCAACCTTTTGGCCAAGGGCGGATGGCGGGCCGGCGGGTGCGCGCATGCGTCCTCCAGTGGTAGCGTCAGCCGCGGTCGGGGCAACTCGCCCATCATCGCCCGGAGGATCGATGTCGCTCGCCGCCCTCGTCGTCGTCGCGCTGTTGCAGCCGGGGACGCCCGGAGACAAGGCTGCCAAGCCCGCCGCCAAGAAGGCCGCGCCGCGCGAGGTCAAGACCGAGCCGCCGCCTGCCGGCAAGATCGACGGCCCCGGAGTGCTCGATGAGCCGCGCAAGATGGCCGAGGCCTACCTGAACGCGCTGGCGGGCAAGGGCACCGACGAGTCGCGCGATCTCCTCCTCGGCGGCGCCACGCTGACGGCGCGCGACTTCAACATCCCCAACTGGCGCATCGTGAGCCGCGACGAGGCGCGCGTCGAGGAGCGCTCGATCTTCGGCGCCATGAAGGCCATGTGGCTGCTCGACAAGGTGGGCGCCGAGGCGCTCAACATGATCGTGGTGAAGGAAGACGACAGCCTCTCGCTGACGCAGGAGCAGGCGGCCAAGATGCTCGGCCCCACGCAGGAGGCCTCGGCAAAGTTCCAAGACGACTTCCCGCTCTTCGCCTACGTCGCGCGCGTGGGCAAGGACGTGTTCTGGCACCCCGACAACCCGTGGCGCAGGGAGGCGAAGAAGCTCGGCAAGGAGGGCAACTACCGCCTCGAGTTCCACCGCTTCATGGTCGAGGAGCGCGAGCAGGGCAAGCAGTCGCGCCTGTGGCCGCTGCGCGTCTTGCGGGTGACCAGCGCCAAGTACGACTCGGGCTGGAAGATCCTGCCGGCGTCGGACTGGGACCCCAACTACTGACCAGAACGGCCGACGGGTGACGTGGCGGCCGTGCGCCACCGGTGACACGCGCGATGCGCTCGATCTCCTTCCAGCTCAACGGCGCCCCCATCACCATCGAGCAGGTCGATCCGCTCCAGCCCCTCTCGCAGTGGCTGCGCGGCACCGGCCGTACGGGCACGAAGGAGGGCTGCGCCGAGGGCGACTGCGGCGCCTGCGCCGTGCTGCTCTCCGACGTCGACGCGGGTGGACGGCCCGCGTGGCGCGCGGTCAACTCCTGCCTCACGCTCTTGCCCATGATCGACGGACGCGAGGTGCGCACCGTGGAAGGGCTCGCGGGTGACGACGATCTGCACCCGGCGCAGGCCGCGCTAGCGCAGCGCCACGGCTCGCAGTGCGGCTACTGCACGCCGGGCTTCGCCGTCGCCATCGCCGAGGCCTACGAGGCTGGCGCACCGCCCACCCCCGCGGCGGTGTGCGGCGCCCTCGACGGCAACCTGTGCCGCTGCACGGGCTACCGCCCCATCCGCGAGGCCGCGCGCGAGGCGCTGTGCTGCCGCGACGGAGCGCCGCACGGGCTGGCGGTGGC
>CAZONM010000567.1:0-2975 GCA_964580865.1 uncultured Myxococcales bacterium | reverse complement strand
ACCACGCGCCGCGCGCTCGCGCTCCACCACAGGCGCGGCGCGGGCACGTCGGGCGCGCGATCGAGCGCCGCAAGCGCCCAGCGCTCGCGCTCAGCGCCGTCGCTCTGCTCCACGCGCAGCTTGGCGTAACAGGCGCCGCCGGCCGCGCTCACGCGCGCCACCAGGCTGCCGCCGCCCTCGGTGCGTGGAAGCGGCACGACCCTCGCGCGCGCGAGTCGGCGCTCCGACTCGGCGGCGAGGGTCATGGCCGCGCGAAAGAAGCGCGCGACGCGATCAACCACCGTACGGGCTGACCGAGGTGCTGCGCACGGCGTTCCGGATCTTCTTCTCGAGGTCGGCGAGCTTGCCGGCCTTGCCGTCGAGGTTGGCGCCGAGCAGCTCACGGGCCTCGCGGTAGGCGGCGCCCGTCAGGTTCCAGTTCTTGTCGGCCGCGCGCACGGTCTTGGCGAGCGCGTTGCGCGCCGCCGCCAGGCCCTTCTCGGAGTCGGCGCCGTCGTACTCGGCCTTGATCTGGTTCATGCCCTTGGTCACCGTCTTCTTGACCTCGGCGGCGCTGATGCGCCCGCCGGTCTCGGCGGCGGCCTTGAAGTCCTTCATGAGCTTGGGGAAGATGCCTCGTTCGATGGTCAGCGACATGGACTCTCCGAAGGAGCGCATCGGCGCTCGGGTTGGTGCCGCGCACAATGTGTGCGCTGGTGGACTCTGCACCTACATTCTCGGGGCCGCCGGCTGACGGTTGCGTGGATCCCCCCGAGATCCGATCGGGGCCGCGGCGATCAGGGCCCGTAGGGGCCGACGGTCTCGACGCGCTGCGCCGTCTGCACGCGCGCGAGCAGACGCTCGACCGCCGGCGTGCGCTCCTGCCCGAGGAGCCGGGCCACTGCATCGCGCACGCGTTGGTTGGCGCCGCTGCCGTCGAGCTCCTCGCGCAGGCGCCGCTCGAGCCGATCCTGCTGACGCGCCGGCTTGTCGACGGCGCGCCCGGGCTTCTTGGCCGTGCCCCGCGCCGCCCGCTCGGCGTCGGTCCGCTTGGCCTTGGCCGTCGGCGCGCTGCCGGACCGCCGAGCTTTCCTGTTGATCTCCATGCACCGCCGCCTTGAGGATGGCCCACGCTAGCACGAGCCACGCGCCCATGACCGACCCCCTCGACGAGCTGATCCGCGAGCTGACGGCCGAGCCCGTCGAGGAGGTCTTTCGCCTCTATCTCTCGCTGGTGCAGCACGACCGCGAGCGCGCCCACGTGGCCGCGCTCGCGCTGCGCGAGCTGGCGCGCGCCGGACGCGTCGACGAGCGCATGGTGCCGCTCCTCGACGCTTGCCTGTACGAGGCCCCCGACAGCGCGTGCGTCGCGCACCTGGCCAAGGCGCTGGCGGCCTTCGGTCGCCGCGCCGCGAGCGCGGCGCCCACGCTCGCCGACCGCACGCGCGAGCTGCACGTCACCACCGACACCGAGTACTGGATCTTGGACGGCGCGCTGTGGTCGCTCGGCTACCTGGGCGGCGACGCCGCGCGCCGCCTGCTCGATGAGCTGAACGCCGAGCAGCCGTCGCGCGCGCTGCGCTCGCAGTCGGTGTACCAAGGCGCCATGACGCGCGAGGCGCGCGCCAAGCGCTACGCCGACACCCTGGCCGGCGTGCGCGCGCTGGTCGACGGACCCGACCCCGGCGTGTGGCGCGAGAAGAAGACCACGCTCAAGCGACAGAAGCGCGCCGCCGAGCCCGCCAAGCACAACGCGCTCAGCGTGCGCGCGCGGCGGTAGCCCCTCAGACGAAGCGCACGAGCCAGGCCCGCGCCAGACGCGCGACCTCCTCGAGCGCGCCGGGCTCCTCGAACAGATGCGTGGCCCCCGGCACGATGGCCAGCTCGCGCTCGCAGGTGAGCGCGTCGTAGGCCGCGCGGTTGAGCGCGAGCACCTCGGGGTCGGCGCCGCCCACGATGAGGAGCGTGGGCGCCGTCACCTCGGCGAGCGCGGCGCCCGCCAGGTCGGGCCGGCCGCCGCGCGACACGACCGCGCGCACGGCGTCGGCGCGCTCGGCGGCGGCGACCAGCGCGGCGGCGGCGCCGGTGCTGGCGCCGAACAGCGCGATGGGCAGGTTCTGCGCCTCGCGCTCGAGCCAGGCGATGGCGTCGACCACGCGCCCCGCGAGCAGGGCGATGTCGAAGCGCAAGGCGCGCGTCGCTTGATCCTCGCGCTCCTCCTCCGGCGTCAGCAGATCCACCAGGAGCGTGGCCAGGCCGCCCTCCTCGAGGGCGGCGGCGATGGCGCGGTTGCGCGGGCTGTGCCGACTGCTGCCGCTGCCATGCGCGAACAGCACGATGCCGCGCGCGTGGCGCGGCACGCTGATGGTGGCGCACGTGTGCTGGCCCTCGACCGGGATCGTGATCTCGCTGCGCATGGCCCCGCCTCGAGCGCGACCATGATGCAGTCATCGTGCCCACGAGCGACAGGGCCGTCGCGCGCGACAGTGCACGCGCCCGCGGTGCAAAAGGCCACAGGCGCCGCGCGTTCGCGCGCTACTGGGCCGGCGGCGTGGCGGGCGCTGCGGGCGTCGCCGGCGTCGCGCCCTTGCCCTTGCCCTTGGCGCCCTTGCCCGCCTTCGGCACCAGCTCGAGGACGTGGTAGGTGAGGCCCCAGCGCTCGTCCTCGGAGAGCTGCGGGTAGCCCACCATGGCGGTGTCTTTCACGCCGGTGGTGATGCTCACGAACACCTGCTCGGGCTTGCTGCCCTGCTTGAACGGGTCCTTCGCGAAGTCGCGCGGCTTCGGCACCAACGCCTGACCCACGGGCCCGTTGCCGTCGCCCTTCTCGCCGTGACACGGCAAGCAGTTGACGTCGTAGGACTTCTTGCCGGCCTCGAGCAGCTCGGGCGACTTCTTCGGCGCCTTGGGAGGCTGCGGCTTCTCGGGGTTCTGCGCGGGGGGCGCCGGCGTGGCGGGGTTGGCGGGCGCGGCGGGCGCGGCGGGCGCGGCGGGCG